>CALPNT020000134.1 GCA_943325005.2 Bifidobacterium breve | reverse complement strand
CGCCACGGCACTGACCAGGGGGTCGGCGCCGAGTGTGAGGCCCGCCACGGCAACCGCCTGGTCCTCCACCTGCTCCAGCATCAGCCGGCCCAGCAGGGCCAAGCCCGGGCCACTGAGGCTCACCGGCTTGCAGTTGACGTAGTGGTGGCTGCTGCGGCCCGAAGCCAGGGTGAAGCTGCCGTGGCGATAGGCCCGCTCAGCCAGCAGGCCCAGCAAGGTGGGGCGGGCGCTGGCGGAGGCGCTGAAGGGGGTGATCGGCGGGATGGCCATCGGCGGGGGATCGGCTGGTGGGCGAGTCAGACACTCGCTAGTTTGTCCCTATCGTGAAGAGTCCCTGATCGGCCGGAGCAGCTATGGCACGGATCACCCAGGCTGGCGCCACCGAGCCGCTCAGGGGCAGTGAACTGGGCAGCGGCTGGAGGTCCAGCTGCGCCTATCCGTTGTTCCAGGTTCTGACCATCGCCGCCACCACCACCGCAGCTGCTGCCTTGGTGTCGGCGCTGCCCGCTGCGGCCGGGCCAGTGCTCTGCACCACCAGCCTGGAGGCCCCGATCGTGGGCAGCCGGGATGCCTCCGGGGCGCTCAGCGTGCCCCTGTCGCCGGTGGAGGTGACCCGTTGCGGCATCGTTGAAACGCCGACGCAGCTGCTGGACCGCCGTTCCTACAGCTGGACCTCCCCCTTCGCCCGCGGTGTTGATCTCACCCACCAGGTGACCGATCTGTTCGGCATCGCCATGGGCGGGGGGGATGGCAGCAGAGTCATGGGCTTCGGTTTCGGCGATCAGACCCTGATCTGGGATGGTTCGGCCATCGAGCACACCGCCAAGATGTTGCTGGATGATCAATCCAATCCGATGCCGCTGCGCACGATCGACCTGGTCGGGGTCTACAACTCCAGTCTTGGCGGTTCCGCCATGCCCCAGGCCCCTGAATCCAGCCCCGACAACGGCGCCTATCGCTCCGTCACCTTCAACCGCACCGTGCGCGGCATGTGGTAGGCCTCAGGCCCGCCAGCCAACGCGGGGGTCTAGCAATCTGGTGAATGCAGCGAACTCATAATTCGCCTTAGCCGAGTTCGATCCTCGGGACCCCCATCCCCAAAACCCCAGTCACAGATAGGGTTTCCAGCAAAAACAGGGCAACGACAGAAAGTCCAGCCAGGCACCGTTTAGGCACAGATCGGTCCGTTTTGGGCGAGAGTAGGCACGCTTTTAGGCACGCCTCATGGCCGGCCGGGACCCCTACCTCACACGGATCAACAGGGCACTGCGGGACCTGGGCTCCAATGTCAGCCTCGAGGTTTCCCCATCCGGGGCAAGGATGCGGTTGCGGGCCAGCCTGCCGTTGCCCGATGGCAGTTGGAAGCAGCGACGGATCAGCACGCTCTTCCCCTACCCGTCAGGCGTGGATCAGGCACGTCAACTGGCCGAGGAGCTCGGGCGTGACCTGGAACTGCATCGCCGGGGGCTGGAGACCTTCCCCTTCGAACGGTGGGTGCAGGCCACCCAGTTGGTGGGTCCCTCGCCGGAAGGGATCAGCGGTGTTGAAGCCCTGCGGCGCACGGAAGCCTGGTGGACGCAGCAGCGCAAACGGGGACCCAGTGCGGATGTGACCTGGACCACCGCCTATGCGGGCCCGCTGAAGCCCCTGCTGCCACAGCGGGCCGTGACGCTCGACACCCTGCGTGCCCTTGTGGCGAGCAAGTCGGTTGGTAGCTGCAGTCGGCGCAAGGCGGCCCTGGCGGCGACCGCCGTGGCGCAGGCCCTGGAGATGGGCACGGATGCGGTGCAGGAGCTCAGGGGCCTGGGCAAGGGCTACACCCCTCTGAAAGATGCGGCGCCGCGCAACCTGCCTGCCGACGAGGTGATCGTCGCAGTGATCGATGGGCTGCCATCAGGGTGGCAATGGGTTGCCGGGATCTGCGCCACCTACGGCGCCAGGCCCCATGAGGCGCTGCTGATGGCTGCTGTCGAGAGCAATGGGCTGGTGGTGATCCGGGGCGGGAAGACCGGTGCCCGGCAGGGCCTGCCGCTGCCGAAGACCTGGATCGATCGCTGGGATCTCCAAAGCAAGCGGTTGCCGGCGATCAATCTCGATCGAGACCACCGCACGGTCGGCTCGCAGCTGGGGGTGGCCCTGCGCCGTCATGGCGTCCCGTTCCTCCCCTACGACCTGCGCCATGCCTGGGCGGTGCGGGCGATTCACAACCCGCAGATCAGCCCTTCCCTGGCCGCCAAGAGCCTTGGGCACTCGCTGATGGTGCACACGTCCCTCTATCAGCGCTGGTTCGACAGCGCTTCGATGGCGTCACTTGTTGCGCAGATGTGAGGCGAAGCCCTCCACATCCACGTACAGCGTCCTGCGCTTGCCGCTGTCGCCAGTGGTAGCGCTCACGAACTGAGGAGGGATCCGACCGCGGTCGATCGCCATGCGCAGGGCACGGGTGCTCGGAAAATGCAGGGCCTTGGCGGCTTCCGACAGGGGTAGCCAGGGGCTGCTGCTGAGTGTGGGCTTCAGCTCCAGCCTCGCCTGGATCACATTCAGCTGGGCGCAGATGAGATTGAGTTGCTGCCAGATGTCATCCGCAGCTGTCAGAGATGTGCTCATGGCAGTTGGATTCGCGCAGCACCATTTGAGCTCCTGAGATCAGCGATTGAGCGCTGCTGAACCGTGCAGACCGTGCAGATTTCCAGGATTTGCACGGTTTGCACGGTTCCAGGGCATCCAGACAGGCCGCGCAGGAGGTCAAATAAAAAGGCCGCAGCGAAGTTCGCCGCGGCCCTGAGTTCGTGGTGAACTGATTATGGCATCTCCGGCGATTGCTGAGGCTGCTTTCTACTGGGCTGTTCGGCAACAGAGTGGCGCGTCCTGGGGTTCCTCTGATCAGGAGGTTCGCCCATGACCCCCTGCGACTACAGCGCCCTGAGGGAAGCGACCGGTCGTCTGTCCCGGCTGGGGCTCAGCCTGCAGACGGTGATCCCAGTGGCGCTTCCTGCCGAGTCCTATCCGGTGACCAGGCAGAACCGCGCAACTGGTCAGAGGGAGGTTCAGTGTGACAAGGACGGGCAGCCTCTGCCTGCATTTGTCGGCAAGAACCCGAGTTTCTGGCTGGCTGATGGTGAGCCGAGACTGACAAGTCAGAGCAAGCCGGCTGATGCGTCTGAGGTGTTGAAACGGCTTGAAGTCGCCGAGTGCCTGGGACGGCCGATCGGGCTCGCTGTCATCCCGTCCACGGATGTGGTGGTCATTGATTTTGATCGCAAGAATTATCCAAGCCAGGAGGCTCTGGATCAGGACTGGATGCGCTTGCTTGATCTTTGCCCGGAGCTCACGCAGACCCGCATTGAGCGCACACCTGGCGGCGGGGTCCACATCTATGTGAGGCCGGCTGATGGGATGGCCAGCTGGCGCACCGCGGCGGGGAAACTGCACTGCAATTTCACGACCGTTCCCGGCGGTGAGCACCGTGGGGAGGTGCTGGCCGGCACCAGGGTGTGCGTCTGTGCCCCGACCAGCAACGGATCCGGTGGCTATGAGCTGGTCAATCCCGATTACGCCTACAGCCTGATTGAGATCAGGAACCTCGGGGCCGTGGGCATCTATCCCCGGGCCAAGGCGACCAGGGCGACCACAGAGCCGCGCCAGAGGCAGAAGCGTTCCACAACCCAGCAGCAGGCGTCTTCGGCGGCAGCGCCGGCACTGATGGAGTTGATCGGCAGCAAGGCCAGGGAGGTGTTGGCGGGTGGCAGCCCCTACTGCGGAAACGAGGGGGCGGCGGTGGACCGCAGTGCCCAGCTCACGGGGTTCGTGCGGGAGGTCTACAGCTGGGTCAACCTGCTTGATGCACAGGGTCTGCGCTTCAGCGGCAGTCCGGACGATCTGATTCAGCAGGCCGTCACGGCCCTGGCCATCGAGGACAAGTGGGATCGGGTGCTGGCCACGATCGAGCAGGGCGATTGCCGGCATCGGGACGGCGATGCTGCGCTGCGCCGTTATCGGCGATTGAGCAGCAGCTCTGGCGGCGGCTGCGGTTCCTCTGAGTCCAGCGGCACGCCCCCAGCTGCTGGAGCGCAGGGCAAGGCGACGCTGCAGCAGGTCCTGGAGGAGCTGGCGGAAGAAGGTCTCAGTGGCTCAGAGCTGTCCTTTCGGTTGGAGCGCATCGCCAGCGATCACGACCGCAGCCTGCGGGATGTGCAGGGGCTTTACCGGGAGCTGATCCAGGAGCAGGAAGCGACCCTCGATGCCGATGACTCCCTTGATCAGCTGGAGCAGCTCGGCACCACGGTCGACCTGGATGTCCGCGCCTTGATGCCACCGGCGCTGGTGGAGGCGCTGGAGGGGATCCGCCATAGCGCCGAGTTCCAGCACAGCACGCTGCTGGCTGTTCTGCTGGCGGGTTTTTCAGCGGCCTTGCCGCTGCGCAGCTGGATCGAGCTGGATCCCGCCGAGGACTTCAGCCAGCCCTTGACGCTCTGGGTGCTGCTGCTGATGCCCAGTGGTGAGCTCAAGACGCCGCTGCTGAACCGGCTCCTGGTCAAGCCTTGGCAGCAGAGCGTGGATGCGCTGGTGGAGCAGGCCCACAAGCGGGAGGTGGAGGAGTGGGAGCGCAGGAAACAGGACGCTGAAAGCGAAGGCGGACCGCCGCCGGGGCCCAGGCCACGGCTCCCCCAGACCCTGGTGACGGAAGACATCACCGTGCAGGGGATGGAGGTTCACCTGGAGATCCACGACAGGTGGGCCAACCGCTCGGTCTGCCTCTGGCTGGATGAGGCCGCGGCAGCCCTGCGGCAGATGGCCGATCCGGCCAGAGCCGGCAAGGATGCCTCCCTCGGGGGCTGGTTGCTCTCCCGCTATGACGGCACCGGTGCCCGCGGCGCCAAGGTGGATCAGAGCCGCGAGAGGCATTACAAGAGCTGCCGTCTGGCGATGGTGGCCGGCTGCCAGCCCGATGTGTACCGGGAGATCACCGGTGATGCCGACCAGTCGGGTCTGTCGGCCCGCTTCATCGTGGTTGAGCAGCAGAGTGTCGAGCAGCATTTCCCTGCCTGCTGGACAGCGGAGGAGGTTCAGCGGGCGGAAGACCTCAAGCAGCTGCTCGAGCGTTGTTATGGGGTCTTGGCCCGGGTGGAGCAGTTGCACCTGCGGCTCACTCCTGAGGCCTTTGCCCTGTTCCAGGCCGAGCGGGCAGCGATGTACCAGCGCAAGCGGGCCAGCATCTCCGCGGCGGAGCGCTCCCTGGCCAACAAGGCCGCCGGACGGATCGGCCGGCTGGCCGCT
Source organism: Bifidobacterium breve (assembly GCA_943325005.2). Classification (GTDB taxonomy): domain Bacteria; phylum Cyanobacteriota; class Cyanobacteriia; order PCC-6307; family Cyanobiaceae; genus Cyanobium. Next base: position 2,922 of record CALPNT020000134.1, on the reverse strand, counting down.
CTGTTCCACCTGCTGTGGTGCGTCGCGGAACGGGCGGAGGGCCCGATCTCTCTGGGCAACAACGACGTCGGGGTGGCGGCGATGCAGCGGGCGATCCGCTTCAACCGCTTCCTGCTGGATCAGACGGTCGGCGTGCGCCTGACCTCGGCCGGCAACAGTGCGCTGGGTGCCCTGATGCTGAAGCTGCAGCGGGTGGCCTGGGAGAAGCGCACACCGCTGGCATTGAGCACGCTGCGTCGTGCCCTCAGCGGCAAGCAGCGCCCGGAGACAGCCGAGGTGCTCCATGCCCTGCAGGTGCTGCAGGAGCGGGGCTATGGCGTCCTGGAGCCGATGGAATACAGGGGGCAGCAGGGCTGGAAATACACCGCCACCAAGCCATTGCTGACGGCGAGCTGAGGCAGACGACGCCACCTCTTGGGGGAGCCACCCCTGCGGTTCCACCGCTTGGTCCACCGCTGATACCGCGCAAGAACGTCCGTCAGCACTGAGGTTCGAGGTGGAGAGGTGGAGGGTTGGTCGATGCCCCTGATGGTGGCCCACCGGCGGAGTTGCCTCGGTGGTCAAGAAGCACTACCCCGGAGTCCACCCATTGGGGGGTCACGTCAGCACAGATCCCTTTCGTAGCAAGAGAAGAGAGAGATATTTATTCCCTTCTTCAGGGGTGGACCCAGGGGTGGACGAGGCGCGGGCAAGCCACGGCAAGGGGTGGTGATGCGACAAGAACGGCACAGCTGGGTTCAGATGTGCAGGTTTTGTCGCATGATGGGTCCATGACCCAGGTTCTGGACAGGAAAGAAACGGCCCTGAAGCTGGCGCGCAGCAAGGGGCTGCTCCGGGCCAAGGAGGCTGCTGCGGCTGGTGTCGATCGTTCGACCCTGGCCCGCCTGTGTGAGGGGGGACTGCTGGAGCGTCTCGAGCGCGGGCTCTACGGACTGCCGGCGGCAGCGGTGCGGGAGCACATCGATCTGGAAATCGTTGCCAGACGGGTCCCCCAGGCAGTCTTCTGTCTGCTTTCGGCTCTGCGGCTGCACGGTCTGGGGACGCAGCAGCCGCGCCGGGTCTGGATCTGCCTGCCCCGGGGTGCCCACTCGCCCACACTGCAGTTTCCCCCGCTGGAGGTGGTCCATGTGCAACCGGTGCTGCATCGGCTGCAGGTGGAAACGCTGCGCTCCGGCCCGATCCGACTGAAGGTCTACGGGGTGGAGAAAACCCTGGTCGACTGCTTCCGCCATCGCCGCCGGCTGGGGATGGAGCCGGTGCTGGAAGCCCTGAAGGATGCGATCAACCAGCGGCGGCTGAATGTTGATGAGCTCTGGCAGCAGGCCAAGGCCCAGCGCATGCAGCGCGTGATGGCTCCCTACCTGGAAGCCCTCCTGTGAAGGCCAACCTGGCCGCGTCGATCCGGCAGCGCCTGCTGAACCGGGCCCGGCAGGAGCAGGTGACGTTCGATGCGGTGCTGAACCGCTTCGGGAGGGAGCGATTGCTGTATCGGATCGGGATCTCGGAGTACCGCGAAAAGTTCCTGCTCAAGGGCGCCATGCTCTTCGCTCTCTGGTACGACATGCCGCACCGGCCCACGCGGGACATGGACCTGCTGGGCTTCGGGCCTGGGGAGCTGTTCGTGCTGGAGCGGGTCTTCCGGGAGATCACCCAGCAGCCGGTGGACGACGGCCTTCGCTTCTCTGAGACGTTGCAGTCCGAGGAGATTCGCAAGGAAGCCAACTACGCCGGCGCCAGGGTCACGCTGGTTGCCACCCTGGAGCAGGCCCGCATTCCGCTCCAGGTCGACATCGGCTTCGGCGATCTGGTGACGCCTGCCGCTGAGCAGATCGACTACCCGGTGCTGCTGGAGGACTTGAACTCACCGAGTCTGGGCGCCTATCCCGTGTACACGGTGGTGGCCGAGAAGCTCCAGGCGATCGTCAGCCTCGGCATGGTGAACAGCCGCCTGAAGGACTATTTCGATCTGCAGGTGCTGCTGGAGCGAGAGCAGCTCGATGAGCTGGTGTTGGCAGATGCCGTGCGGCGCACCTTCGCCGTGCGTTCCACGCCGCTGCCGCAGCAGATGCCCCTGGGGCTGAGCAGTGAGTTTGCAGAGGACCAGGACAAGCAGGGCCAATGGCGGGCTTTCCTGCAGCGCAACGAGCTCGATGACATGCCGCTGACGCAGGTGGTTGCGCAGTTGCGTGCGTGGTTGATGCCGGTGTTGCTCCGGGCTGGGCAGGCGTCTCTCTGACCATCTGCCTGCGGTTCAGCAGGCCCGCGCGACTGCTATGGCGCCTTCACCTGGCTGCGCTGACGAGGTGCTCCGGTCGGCGGCGGCCGTCCTGAACTTGCCACGGCTGAGCCGTGGCTGACGTCAGACAGCCGCCGCCGCCCTCCGCACCCTGGGCCGGGGCCATGTGTTGGGTGGTTGGCCCGGTTTGGGGCCCGCGGCTGCGGTGGCGGGGCGCCTCTTGGCTGCGGCTGGCCGGGGTGTCGCCTGGTCGCGCGCGGCTGCGCGGGCGGTTACATCTTTTGGCCCCTTATTTGCCTGGGGTTGCCATCAGCCCTGGCCCGGGGCTGGGCGGGTCGGCTCCATTGGTAAAACCGCTGCAGCAGAACGGATCCCATCGGCTTTAGTGCGTTTGTACTGCTAGAATAAAGACTGCGCCAAAGGCCTCGAACCCATCGCCTGCGGCAACGGAATCGTCAGACAACTTGCCCCGTTCGTTTGCTCTGTTGTCCATGAGTCTTTCTTCTGCTGCTATCGCGGCTCAGGCCGCTGCTTTGGCTCTGCCTGCTCTGCCGTCTCCTGGCGGGGGCAGTCGCTCCCTGGTGGTTGTTGCCGGTGGGGGGCGTGATCTGGCCTGGCCGCCGGCCCGCATCGCCTCTCAGCTGCTGGCCCGCACCGGCGGGCGGGCGGTTCACCTGCTCCTCCAT
>CALPNT020000133.1 GCA_943325005.2 Bifidobacterium breve | reverse complement strand
GACATCGTGCGCCTCTGAGACAGGACTGGCCACGGTTCGCGAGGGCTCCTCTGGATTTCAGCGCTGGCAAGGTGCTTGGGCTGGCCGACCAGGTTGCAACAACGCTGATCGGTACCGCAGCAGCTGGAACGTGGCCCAAGGCAAGAAGCCCAGCACGGCCTGGTGCCAGAGGTCCAGGGCGCGGCTCGCTCCCGGCATCCAGTTCAGCCTGGGCGACAGGTCAGTCGGTGGGCTCCAACAAACCAGCAATGGCCAGTGGACAGGACTGATCGATCAGCCGGCAAAGGGAGAGGCCTTGCTCAACAGGGGATCTGACCCTCAGTCGAGCCGGCCCTGACGGTTGCGCAGGAAGGGGGGAATCATGGCGCCGCGCTCCTCGGGCAAGGCGGCGAGGCTCTCGACAAAGCTTTGGCGGCTGCTGCGATCCGGGAGGTAGAGGCCGCCACTCTCGAAACCCGTGGCGATCACAGTCACGTGGATCTCGCCCTCGAGGCTTTCGTCCACTACGGCACCGACAATGATATTGGCGTCTGGATCCACCATGTCGTAGATCACTTCCGAGGCGGTGGTCATGTCCTCGAGGGTCATGTCCTTGCCGCCGCTGATGTTGATCACGCAGCCACGAGCGCCATCGATGCGGGCCGACTCGAGCAGGGGGCAGGTCATGGCGGCCTGGGCTGCTTCGCTGGCACGGGAGCGACCTGAGCCGACGCCAATGCCCAGCAGGGCCGTACCCGCGTCAGCCATCACCGAGCGCACATCGGCGAAGTCGACGTTGACTAGGCCTGCCTTGGTGATGATGTCGCTGATGCCCTTCACTCCCATCCGCAGCACGTCGTCGGCGGAGCGGAAAGCATCCTGCAGAGGGGCGCCGGCGATCGCATCGCGCAGGCGGTCGTTGGGAATGACGATCAGGGTGTCCACGTGTTCGGCCAGTCGGGCGATGCCCTCTTCGGCCTGACGCAGGCGCTTGCGGCCTTCAAAGCCGAAGGGTTTGGTGACGATGCCCACCGTGAGCGCACCACATTCCTTGGCCACCTCCGCCAGGATCGGGGCTGCACCGGTGCCGGTGCCACCACCCATGCCGGCAGCGATGAAGACCAGATCAGCGCCTTGAAGCGACTGTTGCAGATCATCGCGGGATTCCTCGGCGGCCTTCTGGCCGATCACCGGGTTGCCGCCGGCACCAAGGCCGCGGGTGAGCTTCTGGCCGAGCTGGATGCGCTGTTTGGCCGCCGATTGGAGCAGGGCCTGGGCATCGGTATTGAGCACCCGATAGCCGACCCCCTGCAGGTCGGAGGCAATCATGCGGTTGACGGCATTGCTGCCACCACCGCCAACGCCAATCACCTCAATCCGCGCCGACTGGCTTGGCACGATCCCGTTGGATTGGGGTGAGGTCTGGCTCATGTCGTGGTGCTCCTGAAGGGACGCCGGCTGGTCCGACTGGTCAACGGATGAAAAGTGGTCCTGATCGCGGGTGATCGCGGGGTGCGAAGGAGGGAATCCGTTGATCGGCAGCTGCATTATGTCCGGAGCAGGGGCGAGAGCCTGGCGGCGCAGCACAGACTCTCTCTGAAAGCTTAGGAGCGCAATACCCTGTGAGGAATGGCTGGCCTGCTGCCAGGCCGATCATTGGGCTCCGAGGGGCTTGCGGGCCTGGGCTGGGCCGCCGTCATTGGTTTCAACCACGGGTCCGGGCAGGGTGAGTTCGGGTTGTTCCGGATCACTGAGGTCAATCAGCTGGAATCGCCGGCCCTTCATTTGATTGGGAAGGGTGTGAATGAGGTGGGCCGCCACCTCCAGGCGCCGCCGTAGTTTGCCATCGGCTGGACCGAGCCGCAGGTCGCCGAGTTTGGTGGTGGTGAGCCAGATGCTGCCATCCGGGTCGAAGCGAATCTGCCGTAGCCCCGGGCCCAGGGCGGCTCGGTTGGCGAGCAACAGCATCACGGCCGGCCGATGGCGTTCATTCCAGCCACTCACCAGCAGATCCTGGCTGCGGGGATTGAGGATCACGGCGGATTGGTTGGCGGTGATCCAATTGCCCCGCTGATCGATCGATCCCAGTTCCAGGCCAGCAGCCGTGCGGCGCTGGGCCCGGGCAATCGCTTCGCGGTCGACCAGGTCGATGCGTAGGCGGGGAGGCAGCATCAGCCGCGTCACGCGCACCTGCTCCACCGGCAGCGCTTCGGCCAGCTCACCCTTCAGTCGCCGGGGGCTGAGGGACAGCAGGGGCTGGGGGAATTGCAGCTGGGCAGCGGCAATCACCTGGTCACGGCTGACCAGCCGGCTACCCACCACCTCCACCTGGGAGGGATCACGCAGGCTCCAGCCTTGGCGCAGTAAGCCATAGCCCAGGCCTACGGAGATCAGACTGAACACCACCAGCCGCCAGAGATTGCGCCAGCGCTCGGCCCGACGCTGCTGGCGCAGTTCCCGTCGGCGCTCCGACCCCGGTGGCAAGGGGGAGCCCGCCGGCCTGGGGGCTTCCTGGGGTTCGCTCTCGCTCACAGCTCACAGCGCGAGCGCGCCATCAACTCCTCGATCCAGCGACGTGCTCGCTGGGCATCAGCGAAGGGCAGATCCTGCTGTTGCCCTTCGCCTACCAACCGCAGGCGGCAGGCACCGTGGCTTTCTTCGGTGAGCGGAGCTTCGCCGGAACCAAGGGAAAGCAGCTCCACGAGCTCCAATTGCTTGATCACAAACTCTCCTTCCGGCTGGAAGCTGCCCGCCTCAAACCGGCTCCAGCAGAGGAGGCCGTCGCGCAGGCGGGCGGCACCGCAGCTGTCCAGTTTGGCCAGTTCTGCCCCCTCAGCCCACTGGCGAAAGAGGGTCTGGCGCCGTCGCTCCAGCCAGCCCAGGGCGGCCAGGAGCACGAACACCAGCAACAGCGGCAACCAGAGCAGGCCATGAATCATGCCGTCGCACCTCCGAAGTGATGGCGTTGACCAAAGGATTCTCTCGCCCCCAGTACCAGTTCGTGCACCAGGTCTTCGAGTGGCAACCCCGTGGCCTGCCACAGCATCGGATACATGCTCTGGCTGGTGAAACCGGGCAAGGTATTGATCTCATTGATCCAGAGGTCACCGCTGTTTTCGTCATAAAAGAAGTCCACCCGCGATAAACCAGCGGCGGCCACCGCCCGGCAAGCCGCGATCGCCATCGCCTGGGCCCGCTGCGCCAGCTCCGCCGGCACCTCAGCTGGAATCACCGTATGACTGCTGCCGTCGCTGTATTTGGTGTCGTAGTCGTACCAGTCGGCTTCGAAGCAGATCTCGCCGAGTACCGAGGCCCGGAGTTGCCCCACTCCCAGCACGGCGCACTCCAGCTCCCGCGCCTTGACACCCTGCTCCACCACCAGGCGTGGATCCAGCGTGGCGGCCAGCTGCAGGCCGGCCAGCAGCCCAGGGCGATCGCTGGCCTTGCTGATCCCCACCGAGGAGCCCATGTTGGCCGGTTTGACGAAGCAGGGGTAGCCCAGGGCCGTCTCCAGACGCTCCAGCACGGCGTCCGGAGCGGCTTTCAGTTCGGCCGCATCGAGGCAGCAATAGGGAACCTGGGGCAGCTCGGCGGCAGCAAAGGCCGCCTTCATCGCCTGCTTGTCCATGCCCACCGCTGAACCCAGCACGCCGGAACCGACAAAGGGCAGCTGCATCAAGGTGAACAGTCCTTGAATCGTGCCGTCCTCGCCGTTGGGGCCGTGCAGCACCGGAAACCACACCTCCACCTCCAGCGCGCCTGCCGGGAAGCCACGGAAGCCGCCGTGTCTATCAGGGTCTGGCAGGTCGGCGGCCAGGGCCGGTGTGCCCCGCTCCAGCACCCGCTGGGCCACTGACGGCGGCCACCAGCGCCCCCGCTGGTCGATGTAAAAGCAGCTCACCCGGTAGCGCTCGGTGTTTGTGCCCCGGCCCAGGGCCGCCAGCACGGTGGCGGCGGAGCGGATCGAGACCGCATGCTCGCCGGAGACTCCCCCGAACACCAGGCCGAGGTGGGTGGGGAGCTGGGTCATCATCGGTCGGTCGTGGCGCCAAACGTATCAGCCATCGGGGCCTGGGCCTTCCCGGAATGTTCACCCGTGGCCGAAATCCTTGCACTGCCCTGGAGGCCCCTGGCCGCGGCGTTTAGGCATGGTTGCCAGACTGGCTTGAGCTCAGGCTGGCACGGGGCGATGGGGGCGGCTCGAGGGAGCGGCTCGAGGGAATCGTCCTGATTGGTCTCTACGCCACGCTGGTCATCAGCTCCTGCTTTCCGGTTCAGCTGCTCCTACCGGCTTGGCCGTTGCAGGTGGGTGCGGCCTTGATCAATTCCTCGCTGGCCGCCGTTCCCTACGGGGGCTTCCTTTATACGGCGAGCCAGCGCCAATCTTGAGGCGATTCGTCAGGTGGTGGGTAGCGCCACGACGACCACTGAGCTCCATGATCAGCTGGTTGCTCGCTCGCAATGGTCCGGTCCTGAACGAGGCCGATCGAGCCCTGCCTCTGACCTCGATCAAGGCCCAGGTGAATGGACTGCTGGATCAGGCAGCAGCGCAATTGGCCCGCAAGCAACAACATCTGCCCTCGAGCGATCCCCTGCTCCTCCTGCCCACTGTGCTGCGCCACGCTGTTGCCAGTGATTGCTGATCAGGATGGGAATCGGCATCAGCACGATCAAGGCTGATATCGCCACCCAGGGGTTCCTTCAGCGCGTCGCCATGAGGGTGGCCTTCAGCCGAGGGCTCTCTGGTTGTTGTCGTCGGGGGCGGCGAAGCCCAGGCTTCAGCCCTGCAGGCAGGGCCGCTTGCGGCGTACCCGGCTGCAGGTTGGCTGGGGCGTTGGGAGGGGGGGATCGGAGGGGCCGCAGTTCAGGGCGGCGCACCGCCTGATGGGCAGAGGTGGAAGCCATGCTGAATCGCAGGTGCGAAAGGCTACCCAGGCAGCTGTACGACTTTGCACCGGTTGCTACGGCTCGCGGCGGCCGCGATCGCGCCCTTGGCTAGCGCTTGACGGCGTAGCCCACCAAGGCCGAGGTCAGCAACCGGGCCCTGCAGAGCAAGCCCGCAGACGGCAGCACGCAGTGGACAGCTCGCTCCTTGGCGGCTGCTACCGGCATCTCCAAAAGCACGGCGCACCGCTGGCTGCAGACCTTTTCGCTGCAGCCCCACCGCCAGAAATCCCACCGCTGCGCGGAAGCCTGACGGCTACAAGCTCTCCAACGATCCCTTCCCGTGCCTCCGGCACGCTCGGCCCAGGGCCTCGGTAAGGTCGAGACGATCAGAGACGTCGTCGGGCTCTACCTCAACCCGCCCAATAAGGCAGTGGTGCTCTGCGTTGAGGTGAAAACGCAGATCCAGGCTCTCGATCGCACCCAGCCGCTGTTGCCGATGGGTCTGGGCTACGTCGAGGGTGACACCCACGACGTCATCCGCCCCGGCGGCACCACACTCTTTGCCGCCTTGGACGTGGCCACCGGTGCGGTGATCGCCGAGTGCAAGCCCAGGCACCGGCACCAGGAGTTCCTGAGTTTCCTACGGCGGATCGGCAAAGAGGTCCCGCCCGAGCGCGACGTGCACTTGATCGTCGACAACGACTGCACGCACAAGCACGCCGTAGACCGCAGGACTTCCGCGCAGCGATCAGTCCGCTCCTGGCTGGCGCAGCGGCCACGGTTCCACGTCCACTCCACGCCGCCCTACGCCTCCTGGCTCAACCAGGAGGAGCGCTGGTTTGGGATCATCACCCAGCGAGCAATCTGGCGTGGCAGCTTCTCGAACGTCGTAGCCGGAGGCTTCTGCGTTGCGATAGGAGCTGATCGCCATAGCCCGCAGGGCTTCTGCTTGCAATCAATCGAGCAGTTCATCGCCAACTACAACAAGGGCTCAGCTCCTTTCCGCTGGACTGCAACCGCAGATTCGATCCTGGAGAAGCTCCAGCGGCTTTGCTCGCAAACTTCTGGGACGTGGTACTAGGCCCCAGCTTGCTTCAGGCCACCATCAGGAAATCCGCTGCGGACACCAGGGCAGCGATCCCCACCGGCAACTGGGCAAAGGCGATGGAGGCTCTCTTGCCGTTGCCATCGCCGTCGTAGGAGAGCAAGCCGGTGGTGGTGTTGAAGATGATGCGGTCGTTGGCATCCAGGCCGGAGATCGCCCCCGGTGCGGCCACGAACACCCCGGCGGCCAGGGTGGTGCCGGCAGCACCGGCGCCAAGGAAAAGGCTGGTCTTCAGCTGGATGCGATCCACCCCCGGCTGGAAGTCGGTGATCACATCGCGGTTGCTCACGCCATTGGGGGCGGTGTCGAACAGGAAGATGTCGGCACCGCTGCCACCGGTGACGGTGTCATTGCCGAGGCGGGACTGGAAGCGGTCAGCGAAGGCTGTTCCCACGATGGCGTTGTTGCCGTCGTTACCCACCAGCAGCAGCCCGTTGGCCATGGCGGCGGCATCCACGTTCACGGCTCCCCGGCCCGTGGTGACGCCGGCCACGGCCGTACCGCTGCCGATCACCACCTGCTCGATCCCGGTTTCACCAGCGAAGAGGACGAAGCTGCCGGCGGCGGCGGTAAGGCGCACTTCATCGATGCCGCTCAGGCCGGTGTCGTTGAATTCGAGCTGGGGGTGGTCGCCCACCGCCGAGATCAGATACAGATCACCGGCTTCTCCACCCTGCAACACATCAGCGGCGGCCCCGCCATTGAGCACGTTGCGGGCGGCGTTGCCGAGGATCCGATTCACCAGGGCATTGCCGGTGCCATTGATGGCGGTCGCGCCGGTGAGCTCCAGATCCTCCACATTGGCCGGGAGCAGGAAACTCACCGAGCTCTGCACTCGGTCGATGCCCCGGCCGGCCAGTTCGGTGATGGCATCGGTGGCGTTATCCACCATGTAGGTGTCGTTGCCGCCCCCGCCCTGGAGATCGTCGACACCAGGGCCGCCGTTGATCGAATCATCAAAGGCGCTGCCCACCAGCTGGTTGCGACCGCTATTGCCGAGCAGGGTGAGGGCGTTGGGGGCGGCAGCGGCGTTGATGTTGAGGGCGATGGTGCCGGTGGACACGGCGGTGGCGGCAGTGCCGGTGCCGATCACCACCCGTTCCAGGCCCACATCGCCCGCAAACACGGTGAGGGTGCCGGTTTTGGTATCGGCCAGGCGCAGCTCATCGATGCCGCCGGTTCCCAGGTCGAGGACCTCGGCAAGCGGGTGATCCTTAATCAGCTCCATCAGGTAGAGGTCACCCCCATCGCCCCCGACCAAGGAATCGGAGCCATCGCCGCCGATGAGCAGATCGTTGCCGGTGTAGCCGACCAGGGTGTCATTGCCCAGGCCGCCCCGCAGGGTGTCGTTGAGGGCGTTGCCCAGGAGCAGGTTATTGGCAGCGGTGCCCGTGGCATTCACCACCACGGGCTGCCCCACGAGGGTCGTGGAGCCGCTCAGCACGGTTTCGAGCTGGCCATAGCCATCCACGTAGCTCACCGCCACCGCGATGGCCTTGCCCAGATCGGTGGCGCTGATCAGATAGGTGGACGCCGTGGCACCGGCAATGGCCACCCCGTTGGCGCGCCACTGGTAGGTGTAGGCGCCCACACCATCGAGATCGCTGATGGTGGGTGTGGCCTGAAGGTTGATGCCCACGCTGGCGGGCCCCACGATCGCCACCGAGCCCACCGGCAGGTCATTCACGTTGAGGATCGGATCGGTGGGGGCACTCGACACCGATTCCACGGTTCCGAAGCCATCGGTGAAGGTGGCCACCGCCCGGATGCGCTTACCCACGTGGGCCTGGCTGAGGAGCAGTGTGCCGCCGATTCCGCCACCGCCACCCCCCTGGCCGCCATTACCCACGCCGCCGGACAGGAGCACATCATTGGCGTACCAGTTGTAGCTCGCCTCCGCCAGGCCATCGAGGTCCGCCAGCACGGAGCTGGCACTGAGCAGCTGACCCTGCAGGGCGGTGCCATTGCTGAGGCCGTTGATCGTCACCGTGCCGGTGGCGGGGTCGTTGATATTGGCCACCGGGGCGGTGGGCAGGCTCTCGCTGGATTCGGAATAGTCGAAGCCATCCTTATAGCTAATCCGGGCCCGGATCACCTTGCCCACCTGGGCCTGGTCGGGGGTGAAGGAGAAACCGTTGGCGCCGGCGATCAGCACGCCGTCGGCGCTCCAGCTCACGGAGAGGGCCCCCAAGCCATCGGCATCCGCCAGGGAGTGGGTCACGGTGAGGGGGGTGCCCTGCACCGGGGCCGCCGGGGTGAGGCCATCACCG
>CALPNT020000132.1 GCA_943325005.2 Bifidobacterium breve | reverse complement strand
ACGAGCCGGCGGACCCCGCAGTCCGCCGGCAGCGCGGAGCGCACCACCGAGGTCTGGTGCCATCGGCGCCAGGTTGTCGCCGGACGACAATCTCCCGGGCTGCTCTACGGCTGCTCTACGGCTGCTCCGGCTGTTTGCTGCCTTCATTGTCGCCGGACACGGTGTGAGCGAGAAAACACTTGGCCGATGGCGAAAGGCTGGTCTTCTCAAGGCCGGAGTGCACTGGCGCCGCAAATTCCCCAGCAGCAATTCACCAGTTCTCTACCACCTGGAGTGCTGCAACAGTGCGATGAACGAAGCAGCTGCTCGGTCCGCAGCCTTCCTCGAGACATGAGAAAAAAGCGAAGGAGAAGGCCTTTATCCCTGTGGTGCAGTTCACTTCCGGAGGCCATCGAAGGCCTGTAGTGGCGGGCAGAGGAGCCCCCATGAAAAAGGTGGCCTGGGCACTGCGGGGACAGCCTTGGAGGCTTTCGGCCTAATCTGAGGTTGGTTCCGCCAAGGACAACAGGAGGAGCAGACACCATGCGTCTAGCCGAGCTGCAGCACCTGGCACCCCAGATCCATGAGCTCCTGGGCCGTTTTGGGGCCAGCAATCTCGCTGTGTTCGGTTCTGTGGCAAGGGACCGGGCGAGTGCCGGCAGCGATGTCGATCTGCTGGTGGACCTGCCAGATGGAGCCAGTCTGTTTGATCGAGCAGAGCTGAAGTCAGCTCTGGAGGAGCTGCTGCTGAGTCGGGTTGATCTGATCCGGCGTCGCAACCTGAAGCCAGGCATCAGAGAGGTCGTGGAAGCAGAAGCCGTCACACTCTGATGGAGCCGAGAGACCGCCAAGCGCTTGAAGACATCCTTGGTGTTCTGGATCGCGCTTTGGAGTTCCCGATCCATGACTTCCAGACGCTGGAGAGAACGACCTATCTTCAGGATGCGGTGATTCGCTGTCTGGAAGTTCTCGGAGAAGCCACCAAGCGATTGAGCAGTGAGATTCGGATTGCGAACACAGAAATACCCTGGCGTGCCATGGCAGGAATGCGCGACGTTCTGATCCATGCCTATGACCAGATCGATCTGGAGGAGGTCTGGATGGCCTATCAGCTCTTCCCGAAGATCAGAAGCCAGGTTGCCGACATCCTTGAGCAGAATGGCTAAAGCCAAGGATCTGCTGGCCTCAGGCTGAGGCCGGTTGCGTTGTAGTGGCAACAAGGGCATCGTGTGTGCGCTGGAAAGCATCTTCTGTGCCAGCCGCCGAGGCCCAGGGATAGGAGCGGAGGTGGACTTCAAGGCTATGTCCCATCGAGCGCGCCGCCGATCCGGCATCGATGTTCCGCCGGTGAGCCCGCAGGCTGTAGCTGTGGCGGAAGGAGTAGGGCACAAGTCGCTCACCGCGGGATTCCAGTTCATCCCGCAGGCTTCTCCAGCCAGGCTGTCGGTTGAGGTAAGTGCCGAGCCCATCGGCAGCGCCGTTGCCTGACTGAAGTGGCGGCAGCTCAATCAATCTGGCCTGCCAGCGGTCCATAAGGTTCCACGTCACGAGAACGCCTTCGTCCTGGAGTTGAAGGGGGTAGACCTTCCTGGGCTGGGTGATTCCGCCTCCACTGCGCTTTCGGTAACTGCACCACCAATGGGGCTCCCCGGTACTGCGGTCCTTGCGCACATTCAAGTGGACCAGTTCGACGGGCCGCAGCCCAAGCTCCGACAACAGGCGGATCGCATCGCGCCAGCGAAGCCCAGCAGAGTCGTCGGGTAGGGAGGCGATCAGCCGCAGGATCTCGGCATCGCTGATCGGGTCGCCTCCACCCTTTCCCTCAGGGCTCATTAGAAGTCAAGCAGAGTTCAGGGCCTGAGCTGGTTCTCGCCAGCCCAGCAGTGCCAGCATTCCGCTGATGTCGTGGGCCAGGCGGCCAGGCCCTCAGTGATCGACCAGAACCCATCCAGGCGCAGGGCATTCATCCCCAGGCTTCTGAGGGTGTCCATGATCTGAATGCCATTGCTCTCGCGATAGCGGTGAGCGTCCTCCTTGATCTGGATATCGCGAGGCCAGTGCCAGGAGTTCTCAATGCTCCAGCGGTCACGCACGTGCTGCAGGAGGGCCTACCGCAGGCGGAAGCCCTCCGGGCTATGGCGCTGGTGCGCAGACTCTTGACGTAGTAACGGGTCTCGTCGGTTGGCTTGCCATTGCGGCTGCCTTTGCCGTGCACGGCGATCACCGTGGCGCTGCCAGGCCAGTTCTCCACCACCCACTCCGGAGCCGGCATCGCCCTCAGTGTCCAGGTGATGTCCCGGCCGTGTTTGCGCTCGCGCTTGCTGGCCTGCAGCGGTGCCTTCCTGCTGTAGGTCAGGCGAGCCTTGATCACCTGAAAGCCCTTGTGGCGACTGTGTTTCACCGCGATCAAGAAGTCGGCGCCACGCTGCTCGAGGTAGAGGAAAAAGGGCGGTTGGCATGCAATGCGTCCGCCTGGACCAGCAGCCCCTCGAGCTCCACGCGATCCAGCAGCAGGCGCAGCGCCGAGATCTCACCACCGGCATCGGTGGCGTAGGTGCTCTGGGCGATGGCCACACCCAGGCTGTTGGAGTAGAGGCTCACCTCGGCGATAAAACGCGCTGTGCCGGAAGCGGTTTCATCGATCGAGCTCCGCAGGGTTTTGCCATCACAGACCAGGGTGTCGACGGCCTCTGTCACGCCGGGCTGGGCCGCCATCCACTGCTGCAGCAGGCCCTCAAAGCCCTCCACATCCAGCTGGGCCAGCAGCAGCCGAAACGTGGAATCTGATGGCGGCTTGGCGACATGAGTGCCGAGCAGCTCATTGAGGGTCTTGCGGTGGCGTTTGGCAAAACGCTCCATGCCCATCAGTGAACCCTGGCCGCTCAGGATCGAAAGGATCGCCACCAGCAGCATCCACCACTGCGGAAAGCGGATCCCCCGGCGCATCCGGCAATCCGGCAATGCCTTGAGGAAGCTGATCAGATCGCTTGCAGCAGCGGGGTTGTGGAGCGGCGAGGCCAACGGACAGGAGCGAGTCCTGCGCACCAAACCGGAGCTTGCGGCGCCGCGCCAGCGCTACCCGGACAGACTACTAATGGGCCCTGACCATGAGCTGGTCTGAGCTGGAGCGCTTGGTGAATGAGGCAGAGGCAAACCCTTCCCTACGGCGCTCGCTCAAGGGCTGCCGCTCAACCCCAGAGCTGATCCTGGCGGCTCGTCGCCTGGGCTATCGGATCACCCGCATCGACCTGCAGCGGGCCTGGGAGGAAGAGCGACAGGAGTACAAACGGCAGGCCCAGGGATGAACGCAGCTCTCACAGCTACGACTTGGTGAGAACGTGTTTAAAGATGCTCTAGCCATCTCCCGTGCCTTCCTCCTGGCCATCGATTAGCTGCAAGGCAGGCATGCCCGGTACGTGTGAAACACCCCCACCGCCTGGAAGGGGGGTAACGAGTGCAAACAATCCAGAAGGGCTGCAAGTGCTTGGGTTCAGCGCTCTGTGAGGTGATCACCGTGACTAATCAAGTGCCTTGATGCCCCAGCCCCCTCTTTGCCAACCACTCCTGCTGGGCGGTGTCCAATAGGCACTCCTGCACCTGCCCGATAAAGCGCCTTACACGGGTCTTGGCGCTGTTGGTCGAAGGCAATAGGTCAGAACAGGCACCTGCAAAGCAGAGGTCGAGAAGCAGGGCAACCTCGTCCGACGTGAAGGAGACGAGATGCTCTTGGTCCTTATGGATGACCTTCATGAGGTTATCGGACACTGGTTTTCACCGTAAACACGCTGACGCCCATCCGCGTCACGCCACCTCTGGACACCAACCAACCGCAACCTCCCGCCTCGAAACATACCGAGAACACCTCCGAGTCAGGTGCTCACCCTGGGGAATCAGGCCCTGATGAATCAGGCAGCTCTCATGACATCAATATCAGGCCAGCACCAGGACTCTTCGGCAAGTGGAAAGATCTACTGCGAAACAAATTAGCCGCACTTCATGCAATTCGGACGGTCGAAAGATGAGTTGAAGATTAAACAATGAAGAAAGAAAAAGGAAAGGACAAGGAAGAAGCGATTATCAGTTAGCCTGGTAATAATTCTGTATTTTATCCATCAAATTAATATATCGCAAGCCCAAAAAGCCGAGCATGACAGCGAGCGAGTAGAAAGAAATCTTAAATGATTGCAAGCCATTTTCAAGAAGACGAATATCATTGCCCTCGGTAACAGCGATTAACCTCAATTTCTTTGCGGCACGCGCGAGAGCAGCAGAGGAAATAAAACACGATGCAATCACCAAGACTGGGAACAACAGCTCCATTGGGGCAAGCACTCCAGCCGATGCCAGCCTGTAAGTGGTTACCAAATTGAGGAAGGCAAAGATCAACAGCAGGAATGAGCAAGCAATTGCTCCTTTACCAAGTGAGAGAAAATATTTATTTGTGGTCCGAGTAAATTCAAAAGGAGTGGAGCTTGCCATAAA
Source organism: Bifidobacterium breve (assembly GCA_943325005.2). Classification (GTDB taxonomy): domain Bacteria; phylum Cyanobacteriota; class Cyanobacteriia; order PCC-6307; family Cyanobiaceae; genus Cyanobium. The sequence goes on along the minus strand of CALPNT020000132.1, from coordinate 3,876 downwards.
CACCAAGAAATTATCAATAAAATCTTAAGCGGTTTTCAAAACCTTGTCAACCCAAATTTACGTTCTTTCTCTTTAGGGGTGTCATTGCATCGAATTATTGAGTAGCTGGCCAAAGCTCTGATGGCATCAGGGTCGTTGCGATGTCCCCAATCCTTGAACCTCACACACCATGCATAGCCACACATTGGCTCTGCTGACACCCATCAGTCGTTAACGCCAAATTCAGTTGCACATTGAGCTGGACAACCCTTTACTTGATCTAGCGTCACAGGCAGAGATCAGCCTCCTCACTGCCTACAAGTGGCTGGCGCGCTTCCCTTATGGCGACGCAGCAGAACTGGCGGATCGTCGCAGTGTTGGCCGCAGCAACCTCACTCCTCAGAAGTGCCACCAGCGGCCGCTGATCGCTGAATGACCTGGTGAGGAAAGACATCTAGGAAAGGCTCGACTACCACGCAGTCCCAGCTCAAGTTAAAATCTCAGGCTGCCCTATGATTATTTTAGAAACATTAAAGAACCTGGCAGGTCAAGCCATGCAATTGCCTAACTCATTAGCAAATATCAATCAGAAAGAAATCCCCTCGCCCGGGCATCGAATCATGTTCACCCCAACCAGCTTAGGGTCTATTGAAATAAAGAATCGTCTTGTCATGGCACCTTTAACTAGAATGCGGGCAATTAGCGATAGCGTGCCAAGTTCTTTGGCCGCAGAGTATTACGGCCAAAGAGCGAGCGCGGGCCTAATCATTACAGAAGCAACTCAGATTTCACCATTAGGAGCAGGCTATCCTGCCACACCCGGTATATATTCTTCCAGGCAAGCAGAAGCCTGGTCGGATATTGTGTCAAAAGTACACGCCAAGCAAGGAACAATTGTTGCTCAGCTGTGGCACGTGGGCCGCATCTCCCATTCTTCTCACCACATACAAGAGGGCCTACCAATAGCTCCCTCATCGATAGCAGCAACTGGCCAAATATACGGCGCAGACTGGCGATTGTACAATTATGAAAACCCAAGGGAAATGACTTGGGATGACATCTCAATTGTCCTAAATGAATATAAGCTTGCTGCACAAAATGCGAGAGCATGCGGCTTTGATGGGATTGAGATACATGCTGCCAATGGTTACCTTTTGGACCAGTTCCTGCAAGATAAAACCAATCAAAGAAAAGACCACTATGGTGGCACGATTGAAAATCGTCTCCGCTTATTAGGCGAAGTCATTGCGGAATGCAGTGAAGTTTTCAAAAGCAATCGCATAGGCGTAAGACTATCTCCATTCGGCACATTTAACGATATAGGCGATAGCGATCCAATTGCATTATTTATGGCCACAATTCAAATGCTAAATCAACGAGATTTGGCATATGTACACATGATCGAACCAAGATCGACTAACGCGTGTCGCAATGATCAACTTGATGAAGTCGCACCTATCACTTCGGAAATATTTCGCAAGGCCTATAGTGGTAAATTCATCAGTGCCGGCGGGTACGACCGGGCAATGGGTGAAAAAGTATTAAAAGAAGGCATGGCTGATGCGATCGCCTATGGACGTCTATACATCTCAAATCCAGATTTAGCTGAGCGCTTCCAAACCAATGCCGTTGTGAACTCTTATGACCGCAGCACATTCTATGGTGGCGATCATGCAGGATATACCGATTATCCACCACTTTGACGCCACATTCGGCGTGTCTACTGCTAATGACATTGGTATCATTCTGAAAGTCTTCGACATCGGGCTCAGCACTGTCGTGCGCGACACCGCCTAGTGGGAAAACGCCGTTTAGGCAGGCCTCCTAATAGCCGGAACAAGCTTCCGCGTCGTGAAAATATCGCCCGGATTCCCAGAATCTCCTACCCATTCGATATGGGCTGATTACACCGAATGATCATGACAAGGAAGTAAAGTCCACGTGCCTGGATAGATCATCCTCCTGTCTACCGTGCGTCATCCAGACTGGTACATAGTAGGCAAACTAATCTGTGAATAGTTCGACTACCTCTAGGGGTATCCAGCCTTACGGAATTGGGTTAGGCCTGCAAAATTCTTTAGCCTTCCCAGCCGTCGCTAAATCGACTTGGGTGTCCGTGATCCAGAAGTGGGAACACAGGTCAAATTAGCTAGCGAATAAAAAGACATCTAGGAAACCACTCTGACGGTTAACCAGACCGTCGGCCTAAATCCGCCTAATAGCCGAATCACTCCCTTGATTATATTAATTATGCAATTTCCCACCCCCCTGATAGTAACATTATTGCACGCTGTCCTGTCGCATTCAACACAGGCAGGGCTCGATCAGGTGAATCATGTTAACTCGAATGGAACAATTATTGCGCCAGTTACGAGCAAAACGTTCAGACTGATTCCAGTTGTCATCATTAACTTTTCATGGCATTTATGCCCTTCATATCTAGACTACTTGTTTTGAAAAGTCAAACCCAAAAGGGGCAGTCTCTTTCGTGAAACACAACACCTGAAGGCTAGGCAACCTATTCGAAGTGATGCTCGCCGTCGTCATGCAGTAGTATATTATCCGTCGATTTACTTATGCGGGGCAAGGGAAAGATATTTCCTAGTTTTGTTGTGCTGGTCATGGATCAGCCTACATGGCATTTCTCGATGCTGGCCTGCATCGCTCTGGAGCATAATTCTCTAAAATTAGTCAACTAATGTGTCAGCCACTGTTACTTTTCATGGGCCACAAGTCGCTTTTCTGGTAGACTAGGATCTAGCTTAAAGTCAAAATATTATGAGCCGATCAACCTCTTCGGGAGAAGATTTCAACTATTCTAATGGATGTGATTCTGGGATCATCCCTAGGCAGTATTGGAACTGGAATAGGAGCCGAGTCACGTCTCCGGCCCGAGCACTTGAAGTTAGAACCTATCGCGAAGTTCAGGACGTGGTTCGAGACGATACTCGGTACCCAGGGCCTGTTCTTGCTGTGGGTTCAATGCATTCCGTTACAGATACGATGGTTAATGATAAGGGCACATTGTTGCTGATGGGTGGTCTGTCGGCAATACTGGGACTAGAAGGGGAGGGTACAGACCATGTAATGGTTCGTGCTCAGGCTGGATGCAGTCTTAAAACGCTGTCAATCTGGCTTGCTGATCATGGGTATGAACTTGCCTATCAAGCTGAGATCGGTAATGCAACTTTAGGCGCTTTGTGTACCGGTGACACTAAGGATCCAGTACAAGGGGGTCCTGGATATTTCTCCGCGTATGTCCGACAAGTTACATATGTCAACGGAGAAGGAGAACTTATTTCTATAGATGAAGCCTCTAACCCGGCAGAACTGGCTAATTTCCGTTGCTCATTTGGACTCAGCGGGATCTTGGTTGAATGCCTAGTAGTTGTTAACAAACTAAAATTATTTTGCAGTCGATATTCGGTTCATCAGTTTTCGGGGATTGGAGATCTTTGTTCGGCAATCCAAAGCAGAATTGATGAAAATCAAGCCTTTCAGGGAAATCTACTGCTGCCAGAGCTTGCAGCTGGTTTTGTGGAGCGTTCATTGGTTGAAGAGGAAATGACGCAAACGCCTGAAATGCTTCAGGCTGCAGAAAAACTTCGGCAAGAGAGGCAGCAATTTATCCATCAAGGTGGCCTTGGTATTCGGCCAAGCCCCCCTCCTCTTCTGATCCATTATCGCTGGCAATTGATTAACAATTACGATGCTGTTGATGTATCACTGCCAAGGCTTGATTTTTCTCTCTATGAGCATGATCTTAAAAAGCTGGAGGCTGTACTCGAAGAGACAGTAAAATTTGTCAGAGCTTTTCATGAACTTCATGCTTTTAAGCCTCATGGGTGGGCTTTCTATGCTATTCAGAGGACCCCAGCACCGGCTAAACCCTCCGGT
>CALPNT020000131.1 GCA_943325005.2 Bifidobacterium breve | reverse complement strand
GGCAGCGCTGAAGCGGGTGAGGAAATCTTCAAACCCGGCGATGCGTTGGGGCAGCAGGTAGGAGCGGCCCCCACTGCCAGCCTTGATCCTTTCAGCCTTGATCCTGCCAGCCTCAACGCCCCGAGCTCCTACACCACCGCCATCCACCTCGCTGGCCGTGGGCTGCCGTCTGGCCCCCATCCCAGGGGTTTCCTGGGTGGCAATCCCGCCGCCGTCCCTGTGGCTGCGCACATAGAACACTCGGCCTCCCTGGCTGGTTGCCACCGGTGTGAGGCCGCTGATCGCCTCCCAGCTCAGGCTCCAGCCGCGCCGCAACCACCAGGAGCACCAGGGGGGATGGCCCACCCGCAGTCCCTGCTCGTCCAGTTCCACCCGCTCACTGGTGATCGCCAGCACCAGCAGCAGGCCAGCCGGAACCGCCAGGGCCATCCACACACGCAGATCCGCTGGAGCCAGCAGCGGCAGAGGCAGCACCAGAGCCAGATAGAGGCCGATCAAGGTGAGGCGGATCAGCGCGGCCATTGGATAGAGGCGGGTGGCGCTGTTCATGGCTGCTGCTTCCGGGGTGATCGGTGGGGTTGGGTGATCGGATCGTCGCCAGCCAGCGCCACAACGTTCCGGTTGGTTCAGCGATCGTCCTGGGAGCCGGGCAGCGGTTCGATCACGCTGGCGGGTTGGTAGCGCCCCCCGAACACCTCGGCTTCGCGGCCTTTCCAGAACTCGCCCAGCCGCATCAGATCGGCATGGGCCAGGGCCAGCCGCTCGACGAACTCCTGGGGCTCCATCGAGTCCTTCTCTTCTTTGAGTTTGGCCAGACGCAGCAGGTGCCACATCCAGGGTTTGCCCAGTTCACCGCGGCTCTCGAGATAGCGGGCCAGATCGGCGGAATTGGGCAGGGAACTGGAGCTCATCGATGGCGCTCGCGCAGAAGATCAGCCTATGGAGCAGCGGTGGGCGGCTGTGGCTGAGGCGGCGGCGGGCATCCGGCCCAGTGGGCCCTGCAGGAACGGAGGCGGTGGCACTACCGCCCGGCGTCGCCTCCATAAAGTTCCGGCCGCAGATCGTCGTGGTAGCGGGTGCCGGCCGGATGGGTGGGGCCGTAGTCGCCGGGCATGCAGTCAGCGATCAGCAGGGTGGGTTCGGGACGGGCGGCCACCAGCACATCCCCATGGGGCCCGCAGATCACGCTGTTGCCCAGATAAGCGGCCATCGGCCGGCCGTTCACCGTTTCGACGCCGCAGCGATTGGCGTAGGCGATGAAGCAGTCATTCTCAAAGGCGTGGGCCGGCAGCAGGCTGCGGGAGACATCCGGGTAGGGGCGATCGGTGCGTTCACCGCTGCTGAGGATCGCCCAGGCATCGGCGGCGGTGGGGATCAGCACCAGCCGGGCTCCCTTCAGGCTCAGGGCGCGGGTGAGCTCGGGAAATTCGGCCTCGTAGCAGTTCAACAGCCCCAGCGACAGCCCGTTCACCGCCTGCACCGTCAGGGCTGGCCCCTCTTCGGCGTGGCGATAACCGGCACTCCAGCAGCGTTGTTCCTCCGGACCCCAGAGGTGGGTTTTGCGGTAGTTGCGCAGCAGCGAGCCGTCGGCAGCGAACAGGGCAATGGCGTCATAGAAGTGCTCCGCTCCGGCCACCAGCGCCCGTTCCGGATAGGGACAGGCGATCGCCAGACCATGGCGGCGGGCGGCGGCCGCCACCCGTTTCAGGCTGGGACCGTCGACCGGTTCCGCCAGGGCCGCAGCCAGCTCCGGGGTGACGATGTAGCCGCTCAGATAGAGCTCGGGGAAGGCCAGCAATTGCACCTCGTGAGCGGCGGCGAGGGCGCAGACCTGCTCCAGCCGCTCCAGGTTTTCGGCGACCGCCGTGGCGCTGCCGGCATTGCCGCTGCCCTGCCAGAGCGCCAGCCGCAGGCCCTCGCCGGCAGCGGGTGGTTGTTGGCGCACGTAGCTGTGCACCCGGGCGCAGGTGGGATCCATGGCCGGGACGGCAGGCGGGCTCGGCTGATTCTGAGCGGCTGGCCGCCGGGAGGACGCCGTTGTAACCCATCCGAGAACGGATAGAACATGGGGATGGGATCGTGCTTCGTCCCGTTGGAGGTTGTGGGATGGAGTTCAACCAGGCCGCTCGCCGTCCCCTCGCCGCTGACAGCGTGGCGGCAGGTCTGCGTGGCCAACTCAGGGCGCGCTCAATCGCGGCCCGGCTGCCGGCAGACATCCCCGAGCAGCGGCTGGCCGATCAGGGTCTGCGCGCGGATCTGGCCTATGAGCTGATTCACGGGCACCTGATGCTCGATGGCAATGCCCGCCTCAACCTGGCCACCTTCGTCGGCACCTGGATGGAGCCGGAAGCCTTGCGGTTGATGGTCGAATGCGCCGACAAAAACATCATCGACAAGGACGAATACCCCCAGACGACCGATCTGGAGCGGCGCTGCCTGTTGATCCTGGCGGATCTCTGGCATGCCCCCGATCCCTGTGATGCGGTCGGCACCTCCACCACCGGCTCCAGTGAGGCCTGCATGCTGGCCGGCCTGGTGCTCAAGTGGCACTGGCGCCAGCGCCAGCCAGGTGCTGATGCTGCCGCGGCGCGGCGGCCCAATCTGGTGATGGGGGCCAATCGCCAGGTCTGCTGGGACAAGTTTTGTGCCTACTTCGAGGTGGAACCCCGCTTTGTGCCGTTGGGACCAGATCGGCTCCATCTGCAGGCTGAGGCGGCGGCGGCCCATTGCGATGCCGGCACCATCGGCGTGGTGGGGGTGGTGGGCAGCGTCGTCGATGGCAGCTATGAGCCGATCGCGGCGATCGCCGCTGCCCTTGATCACCTGGAACAGCGCAGCGGCCTGGCGATTCCCCTGCACATCGATGCGGCCTCGGGGGGCTTCGTGGCGCCGTTCAACGCGCCGGAATGGGCCTGGGACTTCCGCCTGCCGCGGGTGGTGTCGATCAATGCCAGTGGTCACAAGTACGGCGGCGTGCTGCCCGGGGTGGGCTGGCTGCTCTGGCGTCAGGATGCCCTGCTGCCCAGGGAGCTGCGTTTTGACGTCAACTACCTCGGTGGCGTCACCCCGACGATCGGCATGAACTTCTCGCGACCGGGGGCCCAGGTGGTGGCGCAGTACTTCAACTTCGTCCATCTCGGCCGCCAGGGCTACAGCGAGCGAATGGCTTCGTTGGAGGCGATTGCCTGCCATCTGGCCGATCAGCTGGCGGTGCTGCCGCCGCTGCGATTGGTGAGTCATCCGCTCGGCCAGTTGCCGGTGTTCTGCCTGGAACTGGAGCCGCGGGTGCGCTTCTGGAGCGTGTTCCACCTCTCCGACAAGCTGCGGGAGCGGGGCTGGCTGGTGCCCGCCTACACCCTGCCGGCGGATCAGCAGCATCGGGCCGTGCTGCGTATTGTCGTGCGGGCTGGTTTCAGCCGCCACATGGCCGATCAGTTGCTGGACGACATTGTGCGGGCGGTGGCGTGGTTCGAATCCCTCACGGTGGCCATGCCGGAGCCGATGACCCACTGTTCGTTTTCCCACCTCTGATCCTTTGCCCAACCCTGAGCGGGGTCAAGGCTGTCAAGGTCGTGGCAACAGCCTCAATCCGGCAGGGCCCAGGGGTTGAGGCCGAGATCGGCGCCGATGCGATGGGCGCAGGCGAACCCGCTGAAGGCGACGGCATTGAGCCCTTGACCGGGAAAGCAGGAATCACCGACGCCATAAAGCCCGGCGATGCCGGTGCGGTTGAAGGGCATCGGCAGCAGACCGGGCAGCCGCAACGCCGGAATCGGACCGTAGCTGCCGCCGGCGCGGCCGAGGAAGCGGCGATGGCTGCGCGGTGTGCCCACCTCCCGATGGCTGATCGCTCCGCCGAGACCAGGTAGGAAGGCCTCCAGCCGCTGAATCAGCCGCTGGGCATCGCTCTGCTTCTTGGCGGCATAGGCACTGGGCGACAGGCCCTGCCAGTGCTGCATCGAGGAAGGCGTGAAGGTGTGGACGATGTGGTGGCCTGCAGGCGCCAGGGACGGGTCGAGCAGGGTGGGGATCGAGACGAAGGCGGTGCCCTGCTCTGCTTCCATGTCGCTCCAGTGCTCCAGCAGCAGGTGGTGCACATGGGTGCCGCTGGGGATGGCGTCGGCCTTCACCCCTAGGTGCAGCGACAGGAACGAGGGTGAGGGTTTGTAGCGTCGGCGCCAGGTGCGCTCGGCGGCGGGCGTGTGGGCTGCATCCACCAGCGGCTGGGCCACCGTCCCCTCGCTGCCGGGCTCGCCGGCGAAGGTGTCCCAGCGGGTGGCATTGCTCACAATCCGAGGGGCCCGGATCTGCTCCCCGTCCGCCAGCTGCACCCCCACGGCACGGCCGCCCTCCAGCAGCACCTTGCCCACCCGGGCGCGGTAGCGAATGGCGCCGCCATGACGCTCCAGGCCGCGCACCAGCTGCTCGGCGATGATGCCAACGCCTCCTTTGGGGTAGTTGATGCCGCCGGCATGGCGATCGGAGAACACCATGCCGGCATTGATCATCGGTGTCTGGTCCGCCGGCATCACCGACCAGCAGAAGCATTCCATGTCGATGAACTTGAGCAACGCCGGATCGCTGATGTGACGGCGAGCCACAGCACCGACATTCACCGGCAACCAGCGGGCCAGACCGAGACAGGCCAACGGCGCCTTGAAGAACACCTTGGCCAGATAGGCGGGATCCTCCAGCGACAGCAACGGCATCGCATCGAGGCAGCGGAACACCTGCCAGCAGGTGTCATAAAAACGGCGAATGCCGCTGGCCTCGTGCGGGAAGCGGGCGATCAGGTCGGCCAGGAAGCGTTCGTAGTCGCGGTCGACGGCGATTTGCAGGCCAGCGGGCAGGTGATACTCGAGCTGCACCGGATCGGCGATGGTGGTGCAGTGTTCGCCCACATCGGCCAGGGCGCGCGTGAGCAGGTTGGTGTGACCCTGCTCGCCGAAGCCGAAGATCATCGAGGCGCCCACATCAAACGTGTAGCCCTCACGTTTGAAGCTGCCGCCCGAACCACCCGGGATCAGATAGCGCTCCAGTACCAACACCTTCGCCCCTTTGGCGGCCAGCTGGGAGGCGGTCACCAGGCCGCCGATGCCGGCACCGATCACGATCACATCCCAGCAAGGCTCCGGGCTGGCTGCGGTCAAAGCATGGAACAACGACGCGGACTGAGCTTAGGAAGCCATCGGTGGCCAGTGCTCCTGACGATGGCGCCGCGCCCATTAGTCCTCCCTGGCTCGTCAGTCTTTAGGTTCAGCGGCCTGGGCCTACACCTGGGCGCTTCAGGCCACCTGGAGCGCGGTGTCGGCGCAGCTGGCGAGCGTAAAGGGCTCCAGATCCTGCAGGGAGCGGTCGCGGTAGGCGCCATAGCGGCGGCGTTTGTCGCGGATGGGTTCGGCCAGTTCGGGCAACAGGCCGAAGTTGGGTGGCATGGGCTGGAAGCGCCCCTTGCCGGAACGGCTTTCGCCACAGCCAGCGGTGGCGATGAAGTGGGTCAGCGCTCCGGCCATGGTGGTGGGTGGCAGGCTGATCGGCGTCTGTCCCATGGCCAGACGGGCGGCGTTGGTGCCCGCCAGCCAGCCGCCGGCCACGGCCGCCGCATAACCCTCGGTGCCGGTGATCTGGCCTGCGGCCAGCAGGGTGGGGCGGCGGCGGAACTGCAGGGTGGCATCGAGCAGCTGGGGGGATTCCAGGAAGGTGTTGCGATGCATCACACCGAAGCGCACGAACTCGGCGTTCTCCAGCCCCGGAATCAGCCGCAGCACCCGCGCCTGTTCGCCCCATTTGAGATTGGTCTGGAAGCCCACCAGATTCCAGAGGCGACCGCCTTTGTCCTCCTGGCGTAGTTGCACCACGGCATAGGCGCGATTGGCGCGGCGCACGTCACGGTCGTTGACATCTCCCCAGCGGGGATCCCAGAGGCCGATCGGCTTGAGCGGGCCGTAGCGCATCGTGTCCTCGCCGCGGCGGGCGAGCTCCTCAATCGGTAGGCAGCCCTCGAAGAAGCTGGCGCTGGCTTGGTCGAAGTCCTTGAGTTCGGCTTGTTCCGCCTGCAACAACGCTTCGCGGAACGCCAGAAACTGCTCCCGGTCCATCGGGCAGTTGATGTAGTCGGCGTCGCCTTTGTCGTAGCGGCTGGCCCGGAAGGCGCGGGAGAGGTCGATGCTTTCGCCGGCCACGATCGGGCTGGCGGCATCGAAGAAATGACAATCTTCACGGCCGGTGAACTGGCGCAGGTCAGCAGCGAGGGCATCACTGGTGAGTGGGCCGGTGGCCAGCACCGCGATCTGATTCGCTTCAGGAAGCTGCAGCTGTTCGCACCGCTCGACCGACACCAGCGGATGGGCCTCGAGCATCGCCGTCAGCGCGGCGCTGTACTGGCCCCGATCCACCGCCAATGCTCCGCCGGCCGGCACCGCATGGATATCAGCGGTGCGGATCACCACGGAACCCAGCCGCCGCAGCTCTTCCTGCAGCAACCCTGCCGCCCGATCGGCCGAGAGGGCACCAAAGCTGTTGCTGCACACCAATTCGGCGAACTCGGCGCTGTGGTGGGCAGGGGAACGCCGTACCGGACGCATCTCCACCAACCGTACTGACAGCCCGGCTGAAGCGATCTGCCAGGCGGCTTCGGTGCCTGCTAACCCCGCACCGATCACCAGGAGCTCAGCGGTCACCGTCGGTCAGCACTGGGCAGAGGGCAGCAAGGGCAAAACAGTGCCGGGCGCACTCAGGCGCGGGCGCGCTTGAGCATCAGCTGCAGCTGGCCGACGGCGGCACGGCCGATGTTGAAACCAGCCCAGCCCACAGCCAGGAGGATCGGGGCAGCAACCAGGAGCAGCCGAAGGTCCATGACGACAGGGAGCGGGAGTTTCGGGATCTTAGGGGAATCCCGGCTGGCTGCTTCGGCCGGCATGGGCCATCGACAGTTGTCTGTAACGCCGGGCATGCTCGCGTTGGTCCTGCACTGCCTCGCTGCTCAGCTGTCGTTTCAGCTGGGCCGGTGCCCCCATCACCAGGCTGGCGGGAGGTACATCGCGGGTCACCAGCGAGCCGGCGGCCACCAGCGAGCCAGCGCCCACGGTGACGCCATTGAGCACGATCGCGCCGATGCCGATCAGGCAGCCGTCTTCGATCGTGGCGCCATGGATCACGGCCCGATGGCCGATCGTCACGAAGGCACCGATGCAGACAGGCTGACCCGGATCGCCGTGCAGGATCGCCCCGTCCTGAACGTTGCTGCACTCGCCGATCTGGATCGGACAGACATCACCGCGGGCCACGGCTGTCGGCCAGAGGCTTGAACCGGCCGCCATCTGCACATCACCGATCAAGACGGCCGAAGGGGCCACCCAGGCATCGGCATGGACCTGGGGAGCGGGCCAGGGGGCATCGGGCACTGTTGAGCGGCGGCTGACGCGATTCTCAATCGGCCCGGTTCTGAATGAGCCCAGTGCCCTGCGGATCCGGCTGGCGACGTTGCTCTGCAGGCTGATGCACTTGCGGGAGGGGTCTGGCCGGGTGATACCTTCTCTGGGTGGCAGTTGCTGGTCATCCCTCATCGGGTTGCCAACACCGGCCAAGCCCCCTGGGGGCAACATCGAACGGGTCGCTAGCTCAGCGGTAGAGCACTCGGCTTTTAACCGATTGGTCCTGAGTTCGAATCTCAGGCGACCCATTCCTGTCGCAGTCTTGATTCTGGGTCAAATCCCAGGCCTGGCAGTCAGTCTCATCCGTCCTCTCGGCTCTGCGAATAGGGACAGATGAGGACCATCTGAGCCCGACGCGGACGGTTTTTTGAAACTTTTTTGAAACTGTTTCAAGTGGCCGGGCGAGACTGGATGCAGGCGAGGCGACTCGGGCATGCATGCCGTCCCAGGGTTTCAGAAGGCGCAGGCGCGGCTCCGGATGGAGGGCTGCTGCGATCGGCTCCGCGAGGTTGCCCGTAGCCCCTTCGCCTATGTCTATGAACTCGACCCGCCCCAGCGGCAGCAGGTTGCCCGTTGCTGCCGCATCCAGGACGACGAGGCCTGTGAGCGTCTGACCGAGCTTCTGCTTGAAGCAGGCAAGAACCGCGCTGCTGGCGGCAGGGGCTTGGATTGGGTTGCCTCAGCAACCCTCTCGGCAAGCCAGCAGCAGATTCAGCTTCTCCATCCGGCCACACCCTGACCTGGGGAGAGATTCGGGACGTCATCAAGGCCGACACCGCACCGGGCGGGCCCAAGGCACGGGACCGCAACCCGTTTGTCTGCTTCCGAGACAGGGGGTTCTTCGGCGTGATGTACCCCGACTCCCTGCCGGCGCAGCCAGAGCACCTGGAGCAGTTCTGTCTGTACACCCCGGATTCCATTCAGGCGCATCGGGCCGAGCCCTTATCACCTCTGGTGCCTCGTGAATACAACTCCAAGGT
>CALPNT020000130.1 GCA_943325005.2 Bifidobacterium breve | reverse complement strand
TCTTCGTCCGGCTCACTGACGCCATCGCCGACCACCAGTCGCTGCTGGTGACGGGGCTCGACCCGAACCCGGAGATGCTGCAGAGCTGGGCCCAGCGCCGCGGCATGGCCGGTCGCTCCTTTCTCTCCCAGGCCCGCCACTGGATCAAGGCGGTGATCGAGGCCACCGCGCCCCACGTCTGCGCCTACAAACCCAGCCTCGGCTTCTACCAGGCCCTGGGGCCGGTGGGTCTGGATCTGCTGCGCGAGGTGCGCGAGCTGGTGCCGCTGGAGATTCCGCTGATCATCGATGCCAAGCACGGTGATCTGAACAGTTCCTCGGCCCTGGCCCACTACCTGTTCCGGTCCTTGGGGGCCGATGCCGTCACCCTCTCGCCCCTGCCCGGCCAGGACATCGCCGCTCCGTTTCTGCTCTATCCCGACAAGGCGGTGGTGGTCACCTGCCACAGCTCCAATCCCGCCGCCCGGGTGCTGCAGCACCACCCGAACGAGGAGGATCCGCTCTACCTGCGCATCGTGCGTGAAACCCAGCTCTGGGCCACGCCTGAGCAGTTGTTGCTGGAGGTGGGCACCAGCGATCCGGCGATTCTGGCCCGGGTGCGGCGGGAGGCGCCGGAGCGCTTCTTGATCCTGCGCAGCCTCTGGGCCGAGGAGGATCGCCTCGATGCCCTGCTCGAAGCCGGCCTCAGCCAGTCCGCCGACGGCCTGCTGCTGCCCCTGCCCCAGAACCTGCTGGTAGAGGACGACATGGCCGAACGGGCCGCCCAGCTGAAGCAACGCATCAGCGAACGACGCGAGCACTGGCTCGAAAACCGCCAGCGCCCCGCCGTCAGTTGCAGCCTCTGGCTGCCGGACCTGATCGCGGCCCCAGCCGCCACGCAACCAGCCGCCGCTGAGCCAGCCGCCACGGAACCAGCGGCCACTGATCCAAACGCCGCCGGGCCGAAGGGCCCGGGGTTAGCCGCCAAGAAGCCCGCCAAGCAGCCAGGCGGCACGGGTGCGGCCCTCGCTGCGGGCGACTCGAACGGAGTGGACCCGGTCCCAGCCGCCGCGGTGGCGCCTGCCGATCCCCTCGAAAGCCTGATCGTCGATCTGTTCGACATCGGCTGCCTGCTGTTCGGCGACTACGTGCAGGCCTCCGGCGCCCTGTTCAACTACTACATCGATCTGCGCCAGATCATCTCCGATCCCAACCTCTTTCACCGGGTGCTGCATGCCTATGCCGGCCAGCTCCAGGAGCTGGAGTTCGATCGCATCGCCGGCATTCCCTACGGCTCCCTGCCCACCGCCACCGGCCTGTCGCTGCAACTGCACAAGCCGCTGATCTATCCGCGCAAGGAGGTGAAGGCCCATGGCGCCCGGCGCTTGATCGAGGGCGACTTCGTGGAGGGCGATGTGGTGGCCCTGGTCGACGACATCCTGATCACCGGTGGCAGCCTGCTGGAAGGCATCGCCAAACTCGAGAGTTCCGGCCTGGTGGTGCGCGATGTGGTGGTGTTCATCGACCACGGCGACGACCCGGCCGGCCAAGCCGGTGCTGGTGGCAGTGCCAGTGGCAGTGCCGCTCTGCAGCGCCTGGAACAAAAGGGTTACCGCTGTCGGGCCGTGCTCGACATCCAGCGCATCACCCGGGTGTTGCACCGCCATGGCCGCCTCAGCGATGCCCAGGCCGCCGTGCTGGGCAACACGGATTCACTCAGCCCACCAGAATCAATCAGCCCACCCGAACCGCCCAGCCAACCAGCCCATCCCGGGCGGGTCCGGGCCAGCTCCTAGACTGGCACCGCGTCCCCGCACCTCCCGGACGCCCCCTTCGCCATGTCCCAGGGCAGCCGGATCGACAGCCCCACCGCGCCCACAATCGGTGAGCTGGAGGCGAAATACTCGCTGTATTGCAAGGCGATGCGGCTGTTGATCAAAGAAGGGCGCAGCCTCGAAGAGGTGAGCCGCACCGTCTGCTGGAGCCGGCTGGAACAGCTGCACGCCTGCCTGCCCAGCCGCTATAAGGAACCCGATTATTTGTTTGTGGTGCTGCGCCGCGATCTGGCCTGAAGCACCCCCCAGACGGCGGCGCCGGGCCATGATCGCCGCGCCACCCTTCCCGCACCGTGCGCGGCCGCCGGAGTCCGATGAAATCGATCTCCGAACCCTTCCTGCGCCGACCGGTGCTCACCCTGGTGATCAGCCTGCTGATCCTGCTGGCCGGCCTGATCTGCCTGCCGCTGCTGCAGGTGGAAAACCTGCCGCCGATCGCCCCCGGCCGCGTCACGGTGCGGGCCAGCTATCCCGGCGCCGGCCCGGAGGTGGTGGAACAGGGGGTCACAGCCCTGCTGGAGAAGCAGCTCAATGGCCTGGAACGGCTGGACACGATCCGCTCCAGCAGCTCCGCCAACGGCAGCCTGATCACCCTCGGCTTTGAGGGCGGCGATCCCGAACTCAACCAGATCAACACCCAGAACGAAACCACCGTGGTGGGGCGGCAACTGCCGGCCCAGGTGGCCCGCTTCGGCGTGCAGGTGCGGCGCAGCTCCGATGATCTGCTGCTGGTGCTGAGCTTCAGCGCCGAGCAGGGCACCTACAGCGACACCTTTCTCACCGGCTGGGTGGACCAGGTGGTGAAGGAGCGGCTGCGCCGCGTCAGCGGCATCAGCGATGTGAGCCTGTTCGGCGGCAGCAGCCTGGCCTATCGCCTCTGGCTCGATCCGGCCCGGCTGCAGGAACGCAACCTCACGATCCTGGAGGTGCGCCAGGCGCTGCAGCAGCAGAACGTGCTGGCGGCCCTGGGCCAGGCCGGCGAGGCGCCGGCTCCTGGAGATCAGGTCACCACCCTGCCGCTGCGCCTCGAGGGTCGCCTGCGCAGCGCCGAGGAGTTCGAGCAACTGGTGGTAGCCCGCAGCGCCAGCGGCGGCGTCACCCTGCTCAAGGACGTGGGTCGGGTGGTGCTCGGCAACGAGAGCTACGACACAGTGGCCACCAACCTGCGCGGCGATCTCGCCGTCGCCCTCGGCCTCTATCAACGCGACGGCAGCAATGCCCTGCAGGTGCGCCAGGGCATCGACACCGCCCTGGCCGAGCTATCCCCCCGCTTCCCCCCCGGCGTGGCGATGGAGGTGATCGTCGATGAGGCCCAGACGGTGCGCACCAGCATCGATCGGGCGATCGAGGCCCTGCGCGATTCGGTGCTGCTGGTGTTGCTGGTGCTGCTGCTGGGCCTGGGCAACAGCCGCCTGGCCCTGATCACCGCCGTGGCGGTGCCGGTGTCGCTGATCGGCTCGCTCACCGTGCTGCGTCTCAGCGGCGGCTCGATCAATACCCTCTCCCTGTTCGGCATGGTGCTGGCTTCCGGGCTGCTGGTCGATGACGCCATCGTCGTCAGCGAGGACATCGGCCGCCGCCTCGAGCAGGGTCTGCCGCCGCTGCAGGCCGCCCGCGAGGCGATGCAGGAACTCGGCGGCGCCGTGATCGCCACCTCCCTGGTGCTGGTGGTGGTGTTCATCCCGGTGCTGGGCCTGGGCGGCAGCCTCGGCCGGCTCTACGCGCCGATCGCGATCGCGATCGCCGGCGCCATCTTCTTCTCGACGATCAATGCGATCAGCTTCACGCCGGTGGCCGCCAGCCGGCTGCTGCGCAACGACCAGCGGGAGCCGGCCTGGCTGCGGCGCTGGATCGAGCCGAGCCGCCGCGGTCTCGAAAGCCTGGAGGCCCCCTACAGCCGCTGGCTGCACGCCGTGATGGGCCGGCGCCGGCTGGTGGTGGTCGTGCTGCTGGTGGGCCTGCTGGTCACCGGCCTGGCGATCCGGGCCCGGCCCACCGCCTTCATCCCCCAGGAGGACACGGGCCAGCTGCGCGGGGTGGTGATCCTGGCCGACGGCCTGGCCATCGGCCAGACCCAGCAGGTGCTGGAGCAGGTGCGGGCCGTGGCCCAGCAGGAACCGCTGATCGCCAGTGCCAACTTCTATGCCGGCCGCTCCTTCGGCGACAGCAGCCCCAACAAGGGCCAGTTCTTCCTCAGGCTCAAGCCGGTGGAAGAGCGCCCGGGCCGCGATCAGAGCAGCACCGCCGTGGCGGCACGGATCAACAAGCAGCTGCAGAAGCGGATCCGCACCGCTTTGGTGCAGCTGAGCGAGGCCCCCAGCGTGCGCGGCTTCAGCAGCGAAGGCGGCCTCGAACTGGAACTGCTCGACACCAGCAACGGCCAGCTCAGCCTGGCGGCCTTCGAGCAGGAGGCCCGTGCCTTCATCGCCGCCGCCCAGGCCACGCGGCTGCAGGGCCAACCCGCCTTTGAGCGGGTCTCCACCCGCTTCAGCGCCGGCGCCCCCCAGCTGCGCCTCGTGCCCGATCGCCTGCGCCTGGCCTCCCTGGGCGTGGACCTGTCGACCCTGGTGGACACCCTGGGCGCCAGCTTCGGCAGCGACTACGTCAACGACACCTTCGAATCGGATCAGGTGCGGCGGGTGATCGTCCAGCTCGACGGCCAGGCACGCCGCAGTGCCAGCGATGTGCTCGCCCTGCCGGTGCGCAGCCGTGACGGCACGCTGGTGCCGCTCAGCCAGCTGGTGCGGATCGAGCCGGGAAGCGGCCCGAGCAGCATCAACCACACCCGGCTGGTGCGTTCAATCAGCATCCGCGCCCTGCCGCGAGCGGGGGTGAGCAGTGGCCAGGCGATGGCCCTGCTCGAGGACGTCAAGCAACGCCTCGACAGCGATGCCATCAGCCTCGAATGGGCTGGTCTGGCCCGGGAAGAAACCCGCGCCGGCGGCAGCAACGTGCGCGTCTTCGCCCTCGGCATCCTGGTGATGGCCATGGTGCTGGCGGCGCTGTACGAAAACTTCCTTGATCCGCTGATCATCCTGGTGACGGTGCCGCTGGCGCTGCTGGGGGCGATCTCCGGCCTGGCCCTACGCGGCCTGGCGCTCGATGTCTACGGCCAGATGGGCCTGCTGGTGCTGGCCAGCCTGGCGGCCAAGAACGGCATCCTGATCGTCGAGTTCGCCAACCAGCGACTGCGCGAAGGCCAGGGGCTCGATGCGGCGATCCACGGCGCCGCCGTCGCCCGTCTGCGGCCGATCCTGCTGACGGCCTTCTCCTCCCTGGCGGGCTTCCTGCCCCTGGTGTTCGCCACGGGCTCCGGCGCCGCCAGCCGCATCAGTATCGGCACTGTGGTGTTCAGCGGCCTGCTGGTGGCCACCGTGCTCAGCCTGTTCGTGGTGCCGACGATCTATCGGATCATCAAGGGCTGGGAACTGGGGATCGTCGGCCATCTGCCGGCGGCGCCCCGCCCGGAGTGAGCGGCGGCGCCAGATCTGGGCTACCGGCCGGCTGGGCGTCGGGGGCCAGAGAGGGGTTGACGTGGGAGAGGCGCACCAACATCGCCAGGAACGGCGACCAGACAAAAGCCAGCACCACCGCCGTCAGCAGGATTTTCACCGGCAGCGGCCAACCGCCCTGGCGGCCTGGCGGCTTCTGGCCTGGGGCCGCGGTGGCCTTGGTGGTGACTTCGGGCTGGTGATCGGAGTCCGGCACAAACAACCACGCAACAACTCCCATGATGATCCTTGAAGACCAGCCATCTGATCGATCGGCCCGGCAAGCAGGGGCGCCGTGCGCTCTACAGCCAACGTCACCTCCTGCAACTGCTGAGGAGCTACGACAGCAGTTGAGGCAGCTGGAGGGCCAGGTCCTCCCCGAGGGCGAGCTCGAGGGGGGAGCCGAGCCTCCCAATGCGGCCCATACCCAGAGCTGATGGGGGACGAATCAACGCAGCGAACCAGCTCGCTGTTGTCGCGGCTGGGCGCCCCGCTTCCCTCTCCTCGCTCCCGTCGCTCCCCGTCCCTTTCTCGTTCTCGTTCCCCGTCCCGATCAAGCGGCAGCCGTGACGCCGCCAGTCGCAGGCATCGCTTCTCGTTGGAGCCGGGCGTAGAGCTGCCGATCAGTGATGCGGTCTCGATCCCTCCGGCTGGCTCACGCCGTCTCGCCTGGCTACAGCGCCTCACCGATCGACAGATCGAGCAGCTCGATGAGCGTCAGGGCTGATGGGCTGACGCCCCATCGCTGCGCCCTCGGAGGTGAGTAATCGACCGACCCGGCGCAATGGCCGGGCGCCAACTCAGCTACGCAAGCCCGACGAAGGATGAAGATCCAGCCAGAAACTCTTCCAGCGCTAGTTTCCCCAGTTCGGAACCGGCGGCGGTTGCACCGAAGCCATCGAGATAGCTGATCCCAAACAGACGCGCCTGCTCCCCACGGAAAGCGGCCAGTTCAGGAGGCGTATCGATGGCGTCTGTGAAGCTCTTGGCACTACTGATCTTGTTGGAGAAGACGACGATGTCCTCCGCTTGCGCCCCCAGGGCAACTTCAACGGCGAGTTGGGCGAGACTGACGTTGCCCCTGTCGAGCTGATCCAGCCAATAGTTCTTGCCTGTGATCGGGTCGAGTTCCGCATTGCGATTGAAACAAAACTGATAGACCTGATTCACCTGCTGCTGACTAGTCAGTCCAGCCAGAAGATTGGTGGCCTCGGTGGAGTTGCCGAAGTCGTTGACGATGCGATTGTAGACATCGAACTCGGCGCCGGTAAGTCCATCGCCGAGGCGTGGGGCATAGCTGACGCCGTTGGAGCCGAGCACACCGTCCCAGAAGGAGAGGCCGCCGGGATCGGCGGGGCGGCCGTAGTAGGCGACGTAGATGAGCTGGGCGAGATCTGTGGCCAGCCGGAGGCCGGCGCCGTCATCGAGGAAGAAGGCGAGGGGCGCCGAGGCGGGGGAGGCGTTGCCCTGGGAATCCAGCTGCCGGGCGATCACAGAGAGGACTCCGGCACCGCGGAGGCGGAGGCTGGAACCAGAGCCGTTGCTCCAGCTGGAGCCGCCATCGGTGCTGTACTGCCAGGCGGCACGGGGTTCAAGCCGTTCAACAACCACGGTTCCGTTGGCGGTGATGCCGTCGATCGGGTCAAGACCGGTGTCGGCAGCAAGGCTGACGGTGAGGATGGTGGGGTCGGGTGTGGAGGTGATCGCCTGGGCCTTGATGGTGGCGACGTCCCACACTGTGTCATCAGAAAACTTGAGATTCTCCACCAGATAGCGCGACGTTTCGTCGTTGCTGAAAAAGCTCTTCACCGTGAGACTGTCGTTGCTCCCATTCAGGCTGATGGTCAAGTCATCACTGAAGCGGGTGCGGGTCAGCGTCACTCCCGTAGAGGTGATGCCCGCTCCCAGTTCAATGGTGTCGGCCTTGGTGCCAATGGAATCCTCGTCAGCGTTGTAGACAGTATCGTGACCTGATCCTTGGCCGAACAGGTACAGGTCGGCACCGCTGCCGCCACTGAGGATGTCATTGCCGGCACCACCGTCGAGGATGTCGTTGCCGGCTAGACCGCTCAGGCGATTGTTGGCAGCGTTCCCCTGCAGACGGTCGGAGAATGCACTGCCAATCGCATTCTCGATCACGGCCCCATAGGCGATCGAAAGATTGTCACGATGACTTCTCTCGATATAGTTACCGCGAACAATCACCTCTGTTTTCACGCCGTTGACAGTGGTGGTGGTGGTCTGAGTCACGTTGCCATCGGGATCCTCCACGAAGGTTTCCTGGAAGATGGCCCGGCCGATCACCGAAAAGGAGCCAGGATTAAGATTGATCTGGACAAACTGCGCTTGGTTAGCCGCATTGATCGTGTCCTGTCCACCTCCGTCCCAGAGCGATCTGAACACGATGTCGTCAGAGCCCCACTGATAGTCGTCATTGCCGGAGCGATAGGTGGTATTGGCGCCGTACAGATACTGTATTGCACGGATGTCGTAGAGCTGGGGAGTAGTGGGTTCAACGAACTGACCAAGCTCGTCATACCATGAGTCGTAAGCCATCATGGTATAGCGAAAACCATTCTCCTCGCCAGATAGCAGATCTCTCCCCTCAAAGGGATGCTTCAGACCAAGCGCATGGCCCATCTCATGGATGATCGTTCCTCGCTCGAAACCACCAGTCTGGAATGGACCCCCATCGGGGATGAACTCCATGGTCAGAGGTGATCCGTTAATGGATTGAACATTGGAATTCCCTTGGCTGATCCCGAACACACTCATGGAGGCCTGGTCGAGAGAAGGCACCTGCTGGGGGTCCACCAAGGCAACAGCTGACCATTCGGCAATCACCTGGCGAAACTGGTCTTGCTGCAAAGAGTCCAGAGCCCAGGCTCCTCGATTCAATGCATCGGTAGCAGCGCTCAGCAGGGAGCTGTCGGGGAAGAAGTAACGGATCGACGCCGGTGCCTTGAGAGTTCTGGACTGAAGCAGTGCATCGATCGATGGGTTACCCGAATAGGTGGACGATCGCGTGGCCAATCGCGTGACGGAATCCACAAGAGACAGTGTGGCCGCCTCCACCGCCACGCCGGTGCCCGCGAGGGTGATCAGCCGCTGGTC
>CALPNT020000129.1 GCA_943325005.2 Bifidobacterium breve | reverse complement strand
CCTGGTGGTGCGCGGCGATCAGTTGCGGGCCAGCGCCGCCATGGCCGATCGGGTGCTGGCCAATCCGGCGATCAGCGTGCACTGGCGCAGCCAGGTGGTGGATGCGAGCGGCGATGACCAGTGGATGAACGGCCTTCTGCTGAAAGACACCGGCACGCAAACGATCCGGGAGCTGCCTGTACGCGGCCTCTTTTATGCCATCGGCCACACCCCGAATACTCGGCTGTTCAGGGATCAACTCGAGCTCAACAGCGCCGGCTATCTCCTCACCCAGCCCGGCCGGCCGGAAACCAGCCTTGAAGGGGTCTATGCCGCCGGTGATGTGGCGGATGCTGAATGGCGCCAGGGCATCACCGCAGCCGGTAGCGGCTGCCAGGCGGCCTTAGCTGCCGAGCGCTGGCTCAGTCACCACAACCTGGCCGTGACCGTGCGCCGGGACAACGTCGAGCCGCTGGAGGTGGGAGAGCCCAAGCACACAGTCACCAGCGATGCGGCCAATTTCAACCAGGAGGCCCTCTGGCAGAAGGGCGGTTTTGCCCTGCGCAAGCTTTATCACGAGTGCAGTCATCCGCTGTTGGTCGTCTATACCTCCCCCAGCTGCGGCCCCTGTCATGTCCTCAAGCCCCAGCTCAAGCGAGTGCTCGAGGAGCTCGGCGGCCGCGCCCAGGGCGTTGAGATCGACATCGAAGCCGATCAGGAGATCGCCGTCCAGGCTGGAGTCACCGGTACCCCCACGGTGCAGCTGTTCTTCAACAAGGAGCTGCAGCAGCAATGGAAGGGGGTGAAACAGCGCAGTGAGTTTCGCCAGGCGATCGAAGCGCTGTTGCCCGTGTCTGTCTGAAGCGGCGCTGCGGTCAGGCGCCCCGGGTGGCGGGAATCCGGAGCTGGAGGCCTCCGTACGACGCGCCTTGATCGCTCTAGGCCCAGCAGGGATGGCCCAAGCAACCTACGGGCGCCATGAAATCACCGTTTTCAGTCACGAAAGCGGTGGACTCTGTTGCGGCTGCGAGCTGACTGCCGATCTTCACTCGGCTTGGGGTTGAGCCGACAACATCCAATCGCCGCAGGCCTGGCCGAAGCCAGCACCAGAGAACTGAACCCGCGGCCAAAGCCTCAACGCCGGCGCGGACCACCGGGACGATTGCCGCCGGGACGGGGGCCGGTGGCGCCGGCGTTGCGCTCCCGGTAGGTGATGCGGCCGCGGGAGAGGTCGTAGGGGCTGATCTCAACCAGCACTTTGTCGCCGGCGAGCAGTTTGATGCGGAACTTGGTGAGCTTGCCCGCAGCCCGGCAAAGGCACTGGTGACCTGCAGGCTGTTCCAGCGTGACGAGGTAGAAGCCGTTGCCCTGTTCCTTCTCGATCACGCCGGAGGTCTCGATCATGCGGAGGTGATGCCGTTCTTACAGTGCTATTCATCAGCTTAGAGGGCCGCGTCAGCCAGGCTCGCCGTCCGTCAGCGCCGCTTCAGTGGGGATCACCGTAGATCTCCGGTGGCGATTAGGGTCCAGCCCTACGCCCGCTGCCCAAGCTGATGATCCTGCCACCCGTTTCGATGGATCTGGGGCTGTTGCTGATCTCAATCGGTGTGGTGAACCTGTGGCGGGCTCGCCAGAACGCCTGAGGCTCGCGCCTCGGCAGATCACGCTGCCTCAGCGACCGTGACCACCCTGCTGTTCCACAAGCCCTACGGGGTGCTCAGTCAGTTCACCCCGGAACCTGGCAGCCCCTGGGACACCCTGGCCTCCTGGTTGGAGGTCCCAGGCGTCTACGCCGCCGGTCGGCTCGATGCCGACAGTGAGGGATTGCTGCTGCTCACCAGCAGGGGCCCGTTGCAGCAACGGCTCACCGATCCTCGCTGGGGTCACTGGCGCCGCTACCAGGTGCAGGTGGAGGGGCTGGTGACTGATCGGGCCTTGGAGGCCCTGAGGCATGGCCTGATGATCCAGGGACAGCGCACGCTGCCGGCACGGGCGAGGGCCCTGCTGCCGCCAGCCGATCTGCCAGAACGCCAGCCGCCGATTCGCCAGCGCCTGCACCTGCCCACCAGCTGGCTGGAACTGGAGCTGCGCGAAGGTCGTAACCGCCAGGTGCGTCGCATGAGCGCGGCCGTGGGCCTGCCCACCCTGCGGCTGCGGCGTCTGGCTATCGATCTGATGGATGACGGGCCGCCGCTGGACCTGAGGGGGCTGGCCCCCGGCGAGTGGCGCGAGGTGAACGCTGAGGAGCATGCCCGCCTCGAGAAGCTTCTCAAGCCAAGGCCCCGGCTTCGGGCTGGACGCAGCCGCCTTGAGCCCAAGCCCTGAGATGCCGCCGCTCAGGATCCCCGACGGCGGCTACCGTCCCCTCCGTTGATCGTCTTTGGTTGGTGGCATCCGCCAGAGCGACCGGTTGCCAGCAGCAAGACCAGCTGCCCGCAGCAAGCCCGGAATCGCGATCCATCCGGTGCTCAGGCCCTGGAAGCGATCCAGGGATGGCTGAGCCAGGACGTCAAAACCTGGCCTCAGCCCAGCACATCCCGCAGTTCCCGCACCGTCTGCAGTTGGCCGTAGTAATAGTTGGCCCGGGCGCGGCGATCAGGATCCTCCAGGGTGTCGAGCGCATCGAAGCCGAGGCCCTGCCAGAGCTCATGGCCGCAGGCCCGATTCACTTCTTCGGTGGCCTCTTCCTCCAGGTTGGCGAGCCGTCGCTGGAGATTTTTGATCTGGGCAATGGCCATGGCGACAACTGTTGTTTAAGTTCTGTGATAGCACGCATGCACTGGCCCGATCGCCAGTGGCTCAGAAGGGCAGCTTTTTCTTGGCTTCCTTGTCGAGATCGGATTCCATCTCCCGCAGCCGCTTGAGAATCGTGTCGTAGTACTCCTTGAGGTAGTCCTCCAGGCGGGTGGTCTCGGCTGACTCCAGGCCGAAGGCCTCGTAGCTCTCCGCCATCGGTGCATCGAAACAGCCGCCACCACTCACCACCTCGGCGAAGGCGAGACGTTCGGCCACGTTCAGGCTGCCCTCAAAAAAGCCGGTCACTCCCTGCAGCAACGACAACAGGGCCGGCGGTACGCGGAACACCCGTGCCTCTTTGCCGCTGTACTTCTCACACAGCTGGGTGATTTCACTGGTGGTCCAGGCCTTGGGCCCCACCACGGCGAAGCCTCGCCGCACCGTTTGCGGTCGCTCGAGCGCCGCCACGGCGAAGCGAGCCACGTCCTGGGTGTTCATGTAGGCAATCGGCGTCGGCGAGCCGCTCACCCACACGGTCTGGCTTTCAAGCACCGGGATGGCGAACTGACTGATCAGGCCCTGCATGAAGGCCGCCCCCCGCAGAATCGTGTAGTCCAGGTCGGAGGCCTCAAGCCACTGCTCGCTGCAGGCCTTGATATCCATCAGGGGCACCGAGCGATGCCTGGCCGCCTCCAGCAGCGACAGGAACACCACGCGAATCACCCCAGCCCGCCGGCAGGCGGCGAACAGGTTCTGCTTGCCGTCCCAGTCGATCGCATAGGTGCTGTCGCTGTCATTGGCCCGGGCTGTGGCCGCATCGATCACAGCCTCCTGGCCCTCCAGGGCGTAGTCAAGGCTGTCCGGCTCCAGCAGATCGCCGCGGGTGAGCTCGCAGCCCCATTCCTGCAAAAATGCCGCCCTGCGGGGCGAGCGCACCATGCAGCGCACCTGATGCCCTGCATCAAGAGCACGCCTGGCGATCTGGCGTCCGAGGGTGCCCGTTCCACCGACAACCAGAACCTGCATCTGCCCACGTCCGAAGCCGGCTGAGCCTAGGGGTCGGACGGACTCGGGCGCGATCTTCCGGGTACCAGTTCGGTGCGGTCGAGCTTTGGACGTCCCGGCCGGTGGCGGCCCGGCTCAGTCCTTGAGCAGTTTCAACAACACCAGACCGCCAGCCAGTCCCACCGGGATCAGCACCCAGAACAGCGCCGCGGTGCCGAAGATTTCAGAGGCCATGACCCGGTC
Organism: Bifidobacterium breve; assembly: GCA_943325005.2. GTDB lineage: Bacteria > Cyanobacteriota > Cyanobacteriia > PCC-6307 > Cyanobiaceae > Cyanobium. Next base: position 4,482 of record CALPNT020000129.1, on the reverse strand, counting down.
GAAAGGGAATTGGCTACCTATTTAGCAGCCGTGGCGGCCAGCACTGCCCGTGCTGTTTCAAGAATCCGCGGCCAGGGGGCCTCACTGCGCAGCTGGCCTGCCATCACGGCACTGGCTGCTGCGCTGAAGCCCTGCTGCTGCAACGCCGTCACCAGGGGCGCCAGGGGCGGCTGGCCGAGGCCCAGGGCGCGGGCGATCGCCTCCGTGGGCCAGCAGCGCGCCGTGGCGGCGGGATCGGCCATCAGTCGTCGGAGCAGCCGTTCGCCCTCGGCCGCCAGCGTCTGCGGTGCCAGAGCCGCCTGCTCGAGCATGGTGCTGATGGTGGCAGGGTTCTGCAGGCTGCCGATCCACAGCGGGCCGCTCACCGCCAGCGGCGGCACGGCTGGGGCTGGACAGCCGCAGGGCTGCCAGCGCCGCAGCTGCAGCAGCGATTGCACCTGTTGATCACCGCAGCCATGGCAGTGGGCCAGCATGCCCAGGTTGGCTTCCTCGCCTGGTCTGGGACGCCGCAACAGCCTGACGGCCGTGCGGAAGGTTCGCCCTTCACTGAAGTTGAGCAGCGGTTCGATGCCTCGTCCCAGGGCCCAGGCAGAACGGGCCACCGTGCCCAGTTGCAGGCGCAGGGCCAGTTCCCAGCTGGCTGGATGGGCCCGGGCGGCCGCCCCCAGCCGCCGCACCGCTGCTGAGCGGTCGTGGCCGGTGGGGGAGCGTCCATCGGTGCTGGCCAGCATCAGCACGCCGTCGAAACTCACCGCCTCCAGAGCCAGGGGCAGCAGGGCTGAAACGCAGCCGAAGGCATCCAGGTCCACCATCGCGAAGCGCTGTTGCCGTTGTAGGCAGCCCGCCAGCAGTTGCTGGGCGGTGAGAGTCGTGCAGCGACGCTCCACCCCGGCGGGCAGCTCCGCCAGGTTGTGTTCCAGCAGCGGCAGGCGATCGGGATCGGCGTCGTTGGCCCAGATCACGGCGGCCTGCGCCTCCAGGCCCCAGCGCAGGGAGCGGATGCCGCAGCCGGCCATCAGATCCAGCAGCTGCAGCGGGCCTTGCCGCGCCAGGCTGCGCACCAGCAGCACCGAGACATCGCGGGCCGGCCGCGATTCGGGGCGAAAGAAACCGGCGCCGAGCAGCAGTCGGGCGGAGCCTTCGCAATAGTGAGGCGGTTCCGCCCCTTCCTGGATCATCGCCAGAGCCATCACCCGTGTCTGAGCGGACCCAGCCTGCCCGTCGGAGCCATCCGGAGCCTGCCAGTGCCGCCCCAGCCACGGGGGTGGAGTGGGGAACCCATGGCACCTGGTGGTGGCGCGGCCATGACTGCCATTGGCGCGTGCTCGGGGAGCGCCACCACCCGCCCCTGGTGCTGCTGCATGGTTTCGCCGCTGGCAGTGGCCACTGGCGCCGCAATGCCGGCCCCCTGGCCGCGGCGGGCTGGTGCGTTTACAGCCTGGATCTGATCGGTTTCGGGGCCTCCAGTCAGCCGGCCCACCGCCGCCACGGTGGCCTCGACAATCGCTTCTGGGCTCGGCAGCTGCAGGGGTTTCTCGAGCAGGTGGTGCAGGCGCCGGCCGTGGTGGTGGGCCATTCCCTGGGTGGCCTGGTGGCCTTGAGCTGCAGTGTTTTCTTCCCGGACTGGGTCAGGGCCGTGGTGGCGGCGCCGCTGCCAGACCCCGCCCTGCTGATGGCGGCACCCCGCGATCAGCTTGCCCCGTGGCCGCTGGCGGCGCCACGGCGCCGACCCTGGCGGCGGCGGCTGCAGCGGGCTGTGGTGGTGCTGCTCTGTCGCTTGCTGCCCCTGGAGCTGGTGGTGCCGCTGCTGGCCCATTCGCCCTTGCTGGATCTCGGCATCCAGAGCGCCTACAAGCGGCCGGTGATCGGTGATTGGGAGCTGCACCGCGTGATCGCCCGCCCGGCGCGGCGGGCCACCGCGCCGCGGTCCCTGCGGTCGATGAGCATGGCCATGGCCCTACGGCCCTACGGCGGCACCGCCCCAGCGCTGTTGCACCGGCTGAGCCTGCCGCTGCTGTTGATCTGGGGCCGGCAGGATCGGTTGGTGCCGCTCGAAGTGGCCCAGCAGTGCCTGCGGCTGCGCGCCGATTTGTCCCTGGTGGTGTTGGAGTCAGCCGGCCACTGCCCCCACGACGAAGTGGCGGAGGATTTCAACACAGCTCTGCTGGAGTGGCTCAGGCCGCTGAACCGACGCGTAGCGTTGGATGCAAGGACGGATCGAACATGAAGCACACCCTCTCGGTGCTGGTCGAAGACGAATCGGGCGCCCTGAGCCGCATTTCCGGCCTGTTTGCCCGCCGTGGCTTCAACATCGAGAGCCTGGCGGTGGGTCCGGCTGAAAACCGTGGGGTGTCACGGCTCACCATGGTGGTGGAGGGCGACGACCGCACCCTGCAGCAGATGACCAAACAGCTCGACAAACTGGTCAATGTGCTTGGCGTCATCGACCTCTCGACGATTCCGGCGGTGGAGCGGGAATTGATGCTGCTGAAGGTGGCGGCCCCGGCCGAAAACCGCAGCGCCATCCTCGATCTGGTGCAAGTGTTCCGCGCCAAGGTGGTCGATGTGGCCGACGACGCCCTCACCCTGGAAGTGGTGGGCGATCCGGGCAAGCTGGTGGCCCTGGAGCGCTTGCTGGAGGGCTACGGCATCCTCGAGATCGCCCGCACCGGCAAGGTGGCTCTAGAGCGAGCTTCGGGGGTGAACACCGAATGGCTCAAGGCCACCAGCTCGCAGAAACGGGTACCGGCCTGAGGCCAGTTTCGGCTCAGGGTTCTCCCTTCACCAGGGTCCCCCCTTCGATCACGGCCGCCTTGATGATGCGATCACCTTGCTGGATGCGGTCGATCACGTCCATACCCTTGGTGACCCGACCGAAGACGGCGTAGCGACCATCCAGTTCCGGCAGGGCCTCAAGCGCCACATAGAACTGGGCACTGGCTGAATTGGGTTCGTTGGAGCGGGCCATCGCCACGGCTCCGCGCAGGTGGCTGAGCACAAGGTCGCGATTGAGAGCGGCGCTGCTGATCGTCTCGCCGTAACGGGGCTGCGATTCTTTGGCCAGCTTGAGCTCCAACGGAATCTCGCGTGCTTCCCCTGTGCTCGGATCGATGAAATCGCCGGTGCCGTACTGGCTCGCCGGCACCTTGGCATCGGCACTGCTGGGATCGCCTCCTTGCACGACGAAGGGCACCGGCTCCCTCACCACCCGGTGAAACGCCGTGCCGTTGTAGGTGCCGCGCTTGACCAGATCGACGAAGTTGCCGGCGGTGAGCGGTGCGGCGTTGCCGTCGAGGCTCAACAGCACCTCGCCTTTGCTGGTCTCCAGGCTCACCACGGCCAAGCCGCTGAGACAGGGTGAAGGGGAAGTGGCGCAGCCCAGGGCGTGCTGCTTCTGATCGGCGGCACAGGCCACCAGACCCAGGGGCGCCAGGCTGAGCATGGCGATCAGAACCAGGGGGCGGATCCGATCGGACCAGCGGCGCAGGGGGTTCAGCGGGATCGACATCGGGTCAGAGTCCTTCCAGGGGGACAGCAAGGAAGCGGGCCAAACGGGCACCGGCAAGTTCAAGATCGGCCATCGGCATCGGCTCGCCGACCCGAGTGAGCGGCAGATCGCGGCGCCCCTGCACCCGCAGGGCCAGGCGGCGCTGGGGGCTGATGCCTTCACGCACTTCCACCTTCACGGCCTGGATCTCACGCAGGGGGATCACCACCTCAATGCGTTGACGGAAGCCCTGACGGCTGATCACAGCCTGGCTGGAAACGCGATCGAAGCGATTGCTTCCCGAGCCAACGTCAATGGCGATCACGGTCCAGAGGTAGGTGGCCAGCAGTACGGCCGCAATTCCATAAAGACCCATCACCAGGCCCTGGGGCACCCAGATCAGTTCGGCGGGATGGCCCACCGGCAGAAGGTCGCGGCCGAGGCGGCTGGAGGCACTGGCGAGCAGGAAACCAATCCCGCCGATGCTCACGGCCAGCGCTACCAGCAGGTTGGAAAGGCGCCGGGAGCCGAGCACGCTCTGCTCCAGCAGTTGATCCGCTGGGGTGGCGGCATTGGTGGCGCTCCGCTGGCCCGATGCCGCCGGGCCGGAGCTGGGAGCCGGCGTCGGACCGGAGGGAACCTGGCTGGACGGCATGGAAACAAGGACGGGGCAGTGGAGCGCCATCCTGGCCCACGCCGGCCCAAACGGCAGCTGCGGGACTGCCATGTCAGCCCGTGTCGAGTGCTCACATCAGCATCTCCAGCGTTGTTACGATCGCGCCGTATCCAACAGCCTGCGGGTTTTCCGAACCTGCAACACTCCACCGTTCACCCATGACGATTGCTGTAGGGCGCGCTCCTGCCGCTCGCGGATGGTTCGACATCCTCGACGACTGGCTCAAGCGCGACCGCTTCGTTTTTGTGGGCTGGTCCGGTCTGCTGCTCTTCCCCACCGCCTATCTGGCACTGGGTGGCTGGCTCACCGGAACCACCTT
>CALPNT020000128.1 GCA_943325005.2 Bifidobacterium breve | reverse complement strand
TGGCGCGCCACGGTGATTCCTAGCCTGGCGATTCCAATCTCTCTGGTGGGCACTTTTGCCTTCATCAAGGCCTTCGGTTTCTCCATCAACCAGCTCACCCTGCTCGGCCTTGTGTTGGCGACCGGCCTTGTCGTCGATGACGCCATTGTGGTGATTGAAGCGGTGTCGAAGAATCTCGAGCGTGGCATGCGCCCCCGCCAGGCAGCTCTGGACTGCATGGGCGAATTGATCGGCGCCCTGATCGCCACGGCACTGGTTCTGATGGCGGTGTTCGTGCCGGTGGCTTTCTATCCAGGCAGCATCGGCATCATTTATCGCCAGTTCGCCCTGACGATCGCTTTCTCGATCGCGATTTCTGCTTTCAACGCCATCACCTTCTCGCCGATGCTCTCGGCCCTGTTGCTCCGCAACGAGAAGGCCAAGCCACCGGGACGGTTGCTCGGCAGCATCGCCGGCCTGATTGTCGGTCTGGCTTTTGGCCGCTTCAGTGTCGCTTCCTTCGGTCCGATCGCCTGGGTTGTGGGTGTGGTGCTTGGGGTGCTGGCTGGTGCCAATCTGGGCTGGATCTTTGATCGTTTCAACCACTTCTTTACCCGTGTGGAGAAGGGCTATGCCTCTCTGGTGGAGCTGCTGATCCGCCGCCGCCGCCTGATCATGGCCGGCCTTGCCGGTGGCATCGTGCTCACCGTGCTGGCGTTCGGAGCCCTGCCCTCGGCCTTCATCCCGGAGGAGGATCAGGGTTATGGCCTCGGCATCTTCCAGCTCCAGAACGGTGCCTCCTTGAGTCAGACCCAGAAGATGGGCCAGGAGATCGCCAAGGTTCTGAACGAGGAGGAAGAGATCATCGCCGGTTCGGTGATCAGTGGTTATGGATTCAACGGCTCCAGTCCAGATCAGGGGGTGTTCTTCTACGGCTTCAAGCCGCTGGAGGAGCGCAAGGCAGCGGACCAGAAAGCACCAGCCATTGTCGGTCGCCTCAACGCCAAACTCCAGAAACTCAGCAGCGGCCTGGCTGTGGCGGCCCAGCCTCCGGCCGTGCCCGGTTTTTCCAGCCAGGGGGGCTTCTACTTCCAGTTCAACGATCTCAGTAACGGTGCCTATTCGTTCAACGAACTCGATGATCTTGCCAACAAGCTGGTGGCCAGCGGTAAAGACAGTGGCGCTTTCGGCTCCCTTTACAGCCAGTTCATTCCCAGTGCACCGGCCGTTGGCCTGAAGGTGGATCGCTCGATCATGGGAGCCCTCGATATTGATTTCCAGCAGGCGATGAATACCATTGCTGTTCTGGCCGGCGGTAATTACTCCGGACTCACCTACGAAAGTGGCCAGGTGCGCAACATCTACGTGCAGGCCCAGGCTGCGAATCGTAGCAAGCTCGAGGATGTTCTCAGTTTCTACGTTCGCAATCGTCAGGGCAAAATGGTGCAGGTCTCCCAGTTTGCTGAAAGCGAACTGACCAGTGCCCCGCCGATCATCAGCCATTACAATCTCTATCGCACGATTCTGGTACAGGGGGTAGAGGCGGCTGGCAAGAGTTCGGGACAGGCTCTGGCCAAGATCCAGGAGATATTTAACAATCTCGATTTCAACAATATCGGCTATGCCTTCACCGGGCTGGCCGCCCTGCAGCTCTCGGCTGGCAATGCCACCGTCCTGGTCTTCGGCCTGGGAGTGTTGGTGGTGTATCTGGTGCTTTCGGCCCAGTACGAGAGCTATGTCACGCCGGTGATCATCCTGATGACCGTGCCGCTGGCCATGCTCGGAGCCCTCGCCTTCCTGGCGCTGCGCTCGATCGATCTCAACATCTACGCCCAGGTGGGTCTGGTCACCTTGATCGGCCTGGCGGCCAAAAATGGCATCTTGATTGTTGAGGTGGCAGAGCAGCACATGCATGCCGGCATGACGGCCACCCAGGCTGCCATTGCTTCGGCTGAATCCCGTTTGCGGCCGATCCTGATGACGGCGATCGCCGCTCTGGCTGGTTTCCTGCCCCTGGTGGTGGCCAGCACCGCCGGCGCTAACAGCCAGCAGTCTCTGGGCACGGTGATCTTCGGTGGGCTGCTTGTCGCCACCGTGCTGTCTCTCGGGGTGGTGCCTCCCTTCTATGTGGTGATCAAGCATCTGGAGGCCCGTTGGTTCCCCGAGCAGTCCGAAGAGGCCGAGCCTGCGGCCACCAGCCATCACAGCTGATCAGGTGCCCCTGGCGAACTGGTGGCGTGTGCGCTGCACCTGGGCCGGTCGGCACTGCCGGGTAGCCCGTTACTGAAGCAGCAAGAATGGCTGCATCAGTAACGGCGCTGCGCCTTCCAAGGCCACCATGGCCAGGATCCCGGCGCCACCGAAGCCTCAGGAGTTCGCGCAGCCCACTGGGACGACATCTGCGGCCACCGAAGCCTCCCGGGTCAGCCGTCAGGTGATCACGGTGGGCTTGTCCATGCCGGTACGGCTGCGGATCTCGGCCAGATCGTCGATCGCGCTGATCATGGCGCCGAGGGCCGCCTGGGGATCCTGGTTCAGGTCGCCGCTGGGGGGCACATAGCTCTCCAGATAGACCCGCAGGGTGGCCCCCTGGGTGCCGGTGCCGGAGAGGCGCAGCACCACGCGGCTGCCGTCGTCGAGCAGCAGGCGCAGGCCCTGGCCGCTGGTGATTGAGCCGTCCACCGGATCGGTGTAGGCGAAGTCGTCGGCGGTGGCGATCGTGCGGCCGGCGAAGGGCTGACCCACCAGCTCCGGCAGCATCGCCTTGATGCGGTCGTAGAGGCCGTGGGCGGCCTCGCTGGCGATCGCTTCGTAGTCGTGGCGGGAGTAGTAGTGGCGACCGAAGCGGCCCCAGTGCTCCGCCATCACCGCGGCCACCGAGCAGCCGCGCACTGCCAGGATGTTGAGCCAGAACAGCACAGCCCAGAGGCCGTCTTTCTCGCGGATGTGGTCGCTGCCGGTGCCGAAGCTCTCTTCGCCACAGAGGGTGATTTTGCCGGCATCGAGCAGGTTGCCGAAGAACTTCCAGCCGGTGGGTGTTTCGTAGCAGCTGATCCCCAGCTCTTTGGCCACCACGTCGGTGGCGGCGCTGGTGGGCATCGAGCGGGCCACCCCCGCCAGTCCCTTGGCATAGCCCGGCACCAGGGTGGCGTTGGCGGTGAGCACGGCCAGGCTGTCGCTGGGGTTCACGAAGCAGGCCCGACCCAGAATCATGTTGCGATCGCCGTCGCCATCGCAGGCGGCGCCGAAGTCATAGGTGTTGCCCTCCAGCAGCAGCTCGGCCAGCTCGTGGGCATAGGTGAGGTTGGGATCGGGATGGCCGCCGCCGAAATCCTCTAGGGGAATGCCGTTGCGCACGGTGCCGGCCGGAGCACCCAGCAGGCTTTCCAACACCCGGCTGCCGTAGGGGCCGGTGACGGCGTGCATGGCATCAAAGGCGACGCGGAAGTCGCTCTTGAGCAGGGCGGCGATGCGATCGAAATCAAACAGCTGTTGCATCAGGGCGACATAGTCGTCAACCCCGTCGATCACCGTCACGGTCATGGCGCCGATCTGGTGGCTGCCTGGAACGTCGAGAGGCAGGGGATCGGCATCCACGATGCGATAGCCATCAAGGCTCAAGGTGGCGGCGTGGATGGCGTCGGTCACGGATTCCGGCGCCGGCCCGCCGTTGGCGCCGTTGATCTTGACGCCGAAGTCACCTTCGGGTCCGCCGGGGTTGTGGCTGGCTGAAAGGATCACGCCGCAGGCCGCGCCGTGCTTGCGGATCAGATTCGAGGCCGCCGGGGTGGAGAGGATGCCGCCGGTGGTGGTGATCAGCCGGCTCACCCCGTGGGCGGCTGCCATGCGGGCAATCACCTCAATGGCGGCGCGGTTGCCGTAGCGGCCGTCACCGCCCACCACCACCGTGCCGCCGGCGATGCCGGGCACCACCCGCAGGGAGGCCTCAATGAAGCTCTCGAGATAGTGGGGGGTCTGGAACTGGCGACTGCTCTTGCGCAGGCCGGAGGTGCCGGGCTTCTGATCCGTGAAGGGCTGGGCAAGCGTCACCTGGCGGATGGAGCTGCTGGCACTGCTGGTCATCGGCATCGCCCGTCGCCGGGTCCGCAGGAAGGGCCTCAAATTACGCCTGTCGTCGGCCGCCCTTGCTGACGATCCCCGGGCACTCTGGGTAAATTGGGGCCATGCCAAGAAATGCTGCTGCTGTCGTGATGGCGTTGGCCCCGCTCGGGCTCGCCGTCCTGGGGTTCGGCTCGCTCCTGGTGCTGCCTGTCGCGGCCGAGACGGTGCCCTACCCGATGGCTGTTGCGTTCGCCGATAAGAGTGCCCATGCGGTGCTGGCCCGGGCGGGTCGGGAAACCTGCCTGCGGGGCAAACTCACCAAGGCATTGCTGGGATTGTCCAATAGCTGTGAGGCCAGCGGCTCGACAACGCCGCTTTGCCGTCTGGCGGACAAGGCTGTGATCGTCACGCCGATGAGTCTGGCGTTCATGGATCAGACCTCCCGGCAGCTGCTTGATCTGATCGCCGGCGGCAGCGGTGCCATGGCTCCAGCTGAGGCCATGGCACCGCTGCCGTTACCCGAGTCGCCTACCGAGCCCTAGAGCGTCTGGGCTCCTGGTTCAGCGGGCCGGGGGTGAGCCTCCCAGTCCGAAGTCGCCACCGCCGGCAGAGCCAGTGGCTTTGTTGTCGCCTTTACCTGTGGGTTTGGTCTGGGATTTGCAGAACATCGTCAGATTCTTGGCGGCCCGATCAATCCCATCGCGGCGGCTCTCCGTGTTGCTGGCTGCTGGTCGAGCCTTCTGGCTGATCGACCAGAGCACGTCCTTGCAGCTGGTGGGTAGGCGCGGGTGATCCAGCAGCGGATCGGCGATGGCGCGGGCCTGGTCGCAGCTGGCGGCGGTGTTTTCGCGGCTGCAGGTGAGGGCGAGTAGCTGGAGATTGCGGAAGGTTGCCGCTGGAGGGAACGTTTCAGGCTGTGGCCCTGCTAAGGCCGGTACCCAGCCGATCAGAGTCAGGCCGCAGCCGGTAATTGCGCTGGCGGCCCGGAGCAGCGGGCGCAGCAGGGGAATGGACCGGGCCATGGTGAGGCGGAGAATCAACCCATCATGGCGTCGTTTGGGATCGTCAGTTCGAGCGTGCCGCATCCCTGGCGCAGCAAGGCCTGGTCGGCCTGCCAGCGCCGCGCCAACAGGGGGCCGCTCCAGCCGGCGGAGGCCGCCAGCAATTGCCTCAGCCAGCCGTTGTGGCGCAGCAGATCAGCGCGCGCCAGCTCCCGGGCCTGGCTGGCCTGGATGGGGCGGATCTCGAGCAGCCGTTCGGCGCTGATGCCGGCCAGAACTTGATCGAGCGCGGCAGGGTTTCCCTGGCCCAGGACCGGCAGCAACTGGCGAGCGGCCACAAGGGCATCGCGCAGAGCCATGTTGATCCCCTGGGCTCGCACCGGGCTCATCGGGTGAGCGGCATCGCCGAGCAGCAGCAGGCCCGGCTGCCACCAGCGCTCGATCCGCCCCACTTTCACCGGCAGCAGCATGGGCCCTTCAATGGCTTGCAGCGGATAGGCCCGCAGCAGGCTGGCCAGTCGTTCCGGGCTGGCCAGGGCCCAGCGTTCCCGCCAGTCCGCGGCGCTGGAGGGCACGACGACGGTTGAATCCTGCACCCAGCCGAGCTGCACTCCGCCATAGACCGAGGCGTAAAGGGCAAAGCTGTCGCCGCCACCCAGGATCGTTACGAATTGGCCTTGGAGCCAGTCGGCCACAGGATCGGCCGCCGCTCCCAGCAACCGGAACCAGCGCACCTCCATCGGGCTGCCGATCCGGGTGAGCTCGATCCCCGCTTTCTGGCGCAGCCGGGAGGAACGGCCATCGCAGCCCACCACGAGCTCACCGCGCACCTGAGTGCCATCAGCGAGCTCAACTCCAACCACCCGCCCGTTGCTCAGCATCGGCGCCACGACTGGTCGGCCGGTGAGCACCCTGGCTCCGCTCAGACGGCGCACGTCGTCCAGCAGCCAGCGCAGCAGGGCCTCCTGATCAACCAGGGTGCAGGGCCGGAGGCTGCCCATCGGTTCAGCCACCTGAAAGAGCTGCTGGCCATTGGCCCAAAATGACCAGCCCGCCAGGGGACGCTGGGCGATTGTTTCAGGCAGGGGCAGCAGGCCCATGGCCGCCAAGACCGCCAGGCCGCTGGGCATCAGGGCCTCGCCTCGGAACTGCCGTGCCGAGGTGGGGCTGGCTTCCACCAGGGTGAGCGGCACTCCCTGGCGAGCAAGGAGCAGGGCCAGCGCCGCCCCGGCTGGGCCGGCGCCGACGATCACCACCCCATTGGCAGCGGAGATGGTGCTCAGGTGAAGGAGTTGTAGTTGGGGTTCTGGGCAGAATCAGCCGGTTTGACCCCGAGCAGCCCGTGCTTCTTGTTGAGCAGGTAATCCACTAGTTCCTGCTGCAGGGTGAGCAGTTCCCTGGTGCAGCCACGAAAGGCGGCTCGATGCCGGATCTCATCGTGGCGGGTGTGCAGATCCCGCAGCATCAGATTGATGGCGTCGAGTCGCGGGGTGGTGCCGCGGGAGGGTGGGACCGGGTCCATCGGACGACCTGATGATCAAGGAAGGCGAATGGCCATCGTAGTCGGGCTCTGGCTGGGCTTCCTGTCAGCGGGCCTCCGTCCGGTGGGCTCGGCTTGGGCCGCCGGCTGGTTCGGGGCCGCCCCTTGGTCCCTGGCCAGTCCCCCGCCGCAGCGTTGCTGCTGCTTCCGTCGCTTGCGCTGCAACCGCTGGTTCAGTCCCAGATCGGCGCCGCGCCAGAGGCGGTCGATTTCGTGCTCGAAGTGCAGGGCCAGGGGTTTGGAGTCGATCAACAGCAGGGTTTCATCGTTCTGGAAAGCCGCGGAGGGGCTCCAGTTGAAGGAGCCGCTGATCACCCGGCGTCGGTCGAGCACGGCGATCTTGTGATGCAGCTTGTCGCCACCGGCTAATTGGGGAATGCCGACCCCCTCCAGCGGCTTCGACCAGGGCCGGTTGTCGGTTTCGATGCGGCAGCGGTGATCCGGCAGGATGACGCCGAGCAAGTCGAGTACTTCGCTGAAGGCGCGATTGGCGAAGCCGGGATCGGCCAGCACCCGCAGCTTCACCCCCTGGCCACGCAAGATCGCCAGGCGGTTGGCCAGATTCTGGGCCGAGAACACAAACAAGCCCAGATCCAGTTGCCGCTGGACCCGGGCGAGCTGGTGATCGAGCCAGGCCAGTCCATGGTTGGCATCGCGGCGGCGATGGGGTGCGAACAACACCTCCACGGGGGTATTCGCCACCAGCACCCGCTGCGCTGCGCCCTCCTGCTTGGCGATGCCAAAGCGACTGTCCGGCCTGCCCCCCGGTCCGTCGCCCCACATTCGAGCGAACTCGGCGGTGAACAGGCGGGCTAGAGCGGGGCTCTCGAAGCGCAGCAGGTGGTTCACATTGCCGCGGCTGCTGGGATCGTCGGGATCGCCATGGATGCAGGAGGGGCTGAAATTCGCTGACCCGGTGATCACGCGGCGCTGGTCCACCACCATGAATTTGTGGTGCATCAGACCGCTGCCGGCGCTGCCATCGGCGGTGTCATCGAGCATCGGCACACCGCCCTGCTGCAGGATCGCCACCGCATCGTCCAGACCCAGGGCTCGCAATTGTTCGACCCGACGCCGTTGGTGGGGCGGCAGCGTGGCGGGTTCCTGGCGGCTCCAGGGGCTGCTGTACGTGTTTTCCAGCACCACCTGCACTTGCACTCCCTGGCGTTGCCGTTCCACCAGGGCCGTGGCGATTCGCGGCAGGGACAGCTCCTGCACGGCCACCAGAATCTGGGTGCGGGCCTCGGCGATGGCCTCCAGTAACAGGGCTTCCAGGTCGTCGCCCTGACGCCATTGACCGTTGATCGGGCTGCGGTAGCGATGTTCGGCCCGATGGTTGAACGCGACGCGGATCCCGTCTGGCAGCGGTAGCTGCGGCGCCGGTTGGGCCAGCCGCAGGGCCGTGGCGCTGCCGCAGCCAGCCAGCAGCAGGGCTGCGCTCAGGCTGGCCAGCAGGCCGGTGGTTTGCTGGCCACGGTGGAAGCCGCTCGGCGGCAAGGGCACAGACATGGGTGGATGTCGCTGGCGGGCGCTGGGTGCTCTCGTTCAGCATTCCCCGCCGGTGACAGATCCCAGCGCTTTCAGCTGTGGCCAGGCATCTCGGCGGTGCGAAGCATGGCGATGAACCACAAGGAGCCGATCAGCACGGCTGCGATCACGCCGGCCGTGATGCTGACTCGCACCATCAACAGGGGGACCAACAGCGGAAACAGGATCGAACCGGCGACCGGCGTCAGTGCCACCACGGTGCGAAGTGAGGTGGTGCGAAGCGGGGTGCTGGGATCGGTGCTGGCAGCAGTCATCAGAACCACTCAGCCACGGCCTGGCTGGCTGGGTTGCTGTTGTCTTCGGGGGTGGTGCGGCGGAACTCGAGGGTGATGTTGCGTCGCTGCTCGCCATCGGCGGCGAGGGCCTCGATCGGATAGAGCTGCTGACCATCGCGGAACGGCACCTGAATGCGGAAGGTGCCATCGGGGGAAAGGGGCACCTCTTCGCCGCCGATCGAGAGGCGG
>CALPNT020000127.1 GCA_943325005.2 Bifidobacterium breve | reverse complement strand
GGAGAGCGGCGGCTGAGCACCTCGATCCATCTGCACCGGGCCCATGGCAGCGGTGAGCAGGACTGGGGCACCCTGCAGATGAGCCGCAGCCTGGCGCCTCTTGATGCCGAGGGCTGGCGCTTGTGGTGGCTGGGCCATGGCGTGTTCACCCTGGCGATGGCAGGCATGGCCCTGGCCAGCTGGTGGCTGGCCGGGCTGGCGATGGCGCCGCTGCTGGAGGCCTACCGCCGGCAGGAGCAGTTCAGCGCCGATGTCGCCCATGAACTGCGCACGCCCCTGGCCAACCTGCTGGCCCTGCTCGAAACCGAACGCGACGCGTCAAACCGCTCGCACGCAGCGACTCAGGCGAGGGTGCTCAGCGCCGAACACTCCTCGGCGGCCGGCCTGGATCGGATGCTGAGCCAGGGACGGCGGTTGCAGCAGCTGATCGCCGATCTGCTGCTCCTCGCCAGCCTGGAGCGTCCCGCCCATCGAAGCCACCCGCAGCGGTGCAACCTCGCGGAGATCTGCGCGGATGTGCTGGAGGACTTCAGCGAAGCGGCAGCCGTGGCGACGGTGACCCTGCAAGCGGCGATCGACGTCAGCGACGCCACTGTTCTGGGGGTGGAATCGGAGCTGAGCCGCCTGCTGATCAATCTGCTCAGCAATGCCCTGCAGCACAGCCCGGCTGGCGGCACGGTCCTGGTGGGTTTGCAGCGATGCGGCCGGGAGATTCACCTGGTCGTGCAGGACAGCGGTCCTGGTATCCCAGCGGAGGAGCAGGGGCGGATCTTTGAGCGGTTCCATCGCCTCGACCCTGGTCGCAGCCGTCAGCAGGGAGGCACGGGTCTGGGACTGGCCATCGCCCAGGCGATCGCCCGACGCCATGGCGGAGTGATCAGCCTGCACTCGGCACCGGACAAGGGAGTGACCTTTGCCCTGCGTCTGTCGGCTGCCAGGCCTGCACTCGTTGCAGCCCCATCCACCTGAACTGTGAGCGGGGCTGAGCCCACCGGGCGAACGGGCTCGGCAAGGCGGTGCAGGTGCAGAAGCCCGAGCGTCGGGACTCCAGAATCTGGCGTATGTCCTGCAGTGGCATCTCCATGGCCTTGGGCGTGCGGATCCATGGGCAACGAATGGATGCCCTATCTGGTTCACCGCGCTGGTCTGGGCATGGAAATGTTGCACGAGCGCAACGCTCACAACTTCCCCCTCGATCTTGCTGCGGTCAGCGCCACCTCCGTGGCGCTGACCGCACCTTCGATCGGCTGACCAGCTGCGCTGGTTGCACATTGACGATCAATCTCCACCTGTTGCTGCGAAAGCCCCCTCTCACGAGGGGTTTTTTGTTGGGCGGTTTCAGCCTCGTACCAGAGCCGGAGCAGCCGCCGTAGCCTCACTGCTTCTCTGACCTGAGCCATGACCGCTGCGCCCACCGCGATCCGCACCATCCAGGTGGAGCTGCGCGCCAACCCCTATCCGATTGTGATCGGGAGGGGCAGCCTGGCCGAGCTGGGCGAGCAGATTCGCGCCCAGGGCATTCAGGCCGGCACCAAGGTGCTGATGGTGACCAACCCGGTGGTGCAGGCGCACTACGGGGCCATGGCCCTGGCCAGCCTGCAGAGTGCCGGCCTGGAAGCCAGCAGCCTGGTGATCGAGGCGGGGGAGGAGCAGAAAACACCAGCCACCGTGTCCCTGATCCACGACGCTGCCTTGGCTCACAGGCTGGAGCGGGGTTCGTTGATCGTCGCCCTCGGTGGTGGCGTGGTGGGCGACATGGCTGGCTTTGCTGCCGCCACCTGGCTGCGGGGCGTTGCCGTGGTGCAGGTGCCCACCACCTTGCTGGCGATGGTGGATGCCGCGATCGGTGGCAAGACGGGCGTGAACCACCCCGGTGGCAAGAACCTGATCGGCGCCTTCCACCAGCCGCGGCTGGTGCTGATCGATCCCACCGTGCTCACCACCCTGCCGGAGCGGGAGTTTCGGGCCGGGATGGCGGAGGTGATCAAGTACGGCGTGATCGGCGACCCGGAGTTGTTCGCTGAGCTGGAGATGGCGGCTCGGCGGGATCCCCAGGCGGGCCTGGCCAGCCTGGAGGCGGTGGGCCCCGAACTGCTAGAGCTGCTGCTGGAGCGCTCCGCTGCGGCCAAGGCCAGGGTGGTGGCCGCCGATGAGCATGAAGCCGGCCTGCGGGCGATTCTCAATTACGGCCACACCCTCGGCCATGTGGTGGAAACCTTGAGTGGCTATGGCACCTGGCTGCACGGCGAGGCGGTGGCCATCGGCATGGTGGCAGCCGGTGAACTGAGCCTGGCGATGGACCTCTGGGCTGACGAGGATCAGGCTCGGCTGAAGCGCTTGATCCAGGCAGCCGGACTACCGCTGTGCTTTCCGCCCCTTCAACGCGAGGCCCTGGTGCAATGCCTGCAGGGGGATAAAAAGGTGAAAGCAGGTCAGATTCGCTTTGTACTGCCATCAGCGATTGGTGCCGTGGCCATTCATGATGATGTGACGCTTGAATCTATCTTTGCCATCACACACACAAACTAAAATTAAGGCGCGCCAAACTGCTCGAAGTGTTTGGCCGTAATCCGCTCGATGCGACCCTGGGCAGTGATCATGGTGTCAATTGAAACATCTTCAATCGACTCGGGATCGCCATAGCCAAAAGGATTGTCAAGATCTGCTATTAAATGCAACAAAAATACTAGCAAAAAGGAGATTACCATTAGAAAAAAAGTTGCCTCAATTATTGCGTCGGTTTGCGTGAAAATCAGTCCAGTGCAGAGCAGAAAGGTTGCAGTATAGGCAAGATAATAAACCATCTTTACGAAGTCAGTCTCCCTGATCACGTCAATTCGATTGATAGATCGGAGAACCGAGCCCATTTCAATCATCAATCTCCCCTTCAGGGATGAATGGCTGAGCCAGAGGCTAGAAAGTACAACGTGATTATGGGTTTTGTCATAGACAACCATCATCCGCTCCGTGGACAGTTCACCTTGGATCCAGGCGATGATGGCGCGGCCCAGATCGCCTACGGAGGCCAGGTCGGCGGCAACAACCGCCTCTTGATGATGGAGAGGAATGGCGCTGACTTCCCTGGCGATCAGCTCAAGAGCGGAGGCGATTTCTGCCGGTAGCTTTTCGCTTTCTTTGTAGTCAGCCAAGACGCCATTAAGCAGAAAGCCGAAGAGGAAAACGCTCGAGGCAACCAAGGCCGAAAACAAGGGATTGAACGAGATTATCTCGAGTCCAAGGTAATGAATGACTATTTTTATCGCCGCTAATCCCCCAACAAGCGCGCAAACTTTTGCCATCACGGCAAAGCGTCTTGTTTTCGCCAATCTTTTCAGAAGGGTCATTGCTGAGTAAGTCTTCTATTCACTTTAACAAGCGGCACAGCTCCGGCAGCGTGTCCTCTGGCACGCGGCCGGAGCTGTATAGTTAGCGGTTTTAAAACTTAATCCTCGGCCATAGACTGAGCCTGAGGCCTGGGTCGGTGCTCACCCTCAAAACGCGCCGCTCGCAGCGACTGGAAGGATTGACTGAAGAGCCAGCGCATCGCAGGCCGGGTTTGCGATGAGCCTGGCCTGCGATCCATCGATGATTTCATCACAGATGGCGTCAATGCTGGCCACAGCAGTTGCGTCCACCGGTTGGCTGTCCTTGGTTGGGCCAGGTTCTGCAGCATGAAGCCAGCGCTGCGCCCCGGCAACAGTTGCTCGTTCAGCCGCGTGCGGGCTCAGTCGTTGTGGGGTTCACGGGCGAACAAGGGTGGGGGAGCGCTGTTTGCCTCCATGCCTCTGCCAAAGGCCACCCAGCGAAAATCGCCGAGCGCCGCCGGATCCACCAGGCGCAGCAGCGCCTCCCGCCGCTGCAACAACACCTCCAGCCCCAGCTCTGGTTCTTGTTGCAGCCCATGCAGCCGCTCGGCCAGGCCGAGGGCCAGCAACGCCTGGCCCTGGCGGCATTGGCCGAGCGGCTGCCAACCGGAGCTTGCCCCTGCCTGCTGCAGGCTCTCCAGACAGAGATGGGCGGTGAGATCCCAGGCACCGGGCTCCCGCAATGGATCATCACTGGCCTGTTGGGCTCGATAGGCCAGCAGCGTGCCGTTCGAGCGCTGGGGGGCGTAGTAGCGCCAGGCCTCCTGGGCGTAATCAATCACCAGCAGCTGGCCGCAACGCAGGCCGCGACCGCACGCCGCCAGCCAGGGAGCCAGGCCAGGATGGAGTTCGCTGCACCAGGGCGCCGGCCGCTCGGGCCCCGGCTGAGCCAAGCCCAGGGGCACGAGTTGGGCGAGCAACTGCGGCTCCAGGGGCTCGCCCGCTTCGAGCCGCAGCTGCTCGTCGTGGAGCGTCACCATCTGACGGCGCCAGAGCGCCCCGTCCGCCACGATCCGCTCCACCGCGAGGGCATCGAGCACTTCATGGGCCAGCACCACGCCCGTGACCGGATCCGCCGCCAGTTCGGCAAAGGACGCCCAGCGTGTTGGCCATGGGCAGGATTGCAACAGCAGTTGCTGGCGGGCGGCCATGCCCGGGTTGGGCTCCACCAGCACCAGCTCCAGCCGCTGGGCCAGTTCGGGCCGTTCAGCGCTGATCCAGGTGGCCAGATCCAGGGCCAACGACCCTTCGCCGGGGCCCGTTTCCACCAGGCTGAGCCGCTCAGCCGTGTGCGGCAGCAGCGCCTCCAGCCAGGCAATCAGCTGGCGGGCCACCAGGGCCGCGAAGTCAGGGCCGAGGCTGGGGGCGGTGACGAAGTCACCCTGGCGGCCAATGCGCAGACGGCCGCTGCCATAGGCGCCGTGGTCCGGATCGTGCAGCACCCACTCCATATAAATGGCAAAGGGCACGCTGCCGCCCGCGGCAAGCAGCCGTTGCCGTAGCCAGTCCGGCAGCTCAGAGCTCACCGATGATCAGCACTGAAATCTCGCGGATGCCTTCCTGTCGCAGGTAGATCGTCGATCCCTCGTGGATCCGGTGGTTGATATCCCACGACACGCGCAGGTGGGTGGGGGCGTCGGAGTCGGCGGGCTCAAACGCGTGGTCGAGATTGAGATCCACATCGTTGAAGGCGCCACGACTGACATCGGCGACCGAAATCGTGAAGCGTCGCAGCGCCACACTGACGCAGGGCAGACCGCGGAAGGGCCCGTTGCCGATCACCCGTCCCTGCTGCAGATCCACAGGATCGGTGGGATCAGCACTGAGATCCGCCAACGACAGCCTCACACTGCCGCGCAGCCGGGACGGCTCATGGGGATGGATGCAGACGGAAAGGATCTTCATCGGGTGGGGGCGCCAGCGGAGGACATCGCTGCGGAGCACTCGAGCAGGCTAGGTGCAGCCCTCACGGCGCCTGGCCCGTGGGAGGGAGAATGCAGGGCCAATCGCCTGCGGCCCGCGCCATGCCGAACCCCATGTCCTGTTCGGGAAGCGCCGGGCGCCACCAACCGAGGCTGGGCAAGGCGATGGCTGGCCTGCGGCAGAGCTTGGTGCGGCTCTGCAGCCTGGCATTGCTGCTCCTGCTGCTGCTGGCCCCCGTTGCCAGCCAGCCGGCCTGGGCCTACGACAACCCGGACCTGCTGCCCACCCAGCCCACGCCGGTGATCGATCTGGCCAAGCTGCTCACCGACGGCCAGCGCACGGCCCTGGAGCAGGAGCTGGTGGACTTTGAAGCCAGCAGCGGCTGGAAGTTACGGGTGCTCACCCAGTACGACCGCACCCCTGGTCTGGCGATCCGCGAGTTCTGGGGGCTGGATGAGCGCAGCCTGCTGCTGGTGGCCGATGAACGGGGCGGCAATCTGCTCAATTTCAATGTCGGCGATGCTCTGTTCGCCTTGATGCCCCGCACCTTCTGGGTGGAGCTGCAGACCCGCTACGGCAACCAGTTCTATGTGCGTGACAACGGCCAGGACGCGGCCGTGCTCGATTCGCTGCATGCCGTCAAAGGCTGCCTGGCGATCGGCGGCTGCCAGGTGGTGCCGGGGCTGCCGCAGGAACAATGGTTGCTCACCCTGGCCACCTCGATTCTGGGTGGCCTGATTGTGGGCTTTGCGGCCTTTCCGCGCAAAGCCGGGCGCCGTTTCGAATGGGCCTGGGTGCTGCTGCTTTCCCCCCTGTGGCTGATTCTGTTCGGTGTGTTCGGTGTGGCGCCGATCATCACCCGCACCAACGACCTGCTGCCGCTGTTGCGCAACGCCATGGGTTTTGTAGGGGGTGCGGCAGCGGCCTACCTGATCGCCCAGAAGACCCTGGGGCGCTATCTCAAGAGCAGTGGCGAAACCTGAGGGACGCTCAGCAAACGGCCGACCAACGCTGAACTCTCAACGCTCCCAACGCAGAATCCCCAGGCCATCAGCGGCGCGATGCGCCTGCTGATGGCCTGGGGATTTTTGGCGTCAGTAGTACGAGCGCACTTCAGGCTGGAGGCGGGACTTGCCGCGGTAACCAATGGATTCCAACCGGCAGCTGAGGCTGTCGTCGTTGCAGCGGGGCACCTGGCGGATCGCCACGTTTTCCCATTGTTCAACGCCGTTCTGGCGCAGTTGGGAGAGATTCTCCTCGTAGAAGCGGCGCAGCTCCTCGTAACGCTTCACCGGCTGGCCGTAATAACTGTTGCCTGCCAGGGTGGGGAACGAGGCCCATTCGGGCGCCAGCTTGGCCGCCAGTTCTGGCGAAAGTTCACCGCGATCGGCCATGGACAGGCCACCACGGCGCTGGATCAGGAAGAGGGCGCCCTGATCCTGGGCGGGGGGCTGGAAGTCGCTCAGACCCAGTTTCTGAACCACCAGATTCCAGGTGAAGGGCATGAACTGATAGGCCCCGGCGGCGGCGCTGGCATAGCCGGGGGTGTAGTTGACCCGATTGGGATGGCGATCGAGCGAGGGCATGTAGCTGCCGCCGAACATCACCCGATAGCCCACGGGCTGGCCTTGCTTCCAGGTGCCCTCCGCGTAGCGGATGGTGTTGAGCAGGGCCTTGCGCTCCGGCGTGATCGCAAAGAAGCGGGGGGCTTCCGGCAGCGGCGGCAGCACAGCCAGCTGGGGCACCGGGGGTGGCACAGGGGCGAAGGACCAGGGGTCGTCTTTCTCAGTGGCACGCGCAGGGGAGGCGACGGCCAAGGCGGCTCCGACCAAGAGGAGAGCCAGGTGGGAGCGCTGAAGGAACGACAAGACGATTCGAGCGGAGGACAGACCTGCAGGCTCTGGAGTTGAAACCCGATCAACTTCCGCCCTTGGGCGGAGAAAGGCAACAGGGAGAAATCCAGTCCTGAAGACTGATCTCGGGGAGTCATTTGAGTTTCAAAGCAAGACAGCAAGGAATGCTGAGGTTGAAACTGTTCCCGAGATCGAAAGCGGAGAAAAGATGAAGTTCGCGCCACTTTGCCCATCAACGATCGGAGAAGCGATCGTTTTTGTGACGATCACACAAGTGTCCACAGGTAGCCAAAAGCACCTGATCAGTTCAGATCACTGTGACCAAGAAGCTTGGGCGCCTTTGGATGTACAGAAGAATGAACCTGGCGCGGATCACTGATCGGAACTGCTGATCAGCCGGCCAGCAGCGCCACGATCGCCGCCGCCGCCGCTTCGGCACCAGCGCCGGGCAGCGGCCCCTGGCGCGCCGCCAACAGCGGTTGGTCCAATTGCCACTCGCCCTGGTCCAGTTGGCTGCGGTTGAGCAGCCGATGGCGGCCGTGGTTCTGGAGAGCCTCCGCCAGCACAGGTGCTTCGGCGAAGCCTTGCCGTTCCACCAGATGAATCCCCACTCCCTGGCTGAAGGCCTCACAGAAACTGCTGTAGCCCGCTTTGGTGATCAGCCGGCCGGCATGGGGCATCAGATCCAGCGGCCGCAGCCCCGCCGGCAACAGGCGACCGTTACTGGCCTCGGCCAGGGCCGGGTCGCTGCCGATGAACACATGCTCGGGCCAGCGGGCCAGCAGGGCCGGATCGAGGCTCAGGCCCAGGCCACCGAAACTGATCAGCACGCAGCGATCGCGCTCGGCGGGCAGGGCCAGCTGGGCCAGCACGGCGGCATCGAGCGGCCGGGGCTCGGAGTTGGTGAGCCCGATCGGCTGCACCGGCAGGCCCCAGTCCATCGGCAGGCTCAGGGGACAGCGCAACAGCAGATCGCCCTGGCTGTACAGCGCGCGGGCGGCCTGGCCGTGGCCGGCCAGCTCCGGCCCCATCGCTCCATAAATCGCATCCCAGCCGAAGCTGGCCAGCCAGATCAACGGTGCTCCGAGGCGAGCGGCAATCAGGGCCGCGGGCGGCGGCACATCCGCTAGCACCAGCACCGGCAGCCCCTGGCGCTCCAGCCAGGCCAGCTCCGCCTCGATCTGGGCCGGCAGGCTGGCATCGAGGGCCTCCAGCTGCCGCAAGGTGGCCTGGGGATCCACCTCCAGGGCATTCGCCTGCACCACGCCCACATCCCAGCGGCAGGGGCGCTGTTCAAAAGCCCCATGGCCGAACGCCAGCTTCAGAAACGAACGGGGCAAGCCCGTGGACAGCACCAGCCGCCAATCGGGCCTGAGCCGAGCCAGCTGCTGCAGCACCGCCACACTGCGCGAGCCATGGCCAAAGCCATGGCTGCTGATGCAGGCATAGATCAGCATCGGCTC
>CALPNT020000126.1 GCA_943325005.2 Bifidobacterium breve | reverse complement strand
CCGGTCGCGAGGAGGGCATCGCCTGCCATGCGGTGGCCCTGCTGCAGCAGGCCTGATCACCCCCTCGCTGTGGCCCCCTTCGCCTGTATCCGGCTTCTAGGCTCAAGCCAGCCTTGTTTCTGGCCGATGGAACTGAACGGCCAGCCGGTTCCGCTTGATTTCGCCGGCATTGCCGAAATCGACGGCAGCTTGCGAGGCGTCGCCGTTGGCGACGGGCGGGTGGATGTGGCGGTGGTGGAGCATCTACGGGTGCAGGTGCCGGCGGCCGCCCGGGCCGCCTGGCTGGAAGCTGAACAGGGCAGTTGGGAACCCTGGCTGCAGCAACAACCCGGTTTCCTGGGCCGCGATCTCAGCTGGGATGGCGACAACGAGCAGGGGCAACTGTTGATCCACTGGGCCAGCCGTGAGCAGTGGCTGGCCATCCCCCGCCAGGAACTCGACCGGGTGCAGGAGCGCTTTGAGCGTCTGGCCCATGCGGCCCTGCTGCGCCTCGGCGCGACAGCGCAGCAGGTGCAGCAGCAGGTGCAGCAGCAGGGCCTGGGTGCCAATCCTTTCCCGCTGGTCTATGAGGGCGAGTTGCCACCGCTGCCCCAGCCCAGCCTGGGGGAGGCGGCGATCGGGGGGCAGTCGTCTGGGACCGAATCCATGGAGCCAACGGCACCCGAAAGCTGATGGATCCAGGTGCCAGGCTCGATTTCGATCGCCGTCGCCGGCTCGGCATGGTCGAAGCGGTGTGGGGGGAACACAAAAGCCCTGGACAGATCGCCGCGATCATCCAGCAGCTGGGACAGGCCGATGAGTTGGCGCTGGTGACCCGGGTGGATCGGGCCAAAGCCCAGGCTGTGGCTGAGCTGCTGGGCCTGAGCCTCGAATCCGGCCAACCCATGGGCCTAGGCCATCACCCCGAGGCGCGTTGTCTGACCATGGGGACCTGGCCGACTGCCGATCCCAGCCTGGGCCGGGTGACGGTGCTGGCGGGTGGCAGCAGCGACCTGGCGGTGGCGGCGGAAGCCCTGGTGGCCCTGCAATGCCATGGGGTGGCCTGCGACCTGCTGCTGGATGTGGGGGTGGCCGGGCTGCACCGGCTGCTCGACCAGTTGGAGGACTTGCGCCGGGCCCGGGTGCTGATCGCCTGCGCCGGCATGGAAGGGGCCCTGCCCACGGTGCTGGCGGGCCTGTTGCCCCAGCCGGTGATCGCTGTCCCCGTGTCGGTGGGCTATGGCGTCAGCGCCGGCGGTATGGCCGCCTTGCACGGCATGCTCGCCAGCTGTGCCCCTGGTCTCACCGTGGTCAACATCGACAACGGTTACGGCGCCGCCATGGCCGCCCTGCGGATCCTCGGTGGGGCAGGGCAGCCATCAACGAAGGAGTGATGGTTCAGAGATGCTGAAGATCGGGGTAGGCAGTGATCAGTTCTTCACTGCTGAGCACCTCACCGGCACCCTCCGGCTGCCAGATCACTTCCAGCGCCAGCAGATCGTTGGCGCCAAGGGCACCGAGTTGCTGGAGGCTGTCGCGCAGGGCTTCGGCTGTCGCTGATCCCTTGAGGGGCAGGCCGCGGCGGCTGGCCACGATCAAGGTGACGGCGATGTAGTCGCTGGCGCCACTGCTGCTGCCGGCCGCCACCGTGGAGGGTTCGCTGTAGCGGCGACCCGAAACGTTGGCCGTGAGTTCACGCTGCAACTTGCTGCGCTCCTGCATCGATAGCCGGTTGAAGGTGGATTCGGCGCTGGCAAAGGGCACCTGGCCCACTTCGCTGTTGGCATACACCCACAGATCAGGTTGGCGCAACAGGGCCAGGGTGGTTTCCTGCAGCACCCGTTGCAGGCCCTCACTGTTGGAGGTGTCGGCCGAGCCGGCCATGCGGCGCAGATCTTCCTGCACGTCCCGCGCCGTGGCCAGCATGCCCAGCTGGATCTGGGCAATCGACACCGGGCCGTCGGCGCTGATCGCCCCGTAGCCGCCGTCGTCTTCGGCCAGCCGGGGGCCACTGCCGCCTCCGCGCACGGCGTTGATCAACATCCCGACGATCGCCATCAGGATCAGGAAGCCGAACAGCCCACCGCCGCCAAACCCGAAGATCGGCACGATGAAGGGGAAACCCATCCCCCCACCGCGATAGCCGCCGCCACCGCCGCCGTAATACCCCCCACCGCCGTAGCCGCCGCCATAGGAGCCCCGGGGAGAACCGCCTCCATAGCTGCGAGGCATCGAGGGAGCGGAGCGGAAACTGCCGCCACCGATGCGGCCGCCGCTGGCCGCTGAGGCGGGGTTGGGGGCGATCACCAGCAGTGCGGCGACCAGGAGTGGCATCACCATCAGGCTGAGCGTTCGCCGCAGCGCGCGTGGACCCATGGGGAAGGAAACGAATGGCGGAAATCTAGGAACCACCTCCAACAATGGTGACGATCTCCAACACATCGGATTCCACCACTGCCTGGGCGCTCCAGTGCTGGCGGGGCAGGATTTCACCGTTGAACTCCACCACCACCAGCTGGGGGCGATAGCCGAGGCTTTCGAGCACCTGCACCAGCGTCTGCCCCGCGGCACAGCGGCGCCTGTCGCCGTTCACCTGAATTTCCACCGCGGCCGTTCCCTCGCCGACCGCTTCCGCGGCAGTCCCGGCCTCGCCTGCTGTTCCTGCGCCAGCGTCACTGGCCTGGTGCCTGGTCACGCCTCCGCCTCCAGAGCCGCCAGCAGGGCCGTCGTGGCCGCGGCGGGATCGGCAGCCTCGGTGATCGCCCGCACCACCGCCACCCGCGTGCCGCCCGCCGCCCGCACCGCCGCCAGGTTGGTGCTGTCGATGCCGCCGATGGCGAAGCAGGGGATCGGTGCTTCCGCCGCTGCCTGGCTCACGTAGACGAGCCCCACCGGCTCGCGGCCCGGTTTGGTGGGGGTGGCCTTGACCGGCCCCACCCCCACGTAATCGCAGCCGTCGCTCACCGCTTGCCGCAGCTGCTCAATCCGGTGGGTGCTGCGGCCGATCAAGCGCTCGGGCCCCAGCAGCCGGCGGGCGACGGCCGGCGGCAGATCCCCTTGGCCCAGATGCACCCCATCGGCCTCCACGGCCAGGGCGATGTCGATCCGATCGTTGACCAGAAACAGGGCGCCGGCCTGGGCGCAGAGGATTTTGAGCCGGCGGGCCTGCTGCAGGCGCTGGGAATCATCGAGGGGGGCGGCGGCTGTCGCACCTGGGCTGCCGGGCTCCTTGGCCCGGTATTGCACCAGCCGTACGCCCGCCGCCAGGGCGGCCGCCACCACAGCCTCCAGGTTCGGCACCGGACTGGTGACCAGATAAAGGTGAGCGCGGCGCAGCAGCTCCCGCCGTCCCAGGCCCAGCCGTGAGGCCTGGATCAGGTCCACCTCGAGGTCGTAGACGAGATAGCGGATGGCGGCGGCTTCCCTGGCCAGCTCGGGTTCATCGCGGCGGCCGAACTCCTCCAGCACCCGCAGGGCTTCCTGCACGCGGGCGGCATTGGCTGCCAGCACGGCGCTGTCGTCCAGGCGCTCCAGTTGGGCCGGGTGGGTCAGCCCCGCCGCCGGATCACTGGCGCTGTGGCGCGCCAGCTTGAAGCGTTCGTGGTGCTGGCGGCCGAGCCGCTGGCGCAGGTCCTTGGTGCGGGCCACGAGATCGGGGCGGTCCAGGGCGAAGCGGCACCAGTCTTCCAGCACCCGCAGACCTTCCCGGGCCCGATCGAGATTGGCGTCGAGCAGGCGCAGGCCGGCGGTGGACTGATGCGTCACGAAGCGGTCAGAAGCACGTTCCGTACCCTGTCTAGGGTGTGATCGATTGCGGCAGAGCGATGGCCACCGATCCGAACGGAGCTGACAACCCGATGCTGGCGCTGGTGTCAGGCATCTTGCTGCTGGGTGGTATCGCCGCCTTCATCGGCTGGGGTCTCACCCACGCCTATCCCGGCGGCTAGGGGCGAACCCTGGAGCTCAGCCAGGAGTTGCCGGGCCTCGCGGGCATCGGCCCCGATCTGATCACTGAGGGCCGCCAGGCTGGCGAAGCGTTGTTGGTGGCGCAGCAGCTGGATCGGTTCCACCCGCAGCCGGCTCCCCACCAGCTCGATCTGGCGATCCAGCAGGTGCACCTCCACCGCTGAGGGGGCCAGCGGATCGACCGTGGGCTGGGGACCCAGGTTCATCACCGCCGCCATCGCCTCGCTGCCGGCCACCCCCGGCTCGCCGCTCTCCAGCCAGGCCAGAGCGGCATAGACGCCCTCCTGGGGCAGGAACTTGCGGCCATCCACTTGCAGATTGGCGGTGGGCCAGCCGAGGCCGCGGCCCAGGCCCCGGCCTTGCACCACCAGTCCGCTGAAGCGATAGGGCCGCTCCAGCAGCCGGCGGGCCTCGCTGATCCGGCCGGCGGCCAGGGCCCGGCGGATGCGGCTGCTGCTCACCCGTTCGGTTCCATCGAACAGCATCGGCAGCACGCTGACGGCGATGCCGTGGCGGCCGCCGAGGCGGGCCAGCTCGGCGGCATCGCCACAGCGGCCAGCCCCGAAGCGGAAGTTGTCGCCGACGGCGATGCGGCGGGCCTGCAGTTGCTCCACCAGCACCTGCTCGACGAATTGGGCGGGCGTGAGGGCCGCCAGGGCTCGATCAAAGGGCACCAGCACCAGTTGGCGGATGCCGAGCGGCTCCAGGGCCTCCAGCTTCTCGGCCGGTAGATCGAGCCGCAGCCGCGGCTCGCCATGCAGCACCTCGCGCGGATGGGGCCAGAAGCTCACCACCGTGGGAATCGGCTCGGGCTGCAGTCTCGCCCTGGCGTGTTGATCGCCGCCGCTCAGGGCGCCATCACGCCAGTCAGGATCCGTCCGGGGGGCCGTCGCGGCCGGCCCTGGCTCGGGGGGGACGACGGCGGCGATCACACGGCGATGACCGCGATGCAGACCATCGAAACTGCCCAACGCGATCGCGGTGGGGCGCAGGGCATCGCTGGGATTGTGAAGCGGAATCAACGACGCGGACCTCGCCGCCCCGATCCTCCCATGGCAAGTTTGGGTGCCATCAGGTCGCACGGCGGCCCGCCACCCTCGCGATGGTTGATCGCCTCGATCTGCAATTGATCTCCGCTGCCCTGCGCCGCATGGCCTGGATCCGTCTCTGGGCCCAGGTGGTGATGGCGGTGGTGGTGATGGGGGTGCTGTTGTTCAACAACATCGGTGGGCGCCTGGCGGCCAACTCAGCCCGGGCCCTGGGCCTGGGCCCGGGCCTCTCGCTCACCACCCTGGCCTTCTTCGTGCTGCTCTGGTCCATCTGGCAGAGCGGTCTGGTGATCCGCTGCGGCAGGGCCGTAGCCAGCCCGGTACGGCCCAGCAAGGGCGAAACGGCCCGCCTGATCAAGCGCGGCGTGCTGGCCGATCTGGTGGGCGTCAGCCTGGCGGTGATCGGCTATCAGGCGATGGCGGGCAGCCTGTTCGTGCAGGCCTCGCAACAGGTTCCGGGCTTTTTCGGCGCCCAGATTCAGCAGGTTCCTGGAGCCGCCGGCCGGGTGATCGGCCTGCCGATCACCTCGATCGAGATGCTTTCGGTGCTGAGCAACACCCAGGTGTTGTTCGCCCATCTGATCGGCCTGTGGATCAGCCTCTGGCTGCTGCAGCGGGTGTACCGGCGGGCCTGAGCTTGGAGTTTGCGGGCCGCTTCAGCGGCTCAGGCTCTCCGCCGCCGGCAGGTTCTCGGTCAGGCCGCGCCAGAGCAGTTCGGGCTGCAGGGGCGTCAGCGAAGCGCCACCGGAGTCGATCCAGGCCACATCGATCGGCCAGTCAGCCGGACCGGCCACCTGGGCTTCGAGATCGTTGGCCACCTCGCCGGCCAGCCAGTAATAGGTGCGGCCGCGCGGATCGACCCGCTTGTCGAACTGGTCGACGTAGCGACGCACCGCCGTGCGGCACCAGCGCAGCGGGCCGATCGCTTCGGCGGGCAGCGGCGGCACATTGAGATTGAGCAGCAGGCCTTCGGGCCAGCCGGCCGCATGCATGGATTCGGCCACCTCCAGGGCCAGGCGGGCCGCCGGCTGGAAATGGCGCCACTGGAAATCGGCACTGCTCACCGCCAGGGCTGGAAAGCCTTCGATCGTGCCCTCCATCGCCGCCGCCACGGTGCCGGAATAGAGCACATCGGTGCCCAGATTGGGACCGTGGTTGATGCCGGAGAGCACCAGGTCGGGTGGCTCGTCCAGCAGGCGGAACAGGGCCAGCTTGACGCAGTCCGAGGGGGTGCCGCTGCAGGCCCAGGCCCGTACTCCAGCCACGAACAGCTCGTCGGCCCGTTCGGCCCGCAGGGGCGAGTGCAGGGTGAGGCCATGGCCGGTGGCTGAGCGCTCCTGGTCCGGGCAGACCACCGTGACCTGATGGCCACGGGCCACCGCCTCGGCGGCCAGGGCCTGGATGCCAGCGGCGAACACCCCGTCGTCGTTGCTGATCAGGAGGCGGAGCGGAGCCATTGCGGCAAGCGGCACGGTCTCAACGCTACCGAGTTCAACGCTACGAGCTCGGCAGCCGGTTCAACACGGCTGCCTACAGTCAGCCACCGATCTGCCCAGCCCCCAGCCCGTGAGTGCCATCGTCAGCCTCCAGGACCTCACCGATCAGCTGGAGCAGCTGGAAGCCGAGGCCGCCGTTGCCATCGCTGCCGCTTCAGGTGCCGCCGAGCTCGAAGAGCTGCGGGTGGGCTTGCTGGGCAAGAAGGGGCGCGTTTCGGGTGTGCTCGGCGCCATGGGCAAACTGCCCGGCGCCGAGCGCCCGCTGGTCGGTCAGCGGGCCAACCTGCTCAAGGAGTTGGTGCAGACGCTGTTGGCCCAGCGGCTGGAGAGTGTCAAAACGGCGGCGATGGCGCAGCGGCTGGAACAGGAGCGGCTGGATGTGACGGTGCCCTGCCGTTACGTGCCGCCGGGCCATCGCCATCCGCTGATCAGCACAATCGAGGAGATCGTCGATATTTTCGCCGGCCTCGGCTATCGCGTGTCCGAAGGGCCTGAGATCGAGACCGACCACTACAACTTCACCGCCCTCAACATCCCGCCGCACCATCCGGCCCGGGACATGCAGGACACGTTTTATCTGGCCCCGGGAGCCGATGGTGGCGAGCGGCTGCTGCGCACCCACACCTCACCGGTGCAGATCCGCCATCTCGAGCAGAATCCCCCGCCGGTGCGGATCGTGGCCCCCGGCCGGGTCTTCCGCCGCGATGCGGTCGATGCCACCCACTCGCCGGTGTTTCACCAGGTGGAGGTGCTGGCCTTGGATGAAGGCCTCGATTTCAGCCATCTGCGCGGCACGGTCACCACCTTTCTGCAGAGGTTTTTCGGTGATCTGCCGGTGCGTTTCCGCGCCAGCTATTTCCCCTTCACCGAGCCCTCAGCCGAGGTGGACGTGCAGTGGCGCGGCCGCTGGTTGGAGGTGATGGGTTGCGGCATGGTCGATCCGGCGGTGCTGGAGGGTCTGGGCCTTGATCCGCAGCGCTGGAGTGGTTTCGCCGCCGGTCTTGGGGTGGAGCGGTTCTGCATGGTGCGCCATGGCATTGATGACATCCGGCGGCTGTACACCAGTGATCTGCGCTTCCTGGAGCAGTTCTGAGCCCCTCGCCAGCCAGCTGCTCGGCGGCGGCACCAGCTGGGCGGGGTCGCCAGGGCTGCCGATAAAGTGATGGTCCTTCCCCACCTGCGATCGGTGCCCCGTGTCGGACTGATCGTCAACGACGGCAAGGAGCTGGCCCTGGCCACCGCCGACACCATCGAGGCCCGCCTGAAGCAGGCCGGTCTGGAGGTGGTGCGGGCCAGCAGCTCCGCTGGCGTGGTGGGCTTCGCCAATCCGGACCAACATCTGCGGGCCAAGGGCTACGCCGCCTGCGTGCCCCCTGGTTTCGACGCCGACATGCCCCTGGCGATCGTGCTGGGTGGCGACGGCACCGTGCTCTCGGCTGCCCGCATGACCGCCCCGATCGGCGTGCCGATTCTGACGATCAACACCGGCCATCTCGGCTTTTTGGCCGAGGCCTACCTCAAGGATCTGGACCGGGCCCTCGAGCAGGTGATCGCTTCCGAATGGAGCGTGGAGGAACGCTCGCTGCTGGTGGTGAGCGTGATGCGCGGCGAGCAGCGGCGCTGGGAGGTGCTCTGTCTCAACGAGATGGCCCTGCACCGGGAGCCGCTCACCAGCATGTGCCATTTCGAGATCGCCATCGGCCGCCATGCCCCGGTGGATATCGCCGCCGATGGCGTCATCCTCTCCAGCCCCACCGGTTCCACCGCCTACGCCCTCAGTGCCGGCGGCCCGGTGATTTCGCCCGACTGCCCGGTGCTGCAGCTCACGCCGATCGCCGCCCATTCCCTCGCGTCCCGCGCCCTGGTGTTCAGCGACAAGGAGCCGGTCACCGTGTTTCCGGCCACACCGGAGCGGCTGATGATGGTGGTGGATGGCAGTGCCGGCTGCTACATCTGGCCTGAAGATCGGGTGCTGGTGCGGCGCAGCGAGCAACCGGTGCGGTTCGTGCGGCTGGCGGACCATGAGTTTTTCCAGGTGCTGCGCAACAAGCTGGGCTGGGGCCTGCCCCATGTGGCCAAACCCGGCAACGGCCTTGATGCGGTGGAGCCCTCGCTGTGAGCCCAGCGGTGCTGCTGGTGGGCACGGAGGCGGAACTACTGGCCCCCCGGCTGGAGATTTCGGGCTATGCGCCCTTGTGT
>CALPNT020000125.1 GCA_943325005.2 Bifidobacterium breve | reverse complement strand
TCCGTGGGAATCGAAACCTGTGCTACTAAAGCTGCTGCGTTCTCGATGAACGCCCCGACAATATCCTTTACGAGAAAAGCCCGTCATGCGCGACCCTCGCGACGACTGGCGGCGGTTCGACGCCGCAGCGATTCCGAGCAAGGACTCCACGCCGCACCTCGACTCGTTCCTGCACGAGGTGAAGACCGAAGCGGCGGGCCGGCCGCTCATGCTCCTCGACGTGGGCTGCGGCAGCGGGCGGCTGAGTCGGAGGATCTTCGAGCAGGGGTTCTCCGTGCTCGGCGTGGACATCAACGCGGGCGCTCTTCACGCCGCAGAGCACAACGCAGCGTCCGCCGATACCGTTGGCCGCTCGCTGCGGTTTGCGGTGGCCGACTTCGCCGAGGATGCCTCGCCGCAGCTCGACGGCGGGCCGTTCGACGTGGTCGTCTGCCAACTCGTGATCTCGATCATCGGCGACGTGCGCCATCGGGCAAACCTCCTCCGGCATGCGCGAGAGAATCTCCGGCCCGGTGGTCGGCTCTTCCTGTCGGCCTCGGGCGTTTCCGACACGATCAACGCCGGCTACGCGCGGCTCTACGCTGACCACCTTACGCTGACCGGCGAGCGATACACCTACCTCTCGCGAAACGACCGTGGCAAGGTGCTCTACGTGACCCACCACTTCACGGTGGACGAACTCACGAGCCTCCTCGAAGCGGCGGGGTTCGACGAGATCAGCGTGGTGACGGAAAGGGAAACAAGTAGTCGCCGACCAGACGAGGCGGCCTACTTCCTCTACGCCACGTGCCGGTCGAAGCAATGACGCACGCGGCTGACAAATCCGTAGCCGCAGGTGGGATGCCTACAGGTTGTACCCAAGACCCCCAGCAAACCGCTTTCCTGCTCAGCCCGCGAGTCCATCACCGAGGCTGAGAGCCTCGAGATACAACCACTCGCCGGATTCTCCACGACCGAAACGGGAACACTCCTTGAGCACGCCTTCTCGGCGATCGCGATCGCGCCAGCGGGCCTCAAAGGTCACTGTCCCGTCTTGATCGAGCGGGCCGCCGTTCTGGCAATCCAGCACTTTGAGGCTGAGCCACTGGATGGTGCTGCAGCTGTCCTTCAGATCCTTACGACGAGCCGCTGCCGTCTGGCCGGTTTCGGGATGGGTGCGCAGTAGATGGCCAATCGCCTCTGGATCACTGGCCCCCAGGGCGAAGGCGCTGTATCGAGACCGCATCAGCTGCTCAGCCGTGACCGCCAACTGCTCTCCCGCAATCAATGGCCCGCAGCAGCTTCCGTAGGCACCACCGCCACAAGGGCATGCCGCGGGCTCGGGCAAAGAGGATTGTCGGCCGAAGCCCGTGGGTGTGACGGGGGCTGGGGGCATGGCCGTGAGAGTGGAGCACCATTCTGATATGTCGCAGACTCAGGGCTGGAGCCGTGGCATTAAGCCGATCTGAGGTGGGTGCCTTTTATTGGACAGCCTGGGCCCCTGACATCGTTAACCCCGGACGGGTAGGACAGGGTTCGGTCTCATTATAGACCTCATGGGGAGTTCTGCCTCCCAGTGCACTGTGGGGCCTTACATGGCAGTACCTCCATAGGAAGCGGGCGAGGCTGATTTCTGCCTCCCAGCCATCGCTGTAGGCACGGAGGTACACCTCCTCGTACTTAACTGTGCGCCATAGCCTCTCCACCAGGATATTGTCGTAGCAGCGGTTTCGTCCGGACCAGCTGATCCTGATTTCCTCCCCCTGCAGCTTGGCCACGAAGTCAGCAGACGTGAACTGGCAGCCCTGATCGGAGTGGAAGATCCCTGGTTTGCGGCCGCCTTCCAGGGCGATCTCCAGGGCATCCAAACAGAATTCCGTGTCCAGGCTGTTCGAAAGCTTCCAGCTGAGAATATTTCTCGAGAAGAGATCCACGATCGCCACGAGGTACAGGAAGCCTTTGTGGAGCGGGATATAGGTGATATCAGTCGCCCAGACCTGATCCACGGCCGTGACCAGCTTGAGATCCACCAGGCAAGGGAAACGCTTGGCTGGATCTCCCGCAATCGTGGTACGAGGCTTCTGGTAGATCGCTCGTAAACCCATGCGGCGCATGAGGTTTCGCACCCTGTCACGGCTGATCGGGATCCCTTCTCTGGCCAGGTACTCCACCGTCCGGCGGCTGCCGCTGCAGGGATCTTCCAGATAGAGACCGTCGATCTTGTCCATGATCCGCAGCGTCGATTCGCGCACTTCCGTGGGCCGGTAATAGAGCGTGGATCGAGGAAGGCCCAGCAGCGCACACTGACGGCTGACGCTGAGTTGAGGTTGGTCGTGATCGACCAGTTGGCGTAGTTCACGAGCATCACAGCTGCTGAGACTTTTTTTTGAGCCACTCCAGCTCCATCTGCAGCCGGCCGATCTGATGGAACAGCTCAGCCTCCTTGGCTTGCCCCTCGTCCCTCTCTTTGGTTTTGTTGCCCCTCGTGAACAGCTCGCTGGCGCCATCCAACAGCTGCCGCTTCCACTGGCTCACCTGGATCGGGTGGATGAAAGCTGGTCTGGAGGTCTGGGGCAATGAGATCGGCGATGGTGAAATCTGCCAAGACCAAAAACCATGAGGCGGCTGCCAGCGTCAGCAACAGCAAATACCGCATGCGTTCGGCCATGGTTCAGGTTGCCAGTTGGTGCAGCACTGTTTGCCGATAATCCATCGACAATTTCAAGGGTCTGGCGGCTTCGGGAACGAGAGAGCAGAGGTTGTCATTGGCAAAGGAAAGCCTGTGGGCGTTCCCATGCATCCAGCGCTTGTGACTGGTTTCCAGGCTAAGAAAAGCAATGGCTGAGAGTAAATCGGGGCTACGGGACGCGGCAGCTGCTTTCCGCAGCCGTCCGTACCATTGCTCCATCGGCTCCAGACACAACGGCTCGCCGAGAGCCGATGCCGCATCGATCCAATCGCGCCATTGCACTGGCGGATCGGAGACCAAATGCATGATCAGGGGGACCTCGGGGGCCATCACCATCCTCGCAACCCAACTGGCACAGAGATCCACAGGCAAAGCATGCAGGCTGAATGCATCATCAAAACTTGCTCCAATCCGCAGGGCTGCCCTCAGCACTAAATCGAGGTAGCCATGGGGATTGAGCGCGAAGCTCGATGCCGATGCCAGCAGATAGGGCAGTCGAAGCACACTCACCCCCAATCCTTCAGCCCCAAAGCGATAGCAACTCTGTTCGGCCGCCAATTTGCTTTGGCCATAGCTGCTCAAACCTGCTTTCGGTTGATCGTTGAGCGGTGTTTCTGGCACTGGGTGCTGTTCGCTCAGGTTCAAGCCATTGCAAACTGCGAGCGATGACACCTGCAGAAAGCGTCGAATACGCGCAGTTTTCGCCATTTCCAACAGCTGGCTGGTGCCCCCGGCATTGGTGCGTAGGAGTTGCTCTTGCGAGGCGGTGAAATTTACACAGGCACCCGCGTGCACAAGGGTGTCTATTCCTCTGAGCAAGTGCTCTCGCGATTGCTCGCTCAGCCCACAATCCTGCAAGGAGAGATCACAGGGCACCACCTCCAGGCCTTCGCGTTCGAGAGCCAGTTGGTACTGCTGCTCCGCGCACTTTAGGCGCTGCCAGGCCCCATCCACGGTCTCAGCTCGAACCAGGGCTTTTAACGGGGCGACACCCAGCTGCTGCAGCACCTGCAGGAGGTGTAGGCCAAAAAAGCCGTTGGCACCAGTCACCAAAACCCCAGAATTAGCCATCAGAGCGGCGATTCCTCAATCGAGTAGCCAAGCCATTGGCGATAGGCCGCAAACCGATGGGCATGGGCTGCATACACCTCCTGAATCAGTGGATCGTCGTTGAGTTTCCTAGGATGGGCTGAGAGCCGCTCGGGAGCGAGAAACCCATCGGCCAGCCCAAGCCAGCTTGAGATCTGATTGAGTTCGGGAACGGGGTCGCGGCAAAGATCTTCGTAGCGCAGCCGAATGGCTTGCTGGGCAAGATCCTTTTCGTGCTCAAGATGGAAGTCGAAGGACTCTGCCAACGTAAGCAGCATGGTTTCAAGGAACGATCGGCTGTGGAGGGAAAATTGCAGAGCAACCTTGGACCTGGGATTGTCCATGACCTTGGCATAGGTGGGATCCAGGGTTGCCAGGTAGGTGTTGGGCGACGTCGCTATATGGCGCCAGGACATCACCTGGGAGCGGAAAACCGCCAGGGGGTGACGGTGCAGGAAAATGAATTTGCTGTCGGCAAACTGATTGGCAATGTTAAGGAATCCATCGTAAAAGTCGACTGGATTCTTTAATAACAACCATGGTGGTTGGTCGACCAGTTCGCTCTTCTTGGTGATGAGTTGTTTTAAAGGATCAAAGCACGTGTTGGAAATGGGCCGCCGTGTATACATGTCGAAGGCGCCATTTTCGAGCAAAAAACCGTATTCCTCGGGATGATCCAGTCCCACCGCAACACTATCAAATCCCCTGGTGTCCCCTTCGTGATCAAGGACCTTCCGCACTTCATCGCGATCCAGTTGGGGCTCGCCATGGTGCAGTTTTTGCAATACATCCCAATAGGTGATGCATGAAATCTGCTTTGATGCGGCCAGAAGCTGGTGTAACCAGGTCGTCCCCGAACGATGGGCCCCAAGCAAAAATAAACAACTCATTGTGGTTATGATTTGGCTCAGAGTTTCCACCGTTAAGCCCATAGATTTGCAGGGCTCAAGACTGAAATGAACCCGCTTAATTCTCTTATGCAAACCATAACTTATTGATCAGCAGACTTGACTCATGGCTAGCAAAGCAAGAGAATCACTTGATCGGCCTTCGCAGTGCGCTGCCCCGAGAAAGATGTGTCTTAAATCGTTTTTCTGCATTCTTTATTGGCTCTGACACGCTACCACCATAATCCTGAGCCTTAAGGGCACCTCGAAAAATCCCGGATCTCATGGGTCACATAACGTGAGAAGCCTTGCAAGCGCTGACTTGCCTGCGGCTTGCAAGGGCGCGATGGGCAATTTTTCGAGGTGCCCTTAATTGGCTTGACAAGGTGTCACATTATACATGTTTATGGCTGCAAGCGTCATTCCCTGGCCGTCCAGCAAAGTCCTGGCAATAGTAAGGTTAGGAAGACATATTTCATCGGTTCATGAGCGTTGA
Organism: Bifidobacterium breve; assembly: GCA_943325005.2. Classification (GTDB taxonomy): domain Bacteria; phylum Cyanobacteriota; class Cyanobacteriia; order PCC-6307; family Cyanobiaceae; genus Cyanobium. The sequence goes on along the minus strand of CALPNT020000125.1, from coordinate 3,701 downwards.
TGGGGCATGGGAAGACCTCCTGGCAGCTCAGGCCGCTACCTACGGAGATCGGCTGGCTTATTCATGGTGTGAGCAGGGAGAAATCAAGGCGGTTATAAGCTTTTCAGACTTACTGCAAAAAAGCGATATCCTCGCAGCCCGTTTGCAGTTCCAATTCAGACCAGGTGAAAGAATAGCACTGATTTTCGGGTCTGGTCTCGATTTCATCGAGGCCTTCTTTGGCTGCACCCGTGCCGGCCTGGTTCCCGTTCCCCTGTGCCCTTCGCTTGGGCGCCATCAGTTCGCACCAATTTTGCCGATTCTCATTAATTGCCAAGCTGCCGCCGTACTTGGCCCGGAGTTGCTTTGGAAGCGTCAGAAGTCCCACGCAAATTCAGTTGATCAAAACCACGACTTCCTTTGGCTCAACTGGGCAAGTGTCAAAGCAGAGGCCCAAGATCTAAAGGCAGTGCGTCAACCTGTCAGTCAAGGTGATATCGCCTTTCTGCAGTACACATCTGGATCAACAGGCAATCCTAAAGGCGTGATTGTTGGCCAGTCAAATGTGTTGCACAATCTTCGGCAGATTACTGAAAGGTGTACCAGCAACAAACGCAGGAAAATGCTGAGCTGGCTGCCCCACTTTCATGACATGGGACTAATCGGTGGCATCCTACACTCCCTCTACTCAGGATCTGAGCTGTTGCTGATGGCGCCTAGCGAATTTATGAGGCGTCCGATGTTATGGCTGGAAATGATTCATGCTTACCGGGTGGACCTCACCATGGGGCCAGAATCAGCCCTGAATTTGGTTCAGAGGGCTCTTGATCCAGCTCTGGTTACAACGCTTGATCTCTCCTGCATGGAATGTCTGGTCTGCGGGAGTGAACCGATCCGACGATCCGTTCTCGACAGCTTTCTAAGAACCCTTGAGCCTGCTGGCCTGAGTCCTAGCAGCATTCTCAACGCCTACGGACTTGCCGAAGCCACCCTGATGACCACGGCAAGTCGCTATCTCGACCATTCCTCCGAAATCTACCACCAAGTTTGTGTTGAAGCCGATCTAGCCAGCTCTGGATCCAGCATCGATGGCCAGACGATACGAATTGTCGATTCCAAAACAATGGCCCAGGTCCCTTATGGGAGCGAAGGGTTGGTCATGGTCAAAGGCCCAAGTGTTAACCGCGGCTATTGGAATAGTCCTGATTTCAATTCCATTTGCTTCGAGCAATCCATCTTCAACGAGCATGGCCAGGAGGAAAAAGGTTTTTTGAATACCGGTGATTTAGGGCTCATTGATGACGGACAGCTGTATGTTACTGGTCGCATCAAAGATCTGATCATCGTGGGTGGACGGAACATCCATCCAAGTGATGTTGAAATGGTTATACGGTCATTATTGCCACGCCATGCAACATGTCGCTGCATCTGCTTTGGCATGTTGACTCCGGAGGGCAATGAACGATTGGTGATCCTGATTGAATCGCAGTCAAAACAATTCGGCCCAGGAGATGAACCGCTTCTTTCATCTGTTGCCACTCAGATTAGCGGCATTTTTGAAGTTCAGGTCAATTGCGTCTATCTGTTGGAACCCAATACCCTGCCTATCACAACTAGCGGCAAGGTCCGTCGCTTGGACGCTAAAAAGCAATATTGTACTTTGGGTTTCAATCCAATGGCACGTTGGCCCCAGGAGCTCAGTGAGGTAATCAACGCCAATGTTGTTCTGCCGATCATCAAACTTGAGCTGGCATCACTGACAGGACAGGATCCTCTACTCATTGAAGCCGACCTGTCCTTGAAGGACTTTGCCATCGGCTCGTTGCAACTGGCCGAACTCAAGATTGCCCTAGACCAACGACTACAAAGCGACCTACCGATTGTCCCGTTTCTGGACGACCTGACACTGAGGCAGCTGGCAGAAAGGCTTTGTGAGTCGATGGCGGCTGAAGGCCACGTCAAGGCCGACGCCGTTTTCGACGACTCCCCCGCTCTTCGCGGCCTGATCCTGGCTGGCCTGCCCGACCACCTGCGTCAGCTCCAGCTCGAGCATGGTGATTGGCTAAGCCTGCGCTGGGGCCGCCAGATCATCCATCTTCTGAGTGATCCATCCGAGGTGCAGCAGCTGATGCAGAGCCCACCATCCGAGTTCATTCGCGGCAAGGTTTTTGAAGGCATCCGCATGGTCACCGATGGCAGCAACCTGTTCACGACAGAGGGAACGGCATGGCACAACGAGCGGCAGCGGGTCCAGCCACTACTGACCCGCCAGGCGGTCGAGGCGATGGCGGGGGATTTTGCCACCATCAGCCAAGGCTGCCTGTTTGAACGTAAGGGCGACCACAACTCAGCCGCCCTCAACTTGGCGGATCTGTGCCGCACGATCACTCTGAAAATCACACTGCACAAGCTGTTCGGTCCGATTTCGGTGGCGGTCTCCCAGCGATTGGCGGCATCTCTTAGCGTCGAGACGGAATGGCGTCTGCCGCTCCACTACCTGGCCCAGTCCGAGTTGAGCGAGGCGAAAGTCGCCCGGGCTACTTCGGGCGAGGATGAGACGTCCGCCTCGATGGAAGGTTTGTTACCAGAGCTCGATTCGCTGGTCTACGGCGCCATCGACGCCCTGCTTGTCAGCAGCGAACCATCACCATGTCTGCTGGCGGCCTACCTGGCCGACCCCGAGGTGCAGGCCATGGACACCGGCGAGCGACGCAGTTATTTGCGCAGTGCGATGTTATCGCTGGTGCTGGCTGGCCTGGATAGTACCGGTAGTGGGCTGTTCTTCTGCCTCGATCTGCTTGCCCGTCACCCTCACGCCCAGCGGCTTGTGCGCGAGGAGGTTCAGACAGTCTTCGGTGATGGCGAGATCAGCCCGACCGATCTTCCCCGCCAACTCCCTTACACCCTGGCTGTAGTACAGGAAGCGCTGCGCCTATACCCACCCGTTTGGTTCCTAGGGCGCGAAGCTGTCATCACCACGACAGTGATGGGACAGCCCGTTGCACCTGGCGACATTGTTCTGACCTCGCCCTATGTGATCCATCGCCATCCTGGGCACTGGAATGAGCCCGATCAGTTCCGGCCCGAGCGATTCTTGAAACAACCGGCTGGAGGCTCTGGCAGCCATCTTTTCATGCCCTTTGGCATCGGACCACGCACGTGCGTGGGTCGATGGCTTGCGCTCTATGAAATGAGCTTGGCCCTGGCTGCCTTAGTGCAGAAGCACCACTTGATCAGCGACGGCGAGGCGATGCCCGAACTGAGCAGTTACTTCACCCTCAGAACCCTCAAGCCCATCACCTTACGGGTGGAGTCGATCATCTGATGCAGGTTTTGTCTTGCAACTAATGAATCATTTTGCTGCTCAACCCTGTATGATCATTTAGCATAGCCAATAAATTCTAGTCTTTTGCAATTCCCTTAGGCAATTGGGGACTCCTGAAAAAGCCAGATCGACTGCAGCGCAACTTGTTTCAGCGATCGAAACCCGTTAAACTGGCCGCGTACAGAGCAATTGACGATTGCTACAACTGCTGAACGCTGCAGATGTACCGAAAACACCATAACGGCCAGCTCTCAATCGAAGAATTCCATGTGCCTTTTGGCGGCACGTTGGACCCGGACAATCGCTGGGTGCTCTTCTCCAGGCTGATGCCATGGGAAGAGCTGGAAGAAACATATGCCCCTCAGTTCAATCCCACAACTGGCGCCCCGGCCAAGCC
>CALPNT020000124.1 GCA_943325005.2 Bifidobacterium breve | reverse complement strand
TCCGGCCAGGCGGGGTCTGCAATCTTGCGCACCGACCAGGTGGCCAGGGGCAGATTCAGTTGGGCAGCCATGGCCGCAGCCACCGGCACCCCGCCCCGTGGCAAAGCCACCAGGATCGTATCGGTTTCCCTGTCAGGCCCGGCGCTGAAGGCGTCGGCCAGGGCCAGGCCGGCCTGATGGCGGTTGAGCCAGAGGGGCGGATGGAGGGGCATGGTGGGCGCCGAGGACACAGGGATGACTTCAGGTTCTGGCGGGGCAGAGCTGCTGCACGAACCAGTCGCGGGCCAGCTCGGCGGCATGGAGCAAGGTGCCGGGTTCCTCAAACAGGTGGCCGGCGTCGGGCACCACCAGCAGGGCATGGCGAGCGAGCAGTCTTGAGGCTGCTTGCCGGTTGAGCCTGAGCACGTCAAAGTCCAGTCCGCCGACGATCAGCAGGGTGGGGCAGGCCACGGCCGCCAGCACCTCCATGGCCAGATCGGGCCGCCCACCTCGGGACACCATGGCCGCCACGGCTTGGGGCCGCTCAACGGCGGCATGAATCGCGGCGGCGGCGCCCGTACTGGCGCCGAAGAGTCCCAGGGGGAGCCCGCTCAGATCATCCTGTTGCCGCGCCCAGTCGATGGCCCCGATCAGGCGCTGGCTGAGTAGCGGGATGTCAAAACGCAGCGCCTGATCAAGCTGGTCGCGCTCCGCTTCCTCTGGGGTGAGCAGGTCAAACAGCAGCGTGGCCAGCTGGGCTGCCTGCAGGACTTCGGCCACGCTGCGATTGCGCTGGCTGAAGCGGCTGCTGCCGCTGCCATGGGCGAACAACACCAGCCCGCAGGCGTCTGGCGGTACGGTGAGCAGGCCGGCGAGGTCCGCGTTGCTCGTCCGCAGCATCAAGTTGTGCTCTCGGCTGGTGTCGGTGGACGTTGTCATGGCGTTGTTTGCGTTCTGGTTTCTACCCGTACTCCTGTCCTAATCATTGATTTGGCCCGTGATGTCATCGCGAGGAAGGCTGCATCAGATCTGCTGAATCGGCGAATGATCGGGATCGACCTGCATAGTTTGAAGATGCCGACACTCCGAGGCCAAGACAGCATCATGTCACTGATCAAATGGGAACCTTTGAATGACATTGAAAATCTGTTGGGTCGAGCCTGGGGCTGGCCAGTCAACCGTTCGCAGCCTCTGCTTGGCGTTGGGGACTGGAATCCTCGTGTTGATATCAGCGAAAGCGACGGCACCTATTTAATTAAGGCCGATATTCCTGGCGTGCCGAAGGATGAGATCAAGGTCACGATGGATAACGGCATGCTCACGATCCAGGGGGAACGCCAACAGGAGAAGGAAGAGGAGAACAAACGCTTCCACCGCGTGGAGCGCTTTTACGGCAGCTTCACCCGCAGTTTCTCCCTACCTGAGGATGCCGATCCAGGCGCGATCAAGGCCACAACCCAGGATGGACAGCTTGTGATCACCATTCCCAGGAAGGAGTCGGCGTCGGCTTCCACGGCGATTCAGGTGCCGGTGGAGTGATTCCTCCTGGCACCGCAACACTCTGCTGGTCTGTTGCAATCGTCGACGATGAAGACATTTTCGATGAGGGGGGAGTTGGTTATGAAGGATGATTCGATATCGTGACATCTCAGCTCGCTTCATTTCAGCTGGAGTGTGCGGCCTTTCAGGAAGGTGAGGCCATCCCATTAATGTTCACCGGTGATGGCCTCACCGCTTTATTCTGTTGGACCTGAATCGTCATAGGGCGTCGATGGAGCGGAGCCCCATTTGATTGCTGAATTGCCGCTATCGAAGATCTTGTTCAGCCCAGGTATGTCCTGGTTGCGTTGGCCTGTCGGTTGCAGGATGTCCCCAATTACCGTATGGGAGTCAGACGACGGCGCAAGTGTTGCAAGGCCTTCTGCTCAATACGCTGAGCCTTGGCTTTGGTGATCCCAAGCTGTTCGGCTGTTTGGGCTAAAGACCGAACAGAGTCTTGGCCATAACGGCAGGCAAGAACAAGCCTTTCGTAATGTTCTAGATGTGCAATCTCGCTGTGGATCCAGCCGTAATCTTCGTTAGGCTGGTCTGTGTTATTCGAGGATATTAAATCTCCAAGGCAGCCATCACTGTCAATGCCTCCGAGTTCTTGGTCAAGTGATAACGTTCTGCAACTTGAGTATCGATCTAGGACGAAGTTTAGCCTTTCGCTGCTGATCGAGAGCTTTTCGGCGACCTCTGATAGAGGCGTGGATGCTCCCATATCTCGAGAAAGAGCCTGTGCCTTCATAGCGGTTTCGACGAGATGTGCTGGGAGGCGGATGGTGCCTGCATGGTCATGAAAATAACGCATAATCCCATGCTTGATCCACCAATAGGCATAGGTTGAAAATTTATAGCCACGACACGGATCAAAAAGCTCCACCGCTCTGATCAGTCCAATATTGGCTGACTGAATTAGATCCATAGGGTCAATTCTTAGCTGTAATGCTCTGCTTCGATAGTGCTTGCATGCAGATACTGCCAAGCGAAGATTTGCTTGGATCATTCGATTGGTTGCCCTGCGCGCACGTCTCTCCAGCGCAACCGATGGATTTGTGTGCTGGTGCCATTCACGTATGATCGAGCCTAAGTGAATCTCTTCGTCTGCGGTCATCAGCGGGATCTTGCCAATGCGATTCAGATAAAAATTCAGGGTTTCAGGCATGTAAGTTGCTTGTCTATTTGTGCAGTAAACCTTAGGCGGAAGATTGAATAAGGTCGTCGTGTTGATGCCAATCTGCGGCTAATCAGTGCTGGCATTGGTGGCGGACAGGAGCTGTGATTTGCAGCCATAAAGACATAGAAGGCTGGCTTCTGCTAGTTGGTGGCCATTCATTTCTTGGCGTACATGGAGAGGAGAGGCGCCCACTGGCAGAGGCAGTTGGGTGTCCAGGGCAATCAAGCTAAAGCGCAAGTGCCGTCTGGGTTTATGGCGATTTTCTTTGGATACGTATCGATGCGATGTCAACGTAGGACCGTGATAGTCAAGCTGGTCAAATTCACTGATACCCCAGCACATTTCCTGCCGTGAACCGTTAGTCAGATAAGGGCTGCCTCCCTGCACTCCGGCGGGAAGTCCTCGTACATTGGCCGGAATATTGAAGAGAAGCCAGTGAACCAAGCGAACCTCGTCGCTCTCCAGATCTTCAAAAAATAAGACGAAAGAGCTGGTTTTGCCGGGAACTCCATTCCAGCGCAAAGGAGGGGAAAGATCTGACCCATCTGCTGTATAGATTCTTGGTAAATCTTCGCCATCCTTAAAAGCGGGACTGCTCAAGATCAGCGGCTGATCGAGCATTATGGAATTATCCTGTCGTGAGATGGGCATCAAGGCCAATCGACTGACGTCACAATCTAATCAGGATGGTGAGTCCCTTTGCTGAAATTGTAAATCTATTATGATGCACATCTGCAGTGATGCTGAGCTTGTGGTGCTGTCGAGTCAGATTCGATCCTGAAGTGCTGAACGATGGTGGCCCGTTGATCCCATGTCTGCCTTTTGGGCATGCATTCAAGTTCTGGCTGTTGCTTCTGGGGCATCAGATTCTGCAATTCGCTGGACCGGTCTTGATTGGCATTGCCATGGTGGAGTTGGCCAGGAAGGCAGCACCTTGGTGCCGACATCTGAAAGTACGTCGAGCTTTGAGCTCAGTAGTGTGAATATGGTTACTGTTGGATTTTTGCTGCTGATTTCTTTGCGGCTTTCCCCTCTGGTGATGCCGCAGTTGGCACTGGCAAATATTATATTATTCCAGCCAGTTGCCAGCTTAGGTTTTCAGGCTGTTTTGCAATACTTAGCCTTGGTGCGTGCGTTCCTGGCCTTGGGGTATGCCGCTTTATTCTTTCTGGTCGGGTGTCAATGCAGAGACTCCTGAGATTTTTTTGGCTTTGAGGTAGAGCCAAGCTGGCTTCGAGGCCGCGGTGTCTTGGGTTTTCAATTCATCGTCTTTGCGGTCAGCAGCCAATCTTTCCAACCAGAGGATGGGAGGCTTCTGACTCTTCGGCTGGTCAGCCGACAGCGAAAACTGAGCCAGTGACGACATCAACAGTGAGCCACCCGGAAGCGATCGGTCGGGGTGCTGTTGCCGGCGGCGTCAGTGGCTGGTCATGGCTCTTGCCTGCAGCCGTCATCGGCGGCGAAGATGCCCTGGCCAGCGGCTCTGGCCTCATCCGGGTGTATGGGAGCGCCTTGAGGATGCTGATCAGATCAAGATCGCTTGCCATAGCAGTGGTTTTGGGCATAGGCGCCGTGGTCTGTGCCCCATGTTGAATCAGCTCTGTCCTTTTGCTTGTCATTCCCTGTGCCTCAATAGTTCCTCCTCTGGCCTTCTTCAGCGATTGCAATCGCATGTGCACGATATTTTGCCGTCTTTGCTCTGAATTGATGTCGCCTTGCTGTTGTTGTGAGGTGCTTCTGCTTCAGTGACGATCAACTGCTCGCAGGCTGTCCGATAGTCGCTTTATACCAATTCAACTTGTTTGTCCATGAATGACGAAATAGATACGCATGATGCCGCTGTTTTCCTGCAGTGGGCGGGCTATGCCTTGATCGTCATTTACTCCATCACTGTTGTTGTGGAGGTGATGCCGCTCGCCCTGCTCCAGCCTGCTTGGTTGGTTCGATTCAGTGCCAAGATTCTTGGCGGTGGTGTCTTTGCACTCACAGGGGCGGTATTGCTGGTCATCGCCCTTCGATTTGATCCTGAGGTTTTACCGCTGTCTCGCTTTCAAAAGCGTCTTCGCCAGTTGGCTAGGTTTGTTGCGCTTGGTTTTCTGCTATTGATTCCGTTGCAGATGATTGCCGGGTTTTTCGTCTTGAATACAGATGCTCAGGATATTCAACGCAAACTAGCCCAGCTGGAGAGTGCTACGGAGGTCATCAGCAAGTCCAACACAGAAACGGGTCTAATCAATGGCTTGGCTTTGTTGCCTGGGGCTCCAAAGCCCAATGGACAGAAACTCTCCATTCCTGCCCCGATTGTCAAAGCGCAGGTGCTGGCGCAACTTAATCGTCAGATTCCCTTGCTGCAAACCCGCATTGCGCAGGTTAAAAAGTCGCGACTTGAGACTGGTATAGCCGTGTGGTTCAAGCAGGGCGTGATTAGTGCCGCCTATGCCATAGCATTCGGGATGTTGGGCACCGTCCACCGCCAATCCTTGGCTTACAACGGCGGCGATCCAATGACCCTGGCCTCCGGCCCGATCAAGGTACTGGGGTGGAGGCCTCGACGCCGGCGCGACTCGATGACAATTCCACCGGAGTGGCTTGAAGGCATGGACGGTATGGTTGGCACCGAACTACCAGAGCGGCCAGGCTCTTGAGATCAAGCCCTCCTGGTTGAGAAGCTACGGTGGTATTCGCCTGAGCCTAGATGCATAATCTCCGCAGCCATTGTCATTTTGAACTAGTTCGTTTTACTGCGATACTGTGTTGTTGACGATCTCGTTGCTGGTCGATTGCTGCACTTTATCCTCTTTTTTCTTCTTGAATGTGTTAAGTGCGCGCTGCCGGATAGTGACCAGTGTGCAAGATGCAACGTTTTGAGCTGATCGCTTGACTCTTTGTCCGGATACTCTATATTTGATTTGCCTTAGGTGAATCTTTTATGGCCTCCCAAAGGTTCAGGGCTCCTGTCAGGGTGTCGGCCACAATCCCCTGGATTACGTATGAAAGGCTCATTGCTCAGAGCCAGGATGAAGGTCGTTCCATTAGTAACCTTGCTGCTTTTTTGATTGAGTCTGCCCTTCGAGGCCGTCTCCCCTGTGTTGCCGCTTCTGTTCGCGTGCCTGCCTTGCCTCGGCGTGTGACAATCAGGCCCCGTTCTATTGAGGGAGTATTGGTTTCTGTGGCTAGTCGAGTGCGGTGACTTTTTCCTTGCTGGCTCTTGGTCTCTGATTGAACGAGTTACCTCGCTTTAGGTGCTTTGTGAGCGATATTTGATTGTTGTATTGTTTCTGCGGAGCGAGGCTGTTGACGTCTTTAAGTGATGACTGTATATCTTGTGTGTCTTTTCGCTGTTGATGTGGGCCGATTCTCCGATCCTTGGAGGATCGGTTGTTGGGTCGCTTCGGTTTTGTTTGTTGTCAGCTGAATTTTAATTCAGCTGTACTTATGGAGCCGCTTTGGCCAGTCCCGGTACGAACCGACGTTCATGCTCATAGCCCTTGAGCATGCGATTCCAGTACAGCCAGGGCAGCAGATTCTTCTTGACCAGCCACATGCTGGCACGCTCCTGGGTGGGGTCGAGTGGGAAGGACGGCACGGGCTGGCCGTCATAGTTGAACTCCGCCATGATCGCCCGGCCATAGCCGGTGATCAGCGGGCAGCAGGCATAGCCGTCGTAGCGGGCGCTCAGGGGTTGACCGTCCAGGAAGGCCAGCAGGTTTGCCACCAGCACCGGCGCCTGGCCCCGGATCGCAGCGGCGGTTTTGGAGTTGGGCAGTGATGAGACATCGCCCAGGGAGAAGACATTGGGATAGCGCACATGTTGGGTGCTGTACTTGTCCACCTCCACCCAGCCCCCCGGCCCCTCTACCGCCAGCGGGCTGGTGGCCACCACTTCAGGGGCCGCCATCGGCGGCGTGACATGAATCATCGCGAAGGGGATCACCTCTTCGCGGCTGTGTTCGCCGTCTTTGACATCGAACACAGCCTCCTTGCTGGTCGGCCTGATCTCCTTGAGCGTGTGTTGAAAGCGGGTCTGGATGTCGCGGCGCGCCACCACCTGTTTGAGCGGTTCGGCGAAGGCGGGAATGGCAAAGATTCCCGGGGTGGCGGTGCAGTAAAACACCGTCGTTTTGGCAGCGACAGCAGCGGAGCGCTGGAAGACATCGTCCGCCAGATACATGATTTTCTGCGGAGCTCCGGCGCATTTGATCGGTGTCTGGGGGAAGGTGAACAGGGCGTTCCCCCCCTGGAACTCCTGAATCGTCTTCCAGGTGTAGGCGAGCAGATCTTTGCGGTAGTTGCTGGTGATGCCCTGGCTACCGAGGGCTTCAGGCAAACCCTTGATCCGGTCCCAGCAGAGCTGGATGCCCGTCGCCACGATCAGCACGTCGTAGCTGAGGCTGGCACCGCTGCTGGTGGTCACCGTGCTGGCGGCTGGATCGAAGCCGGCGGCCGCTTCCCGGATCCAGTGCACTCCTGCCGGAATCAGGGACGCTTCGTCACGGCGGGTCTGCTCAAGGCTGAAGACGCCAGCTCCGACCAGGGTCCAGCCCGGTTGGTAGTAGTGATCCGTCGCGGGCTCCAGAATGGCGACCTCCAGCTGGGGCCGCGCCCGCTTCAGCTGACTGGCTGCGGTGAGCCCCGCTGCGCCGCCGCCGACAATCAGGATCTGGTGATGGGCCATGGAGCCGTGTCGGAGCGAAGGTTGGTTTCTCTTCCCAGGATCTACACCCGCATCTGCTTGCCGTCAGCATCGGTGTGCATCTTCTGGCGAACGGTCATCGGCGCTGGCCCTGCCCAGTCTTGGCGCTGCGGGGGTGTCGATCCCACTGTTACGGCCTGCAGCGGCGGCGAATCAGCCAACGATGGAGCTCCCACACTGAAGCCATCTCCAGCCTGGCTTCCCATGTTTCTCACACTCCACCAACACGAAACCGAAGGGGCTGTGGTTGAGGTGCTTGATCTGAAACAGCTGGCTGACCCGTTCGCCCCAACGGTGCAGGCGCGCATGCACAACGGTGAGGAGCTGCAGGAGCCCCATCACTTCAGCAAGGCTGAGCTCACCTTTCCCTCCGGTGAAGCGCTGCCGCGCTGCTGGGTGGATGCCCAGTACCGGGGCTGAGGAGCCCAGGCAGGTCGTCCACTGCGTCCTCCTGCTCCCATGACCCTGCAGCTCACGGAATCCCACCAAGGGGCCGCGCCGGTGAACTGGAAGCACGGCGACGATGTGGTGGTGGGGGCCGTTCTGGCTCCGTGCTCAGCCTTCCTGATCGAGTCGTGCTGCCTTTTTATCTTGCTCCATTAATTGCTCCACCAGCAACTTGAGCAGCAGCGACACAATCGCCACTCCCCCCAGCACCATGGCCGCCCCGAAGGCGAGTTCGGTTTGATATTGCTTGTAGGCGTCTTCGACAAACAGCGGCAGGGTCTGGGTTTCGGCGCGGATGTTGCCGCTGACCACCGAGACGGCACCGAACTCTCCCAGGGCCCGGGCGGTGGTGAGAATCAGGCCATAGAGCGCTGCCCAGCGCACCGAGGGCAGGGTGACTTTCCAGAACACCTGCCAGTCGGTGGCACCGAGGGTCTTGGCGGCCTCCTCCTGTTCCCAGCCTTCCTCTTCCAGCAGCGGGATCACCTCCCGGGCCATGAAGGGAAAGGTGACGATGATCGTGGCTAGCACGATGCCTGGCCAGGAAAAGATGATCTTCCAGCCGAGGCTGTTGATCACCGGCGCCAGCAGGCCATGGCTGGGGCTGTAGAGCAACACCAGCATCAGACCCACCACCACCGGCGAGATCGAGAACGGCAGATCGATGAGGCTGAGCAACAGGGCTTTGCCACGGAAGCGCCGCCGGGCGATCGCCGTGGCGGCCGCCAGGCCGAACACGGTGTTGCAGGGCACGGCGATGGCGGTGACGATCAAGGTGAGCTTCAGGGCTGAGAGCAGCTCCTCCGACTGGAAATTGGCCAGGAACACCCCCAGTCCCTTGGCGAAGGCCTGCACCACCACCGCCAGGGCTGGCAGCAGAATCACCACGCCCACATAGAGGCAGGCCAAAATCGGAATCAGCTCCGGCACCCAGTTGCCATCGCTGAAGTTGAACGACGGCTTCACCCAGCGGGGGGGCTTGATGTCGCGGAGTGGCGGGATCGTGAAGGCCATGGCTG
>CALPNT020000123.1 GCA_943325005.2 Bifidobacterium breve | reverse complement strand
TGGCCTCAGGACAACTGTGGCCGCTGCTCTGAGGGTGGCTGGTGCCATTCGCCGACGGCCCATCGAGGCCCTGGAATCTATGGCAGTGCCGTCGGCCGCTGCGTTGAGGGGTTGGTGGCGGCAGATTCAGCGACGGGAGATTCTTGGCGGTGGAGGCCGGTTTCGATCGAGTCTGAGGCCAGTTCCACGCTGCTTGGAGATCAGCTAGGGATGTGGGGACTTGAGCTGCGGGTTTGAACCTGGTGCGAGAAGCCATTGAACTCTGATAACTCTATGGAGTTCGCTGCCAGGCTGCCTTCTGCCGAGGGTTTCCCCGCCTCAGGGCCCCGACCGAGCCCCGCCGCTCCATAGAGTCGGGCCTGACGCGGGAGAGCAAGCGTGCGGGTGGCCATCGTGGGTGCCGGACTGGCCGGTCTGTCGGCGGCAGTCGATCTGGTGGACGCCGGCCATCAGGTCGATCTCTATGAGGCGCGTCCCTTCTTCGGCGGCAAGGTGGGCAGCTGGGTCGACGACGGCGGCAACCACATCGAAATGGGGCTGCATGTTTTCTTCTTCAACTACGCCAATCTCTTCGCCCTGATGCGCAAGGTGGGGGCGATCGACAACCTGTTGCCCAAAGACCACACCCATCTGTTCGTCAATCGTGGCGGCGACCTGCGCGAACTCGACTTCCGCTTTCTGATCGGGGCTCCCTTCAATGGCCTCAAGGCCTTTTTCACCACTCCCCAGCTCGACTGGATCGACAAGCTGCGCAACGCCCTAGCCCTGGGCACCAGTCCGATCGTGCTGGGGCTGGTCAATTACGAGGCGGCGATGAAGGTGATCCGCGACCTGGATCGCATCAGCTTCCAACAGTGGTTCCTCGGGCATGGCGGCAGCCTGCGCAGCATCGAGCGGATGTGGAACCCGATCGCCTACGCCCTCGGCTTCATCGACTGCGAGGCGATCTCAGCGCGCTGCATGCTGACGATCTTCCTGATGTTCGCCACCAAGACGGAGGCCTCCAAGCTCAACCTGCTCAAGGGCTCCCCCCATCGCTGGTTGACCGGGCCGATCCTGGCCTACATCGAAGCCCGGGGCGCGCGGCTGCATCTGCGCCACCGGGTCACGGCGGTTCATTACGAGCAGAGTGGCAGCGTCACCGCGGAAGGTCCGGAACTGCGGGTCACTGGGCTCAGTCTGGGCAGCCCCGAGGGTGATCTCGAGGTGCAGGCCGACACCTATCTGGCCGCCTGCGATGTACCGGGCATTCAGCGGCTGCTGCCGCAGGATTGGCGCCGTTTTTCCCAGTTCGCCGCGATCGACAAGCTCGAGGCGGTGCCGGTGGCCACGGTGCAGTTGCGTTACGACGGCTGGGTGACCGAATTGGGGAACACTCCGGCCGCCAACCGCCGCCGCGGCGATCTGGCCCAGCCAGCCGGGCTCGACAATCTGCTCTATACCGCCGACGCGGATTTCAGCTGCTTTGCCGATCTCGCCCTGGCCAGCCCGGTGGATTACCGCCGCGAAGGGCAGGGGTCGCTGCTGCAGTGCGTGCTCACCCCCGGCGATCCCTGGATCCCTAGGAAGAGTGAGGAGATCGTCGCCCACACCGATCGCCAGGTGCGAGAGCTGTTCCCGTCGGCGGCACCACTGCAGTTGCTCTGGAGCAACGTGGTCAAGCTGGCCCAATCCTTGTATCGCGAGGCTCCAGGGATGGAGCCCTACCGGCCGGCCCAGCGCACGCCGGTCAGCAACTTTTTTCTGGCCGGCAGCTATACCCGCCAGGACTACATCGATTCGATGGAGGGTGCCACGATGAGTGGGAGGCTGGCGGCGGCGGCGATCCTCGATCGCCCGGTGACCCTGGCCAGCCATGCGGCGGTGGTCTGAGGCCAAGGTGTGGGCTCTGAACCCTTCGAGCACCTCCGCCATCGTGGATCTGAATGGGCTGCTGCCGAACCTGGGCCGTTGCCTGAGCCGCTGATTAGCCTGAATCCCCGTCGAGCTTGTCCCGATGATCGACTTCAACCCATGACGCCAGGACAAAACTGATGGGACGCTGGCTGGAACATACGGTCACCACCGAGATCCAGGCTCCTGCGGATCGTGTCTGGGAGGTATGGAGTGATCTCGAGGCGATGCCGCGCTGGATGCGCTGGATCGAATCGGTGGTCACCCTCGATGACCCCAATCTCACCGACTGGACCCTGGCAGCCCAGGGATTTCGTTTCCACTGGAAGGCTCGAATCACCCGTCGGGTCGAATCGCAGCAATTGCACTGGGAATCCGTTGGTGGATTGCCTACCAAAGGTGGGGTGAGATTCTATCCGCTTGGTTCAGAACTCACCGCGGTGAAGTTAACCGTGAGCTATGAATTGCCGGGCGTGCTTGCCCCGCTGATGGAGCCCAGCATCATGGGTAACATCGTCACCAGGGAGCTCCAGGCCAACCTTGATCGATTCCGAGATCTGGTGGAGGGACGCTAAGCGTTCTCTGCAAGGGGTATTCCTCTTGTTGCCGCCGCTGCTGCTGCTGACGGGTTGCGATCTGCTCCAGTTCGTGGCGCCGCCACCACCACCGCCGCCGCTACCGATCCGCCAGACCTCGGAGCGGATGTTGCCCGATGTCGACGCCCGCCTGGTGCCCCTGCCCACCCCCCAGCAGGTGGTGACAGCAGAGAACCTCGGCCGGCGCAATCCTTTCGCGCCGATCATGACGCCTGTCATTCCCCTGCCCCCGGGCGTGGCTGCGGGAAGCGAGCCGGCCCTGGCGATCATCAGGGTTGCCAAGGCCGGCGGTGATGCGGGCGCCCAGCTGGCCGCAGCCCAGGCTGCGGTCAAGATCCAGCCAAGTGCCAAGGCGGGGCCCGGGGCGCTGGGTGCGCTTGCCGTTCCACGCACATCCTTGGGGCTGCAAGCGCCTCAGAACCTGCAGTTCACCGGCGTGATTCAGGCTGATGGCCACACCGAGGCCGTCGTCAGCTATGGCGGCCAGAGCGGCAGCCTGCGGGCCGGTGATCGGGGCGGCCGCAGCACGGAGCTGTTGCCGGCTGGGTGGGCCGTCATCGCCATCCAGCTGGGGGGCCAGGGCCGGGAGGATGTCCCCACTCTGCTGTTGCGGAAGGGGAGCCAGCGGGTCAAGCTCAAGCTTTAGCCGGCCCACGGACGGGTTCGGTCCTGGTGGTGAATGGACCGGGACCGGTTGATCCTTGGATGTTCAGCGGTCGATGCCGAAGCTGCGGATGCAGGCCGCCACCAGGCCATCGAGGTCGTGGGGGTCGGCTTCGGCTTCCACTCGGCCGAGCAGGGCGTGGCAGCGCCGGCTCGTCTGCGGTCCGATCGAGATCACCCGGGTCCGCTGCAGCCGCTGCAGCCAGTCAGTCCCGAAGCTGCGCTCCAGCAACTGGGCGGTGTGGCTCACCGTCTTGGCGCTGCTGAAGGTGATCGCGTCCAGCTCACCCCGCTCGATCGCCTGCAGGGTGCCCGTGGGCAGGCCTGTAGGACAGCGGGTTTCGTAGGCCGCCACCTCCACCACCCGGGCGCCGGCCTCGGCGAAGGCTTCGGCCAGCACCGTGCGGCCGCCGCTCTGCACCCTGGGCAGCAGCAGCCGCAGGCCCCAGCCCGACACCGGAAAGTGCTCGATCAGGCTGTCGGCCACGAAGCTGGGGGGCACGAAATCGGCCGGCGCCCCGACCGCCTCCAGCACGCCGGCTGTCTTGCGGCCCACGGCAGCGAGCTTCACCCCGCTCGGCCGGCCCGCCAGGCTGGTGCCGAGCCGGATCAGGCGCTGCTGCACGGCTTCAACGCCATTGGCGCTGGAGACAATCAGCCAGTGGAAGTGCTCCAGTTCGGCCAGGGCGTCGTCCAGGGGGCCCCAGGTGTCGGGAGGGCCGATCACCAAGGCTGGCAGATCCAGCACCCGGGCGCCGGTGGCCTCGAACAGGCGCCGCGCTTCACCAGCTTGTTGCTCCGCCCGGGTGACGGCGATCGTGCGGCCAGCCAGGGACTGGTTGTAAGCGGCGGCGGGGCTCATGGCACGTTCAGCTGCACCATGGCGCCAGCTTTCTGGCGCAGTTGGGCGGCTGCCTCGTGGCGGTTCTGGGCCTCCAGCAGGTCGATGGCCTGACGAAAGCCCTGGCGGGCGCCGCTGATCTCGCCGCTGAGCAGCAGGGCCACGGCCAGGTTCTGGTGGGCTTCGGCCTGGTCCGGGGCCAGGGCGATCGCTCGGCGATAGGCGGCGATCGCCGCCGGCAGATCGCCGCGCTGGCGGTGGATCAGTCCCGCGTTGTACCAGCACAGTGCCACTTCCGGCGCCACCTCCGTGGCCTGGCGGCAGCTGCTGCCGGCCCCGTCCAGATCCCCCAGCCGCAGCTCCACGGCCGCCAGGTTGAGCCGGGCTGCCAGGGTCAGGCGGCCATCCAGGGGCAGGGCCAGGGCCTCGCGGTAGAACCCGCGGGCCCGCTGCGGATCGATTTCGCCGTGGGCCATGGCCAGATGCAGCAGCAGCTCGTAGCGCTCCGGATGGGCCTGGCGGGGGCAGGCGATCAGCCCCCGCTCCAGCAGGCTGATCGCCCTGTCGTGGCGGCCTTCCGCCAGTTCCAGGCCGCCGAGCTTGGCGCTGGCGTAGGGATCGCCCGGGTGGGCCTGCAGTTCTGCTTCCATTGCCTGGCGCAACCGCTCGGATTTGCCTGATCCGGCCAGCAGCTCGGGCCGGTAGCCGCCATGGCTCAGGGCCGGCTCGGCCCATTGCAGCACGCGCCAGTGGGGTTCGCGCCGCAGTAAGTCGATGACGCTGTCGTCAACCATGGCGTGATACGGGCGGCTCCAGCGAATGGCGGGATGACGGCGGAACAGGCGGCTGACGCTCGAGTAGGGCGATTGCACCGACCCCTCTTCGGCTCGCAGCAGGTTGATCACCAGCAGGTCGGGCTGCTCGATCAGGGCCCTCAGCGGCTCCTGCGCCTGGGGGAGCAGGCGCTCATCCGCATCCAGCACCAGTACCCAGTCGCCCTGCACCAGCTCCAGGGCCCGGTTGCGGGCCGGGGCGAAGTCCCCCGGCCAGCGCATGTGGTGCACCACGGCGCCGCAGGCGGCGGCGATGGCGGCGGTGTCGTCTCGGGAACCGGTATCGAGCACCACCATCTCATCGACGAAGCCCGCCACCGATGCCAGGCACTGCCGCAGCTGGGCCGCCTCATCGCGCACGATCATCGAGAGGCTGATGCGGCTCATCAATCCGTGAAGCCCTCAGTCTGCGATCCCGTGGCTCCCAGCCCCAGGCTGCGCAGCAGTTCCGCCTGGGCCAGGGGCATCTGGCCGGGGCTGTAGGCCGCGGCGATTGTCGGTTCCAGCAAGGGTTGCAGCTGCTGCCAGAGGTAGGGGCTGCCGTAGACGGCCAGCCCTGCCAGACGGCCGGCCGCCTGCAGCTGGGCGATCACGGCGGGCCAGGGCTCCTGGCCGCCGCCGGCGCTACCGCGGAAGGGATTGCCGCGCACGAACAGCTGCAGCAGCACCGGGCCAGGGCCCAGACGCTCCAGGGCCAGGGGTGCCTGGGGGTTGTCACTCCAGGGGGAAGGCCCTTGACCAGCCAGCAGGCAGGTGCTCAGGCCGGCCTCGGCGGGCAGCAGCAGGGCCGGCGCCGTGGCGGACAGGAAGGGGCAGCCCAGCAGCGTGTCGACTCGGATCAGGTTGAGGCTGCCGCTGGCCAGCCTCTCCGGGGCCAACTGCGGCCCCTGTCGCTCCAGGCTGCGCCGCACCAGCTCCAGAGCCAGGGCCTGATCGGCGGCGATGGGGCCGTTGCTGAGGCCCCCCAGGGGCGAGCCGGGAGACTGGATTGGGCATGCGTCCGGCTGCATCGCCATGGCCGTGCTGCTGCCAGTCGCCGGCTTTGACTGCTGCTGCTGCGCGCTGCTACTGCGGGCCAGGGCGAGGCGGCGCCGTTCCAGGCTGGCCTCGAGGCGCTCGTGACTCAGGCGTCCCGCCTCGATCGCCGCCACGATGGCGTCGAGGGCGGCATCGGCGTCGGCGGGCATCAGCACCAGGTCGGCGCCGGCCTCCAAGGCCAGCACAGCCGCTTCGCCGGCGCCATAGCGGCCAGTGATCGCTTCCATCACCAGGGCATCGGTGACCACCAGGCCATCAAAACCCAGCTCCTGGCGCAGCAGGTCGTTCAGCACCACCGGCGAGAGGGTGGCAGGCAGGTCGGGATCGAGGCTCGGCAGCAGCAGGTGGGCCGTCATCACCGACGCCACACCGGCGGCGATCGCCTGGCGGAAGGGGGGCAGCTCGATGCGCTCCAAGCGCTCGCGACTGTGGCTCAGCAGGGGCAGTTCCAGGTGGGAGTCGCTGCTGGTATCGCCATGGCCGGGGAAATGTTTGGCGCAGCAGAGCACGCCTTCCGCCTGGGCTCCGCGCAGAAAGGCCGCTGCGAGGGCGCCGGCCGTGGCTGGATCCTCCCCCCAGGCCCGCACGTTGATTACCGGGTTGTCGGGGTTGTTGTTGACGTCGCAGACGGGGCCCAGCACCCAATTCAGACCAAGGGCCCGGGCTTCGCGGCCGCTGCAGCGCCCATAACGCTCCGCCAGAGCCAGGGCGGCGGCGGCATCGGCGGCATGGATGCGGCCCAGGGCCAACGGCGGCACCAGCCAGCTGGCGCCTTCAAAGCGCTGGCCTACCCCCTCCTCGACATCGGCACAGAACAGCAGCGGCTGCTCACTCCAGCTGGCCAGCTGGCGGGTGCGCTGGCCCAGTTCGGCCGCACTGGCCCCCAGCAGAATTACCCCACCCACCCCCTCAGCCAGCAGGCGCTGCAGCTCGGCATTGGTCAGTTCCCAGCGTGGATAGCGCCGCTGGCCATCGCTGAGGTGGCCGCTGGCGCGTACCACCAGCAACGGGGCCACCCGCTGCCGCCGTTGCATGGCTTCAGTCGCCATCACTGTCTTCGCCAGAAGCATCGTCCCCGCCCTCGCCCTCGCCAACGCCATCCGCACCAGTCCCTTCCGGCACCTCACCGCGTTCGAGGCGCTCCGATTCGAGTCGGCCGAGCAGGCCCAGCACCGTGGTGCCGCGTTCGAGGCCCTTGTCGAGCAAAAACACCACCTCGGGGGTACGGCGCATCTTCAGGCGACGGCCCAGTTCCCCCTTCACGTAGGGCGCGGCCGCTTTGAGGCCGTCCAGCACCAACTGGCGATCCGCCTCGCTGCCCAGCACGCTCACGAAGATGCGGCAGTGCTGCAGATCGCCAGCCACGTCGGCATGGGTGATGCTCACCATGCCGTTGTGGACACGTTCGTCCTTGATGCCGTTGATCAGCAGGTCGCTGACCTCGCGGCGGATCAAGGCCGCCATCCGCTCCACCCGTCGGCCCTGTGCCATGGCTATGCCAGCGGTGCTGGATTCACCATCGCATGCAGCACCAGCCCCATGCTCAACAGCCCACTCACCAGGGCACCCACCAGGGCCACGGCCGTGACCGGATTGCTCAGCCGGCGTACCAGCGGTTCCAGCACGGAGTTGAACACCCCGAGGCCGAAGGCCACCAGATAGCGCGGGTAGCGCGTCACGTTCAGGAAAAAGTCCTTCATCGCGGCGGCAACCTCTTGGTTCAGATGCTCGCTACTCTGCCCCCCAAAGCCCCGCACCGCAGAGTCCCCTGTTGACGATGGAACTGCATCAGTTCAGGCATTCGGCTTTCTGCGAAAAGGTGCGGTTGATCCTGGCCCTCAAAGGCCTGCAGGTCACCCTGGTGGAGGTGAGCCCGGGCCTGGGGCAACTGGAGGTGTTCCGCCTCTCCGGCCAGCGCCAGGTGCCGGTTCTGGTGGATGGCGGCGAGGTGATTGCCGATTCCACGGCGATCGCCCTGCATCTGGAGGCCCGCCATCCGATCCCGGCGCTGCTGCCCAGCGATCCGCTGGCCCGGGCTCGGGTGCTGCTGCTTGAGGACTGGGCCGATACGGCCCTGGCCAGCGGCGCCCGCTTGGCCCTGCTGCAGGCGGCGGCCCTCAATCCGGTGCTGCGCACGGCCCTGTTGCCCGACACCACCCCAGCAGCGCTGCGGCGGTTGGTCAGTGCCTTGCCCGGCGGGGTGATGGCGCCGCTGAGCGAAGCGGTGAGTGAGGTGATCGGCCCCTGTGAAGCCCGCCAGCTGCGCCGCAATCTCGAGCAGCTGGCCCTGCTCACAGCCGAGCGCCCCTATCTCGAAGGCGAGGTCCTCAGCCTGGCCGATCTGGCCGTGGTGGCCCAGCTCAGCCTGCTGAAGTTTCCCGCCAGCGCCGGTGCCCCCCTGGCCGGCCTCGGGGTTGAGGGCATCGCCGACAACCCTCTGCTGGCGGGCCTGTTCAGCTGGCGCGATCGGATTCTGATGGAAGTGGGTCAGGCCTGATCGGCTCCAGCCTGAGCCGCAGGTGATCGCTGGCCACTGGGATGGCGATCAGGCCCTCTGCCGGTGAGGGGTAGCTGGCCTGCCATTGCTCGCCATCGATACCGCCATCGGCGCGCCGCTGCCAGCGCCCCAGCGTTTCCACCCGGCTCACCCGGGGATCCAGGCCGGCGCGGTGCAGCACCTGCAGGCTCAGTTCGTCGCTGAGAAAGCAGTCGGGCCTGGGCTGCTCACTGGCTCGGGCGAGCACGGTGCTTTCCAGCCGCCGCTCGCCGCTGAAGCGGCTCAGTTGGCGATTCGGGTTGGCCGGGTCGTCCTGCACCGCCAGCAGCTCGTCCCCCAGCAGCGCCTTGCCGATGGCGCGGCCATTGAAGGCCCGATCGGCCCTGGCACTACCGCGATCATCGGCGCGGAAGCGCACCGTCCAGATCAGCTCCCCGTCCCCCGGCGGCTCGGCGCCGAGTCGACCATCCGGCTGCACGGCGCTGCTCACCCGCCAGTCGCCGGCGAACCAGGCGGGCCAGGCCAGATCCCGCTGGCTGGCGCGGGGCAGGGGCGCCGGCAGGTGCCAGTCGGGCCATTGCTGCAGCCGGTTGGCCAGGGCTGAGCCGCC
>CALPNT020000122.1 GCA_943325005.2 Bifidobacterium breve | reverse complement strand
TGATGCAGCGCCGCAGTGAACTGATGGCTGCCGCTGGCGGCGGCGCCATGACCGCCGTGATCGGCTTCGAGCGCAGCCAACTCGAAGAGCTGGTGGCCGCCCATGAGGGCGTGGTGATCGCCAACGACAACAGCAACGCCCAGGTGGTGCTCTCCGGCACGCCCGAAGCTGTGGCCAGCGTCAGCGCCCAGCTGAGCTGCAAGCGGGCGATCCCGCTGGCGGTGAGCGGCGCCTTCCACTCCCCCTTCATGGCCGAAGCGGCCGAGGCCTTCGCCACCAGCCTTGCTGCCGTGCCCTTCGCCAAAGCGACCATCCCGGTGCTGAGCAACACCGATCCCACCCCGGAAACCGATGGCGAGGTGCTGAAGCAGCGTCTGGTGAACCAGATGACCAGCGGCGTGCGCTGGCGCGAAACCATGGAGCAACTCAAGGCCTGCGGCGTCGACACCGCCGTGGAGATCGGCCCCGGCACCGTGCTCAGCGGCCTGATCAAACGCAGCTGCGACGGCATCAGCACGATGCAGATCGCCGCGGCCGCCGACCTGGGACTTTGAGCGACCTCCGCGGCAACGCCATGGGCAGCATGCGTCGGGCCCTGCGCCGCAGCCGCCCGCCCGCCGCGCCGCCGGCCCTGCTGAGCACCCCCAAACCGAGCCTCACCTACCGGTTGATCAGCTATCTGCTGGTGTTTCCGATCTACCGGCTGCTGTTCCGCGGCCGCACCGCCGGCAATGGCAACGTGCCGGTCGAGGGAGCCCTGGTGGTGGTGGCCAATCACGGCTCCCATCTCGATCCGCCACTGCTGGGCCATGCGCTGGGCCGGCCGGTGGCCTTCATGGCGAAGGCGGAGTTGTTCAAAGTGCCACTGCTGGGGCTGATCATCCGGGCCTGCGGGGCCTACCCGGTGTCCCGCGGCGCCAGCGACCGTGAAGCGATCCGTGTCGCCACCGACCGACTGCAGCAGGGCTGGGCCACCGGCGTGTTCATCGACGGCAGCCGCCAGGCCGATGGCCGAGTCAACAACCCTCAGGCCGGTGCTGCCCTGCTGGCGGCCCGCGCCGGCGTCCCCCTGCTGCCGGTGGCGATCATCAACAGCCATCGCGCCTTCGGGCCGGGCCAGAGTGCGCCGCGGCTGGTGCCGATCCACATCCGTATCGGCACGCCCGTGCCCCCTCCGGCCTCCAGACGGCGAGCCGATCTCGATCTGGCGACAGCGGCCGTGCAGGAGCAGATCAACCGGATGCTCGACGAGGGTCTGATCAGCGCAGGCCGGCTCGCCCCAGCCAGGGAACAAGGTGCCCTTCCGCCCAGTCCCGCAGATCCCGACCACTGATCACCCAGAGGACAGCCCGCAGGCCGTCCTCCCAGAGTCGGCGGCGGGGCTCCTTGATGCAGAGATGGCCGCAGGGCACCGGCACCGGTGTCAGATGGATGCCGCGACTACCGGCCACAATCTGGCCCACCAGCAAGGCCCGTTGCATGTGATCACTGCTGGTGACGAGCAGGGCATGGCGGATGCGGGCCCGGCGCAGATCGTCCACCAGGGAGGTGAAGTTGCTGACCGTGTCCGAGGCGCGGTAATCGAGGTGCACCTGATCCGACGGCAAGCCTTCCCGCTGCTCAAACAGCCAGTGGGCGTACTCGGGATTGGTGCCGCCGCTGACCACCACCGGCAGCCCCTGACGGCGGGCCAGGCGGGCGGCAGCCTTCTCGCGATCAACATCGCCACCCAGCACCAAGATCATCTGCGGCGGTGGCGGCAAGGGCAGCAACCAGCCCCGCGACATCCACACCAACGTCAGCCCCAGACTGCCCGCCAGCAGCAGCCGCCAGGACAGCCGGCGGCGCCTGGGTGGCCGCCGGCGACCGTGGCCCCTGGCTGAGACAACATCCGCCAGCGGCAAGGGCGACGAACGACGGCGTCCCCGCGGCGGCGGCGAAGGGCGACGGCGGGGCTGGGCGGCGCGACCCATCAGCCTCCGTGCACCGGACTGGTGGGATACAGCGGCAAGACCGTCGCCCAGGGGGCCTCGCACGCCGCCGCCGCCCGGGCCCGACTGATGGCCACCAGCTCGGCCACGTCGTCAGGCAGCAGGGGAACGGCGGGATGGCTGGGCTCTGCAAACTGATGCTCGGCCCCATAGAGCCGGGGTGCGCTGAGCTCGGCGACGCCACCGGCCACGGCGACGTCAGCCCGGTACAGGCCAGCCACCAGACCCCGCCGCGGCAGCTCCTGCACCAGCCAGAACGGCTGATCGCGCGCCGCCGTCGCTGCGGCCAGGAGGCGACGGGCGATCAGTTGAAAACTGCTGACCCCATCAAGGGGCAAGCCGAGCTGCTGGGCGAGGGTGCGAGCCAGCACCACGGTGAGCCGGGTGCCGGTGAAACCACCCGGCCCGGTCGCCACCGCCAGACGGCCCAGCTGGGGCCATTGCGATGCCGGCAGCAGCGCTTCGACGCAGTCCAGCAGCTGGTTGGAGAGGGCACGGCCGAGAGGAAAGGCGGCCAGCTGGGGGGCCGGAGGCTCCTGACCCAGCGCATAGGGCGCCTGCAGGGCCAGCCCCAGGGTGTCCGTGGAGCTGTGCAGGGCCAGGAGCCAACCGGGCGGCACGGCCGCCGCTTCGCCATGGCCAGAACCGGAGCTCACGAGGGCACCGCCAGATCCGGGCGGAGCCGCTGCCAACGACCCGGTTCACGGCGAAAATCCTCGCAAGCGCGCACGTCCCACTCCACCCCCACGGCGGCCTCGCCCAGATCGATCACCTGAACATGGATGCGCGGTTGCCGCGGCACCATATCGGGGGCCGCATTGAGATGGGCAACGCCATGCTGCCGCTCGACCGCGTGGTAGGCCTGACAGCGGTCGACCCAATGGCAATCCACGCAGATGCACATGCTGCCCGAGGGGCCATCGATCTCCATTTTGTCGGCTGCAGCCAGCCGTCAAGGGGAGCTGCTGCTGCAGGTGCTGGCGCCGGAACGCTGGCCGTTCGATCCGGGCCTGCTGCCGGCGGAGACGGCCCTGGTGGGGGGGGCCGTGCGCGACGCCCTGCTGGGCCGCCTGCGCCAGCACCCCGATCTCGACCTGGTGGTGAGCGGCGACGCCATCGCTCTGGCCCGCTCGCTGGCGAGCCGCTGCGGC
Source organism: Bifidobacterium breve (assembly GCA_943325005.2). Lineage (GTDB taxonomy): Bacteria > Cyanobacteriota > Cyanobacteriia > PCC-6307 > Cyanobiaceae > Cyanobium. The sequence goes on along the minus strand of CALPNT020000122.1, from coordinate 6,072 downwards.
GGCAGCTGCGTGGTGCTCGATCGTGAGCGCTGCATGGCCCGGCTGGTGCTCAAGGGCTGGACAATCGACCTGGCCCGCCAGATCGGCACCAGCCTCGAAGCCGACCTGAAGCGGCGGGACTACACAATCAATGCCATCGCCCTGCCCCTGGCCCCGGGGGCCGAACTGCTCGATCCCACCGGCGGGCTGGTGGATCTGGCCGCCGGGCAGCTGCGGGCGATCAGCGAAGCCAACCTGCTCGAGGATCCTCTGCGGCTGCTGCGGGGCGTGCGGCTGGCGGCCGAACTGAACGTTCAGCTGGAGCCCCTCACCCAGGGCTGGATCGGCCGCCATCACCAGCAGCTGGCGGCCGTCGCCGGCGAACGGGTGCTGGCGGAGCTGGACCGACTGGCGCTGGCCGAGGCGGGCGCAACCGGCCTGATCCTGGCGATCGAGCTGGGGCTGCTGCAGATCTGGGGCGGAGAGGGCCCGGGAGCTTGTCCGCTGCTGGCCAGCCTCGGCCACCGCAGTGCCCTGGCCCACGGGCTGACGGCGGAAGAATCCAGCTGGGCCCTGCCCCTGGCGCGCCTGGCCGCCTGCCTGGACGGAGCGGCGGTGCGGCGCCTGCATGGCAGCCGGCGGCTGCAGCAGCGCTGCGAGCGCCTGCGGCACTGGCGGCAGCGCCTGGAAGCGAGTCTCCAGGCAGCACCGAACCGGCCGCCCGGCAGCGGCCCAGCCAGCGCCAGCCGATCCTTCGCCCCTGGGACGCTGCCCAGCGGGGCGCTTGAGCAGCTGGGCGAGGCGGAACGGTTGAATCTGCAGCGCGAGCTGGAGGCGGATTTTCCGGCCCTGGCGCTCCTGCTCGATCCCGTCGACAGCAGCCGATCACTGCAGCGCTGGCGCGATCCGGCCGATGTCTTGCTGCACCCGCGTTCACCCCTGGACGGTGGCCAGCTGCAGGCCCGACTCAAGCTGCCCCCCGGGCCCCGACTGGGCCGACTGATCGAGCACCTGACCCTGGAGCGGGCCTTCGGCCGCCTGCCAGCTCAACAGCCGGCCAGCCCAGCGGAGCAGGAACGCAGCCTGCGGGCGGCACGAATCTGGTGGGAGGCCACGGAGGCAACAGCGATGGCGGCGGACGGCGCGCGAAACGACAACGGCCCGGCGACGTGATTAACTTCTTAATGCAACGGCGTGCTTGCCCGGCTGCATCAGTCTTTATTCCTTTCATCTCTCCCCCATGAGCGTTCGCCTCTACGTCGGCAACCTGCCGCAGTCTTTTGATGCCAAGGAGCTTGAAGCTCTGTTCACCAGCGTGGGGGAGGGGGTGCGCTTCAAAGCGGTCAACGACCGTGACACCGGTGCGAGCCGCGGCTTCGGCTTCGCCAACGTGGACAGCCAGGCCCTGGCCGAAACGGTGATTGAGCAGCTGAACGGCCGCGACTTCGGCGGCAGCACCCTGCGCATCGAAATCTCCGAGCGCCGCGATGCCCGCAGCGCCGCCACCACCGACCGTCGTCCCGGTGCCGCCCCAGCGGCAGCCCGCAAGGCCAACAACAAGGTTGTGCACGCCGACAACGTCGACAGCGAATCCCCCGATCCCCGCTGGGCCGGCGAGCTCTCCAAGCTCAAGGCACTGCTGGCCAATCAGACCGTCGGTGTCTGAGACCGCCAAGGCGGAACAGCCCTGGCGATGGCGGGGCCACCGCATCCACTGGACCCGCAGCGGTGAGAGCACGGCCGGTCCGCTTGTCGTGCTGATCCATGGTTTCGGTGCCAGTGTGGGGCACTGGCGCCACAATCAAACAGTCCTGGCCCAGCAGGTTGAGGTGTTTGCCCTCGATCTGCTGGGTTTTGGCGCGAGCGACAAGCCCCGCTCGCGCCTCGTTGATGAACCGCCCGCGGCGGGGGCGGTGCGGTACTGCTTCGACCTCTGGGCCGAGCAGGTGGTTGATTTCCTCGCCGAAGTGGCCCAGGCCGGCGAGCGGCCGGTGCATCTGATCGGTAACTCGATCGGCGCCATGGTGGCCCTCGACGCCGCGGTGCTGCTGAGTGAAGCCGGCCGGCCACCGGCCCAGGTGATCCTGATCGACTGCGCCCAGCGCACTCTCGACGAAAAACGGGTAGCCCAACTACCGCTTCTGGAACAAGCCACCAGGCCGGCCGTCAAAGCACTGGTGCGGCAACGCTGGCTGATCGCGCCGCTGTTTCGCTTCCTGGCCCGGCCCACCTTCATTCGCCAGGTGCTGCGCCAGGCCTATCCGAGCGGCGCCAATATCGATGCTGAGCTGATCGCCCTGCTGCATCGCCCCTCCACCGACCCTGACGCCGTCGAGAGCTTCCGGGGCTTCATCAACCTGTTTGAGGACCATCTGGCACCCGATCTACTGGCCCGGCTGAACCTGCCGGTGCGCATGATCTGGGGGGCTGAGGATCCCTGGGAAGACCCGGCCGAAGCCCGCCGCTGGCAAAACACCTACCACTGCATCAAAGCCCTGGAGGTGCTGCCCGGCGTCGGCCACTGCCCCCACGACGAGGCCCCGGAAGCCGTGAATCCGCTGCTACTGAACTGGATCAGCGCCCCCTGAAGAGCTGAACAGCGCACGCTTCAGTGCACCTGGGCCAGCACAAACGACAGCGGCAGGTCCAGCAACTTGCCAGCTGTCGGCACATAGGCACGGTGATTGAAGACGTCATAGTCATAGCGTTCGATGGCATCGAGGATGCCGCGATACAGCCGCAGGGAGGTCCACACCGGCCAGCGGGCATCGGCCGAGAGCCAGCGCACCCCGGCTTCGGAGCGGGCGAACCAGGCCCGGGCGCGCTCCAACTGGAAGGCCATCAGGGCGCGCCAGTTGTCGTTGAGGATGCCCGCCAACAATTCGGCTTCGCTATAACCAAAACGTTGCAGATCCTCCTGGGGCAGGTAGATGCGGCCGCGGCCGCGATCTTCGCCCACATCGCGCAGGATATTGGTGAGCTGGTTGGCGATCCCCAGGGCCACCGCCGCCTCCGTCGGGTCGGGACAGGCACTCCAAGGGGCCGTGGTGTAAGCCGGATCCAGCCCCATCACCGCCTGGGTCATCAGGCCCACCGTGCCCGCCACCCGGTAGCAATAGAGCTCGAGTTCGGCGAAATCGGCATAGCGGTGCTTGCCCACATCCATCCTCTGACCCTCGATCATGTCGAGATAGGCCTGCAGCGGCTGGGGGAACTGGGCAAAGGTATCCACCATCACCCGGCCGAGAGCATCGGTGGCTCGGCCTTCAAACAGCTGGCGGGTGCGCTCCTCCCAGACATCAAGTCGCCCCAGCAGTTCGGCGGGGGCGAGGGCCTGAGCCTGGGGGCTGTCCATCAGTTCATCGGTGCGGCGGCACCAGACGTAGATGGCCCAGATCGCCCGCCGCTTGGCCGGCGGCAACAGCATGGTGCCGAGATAGAAGGTTTTGGCCCACTGGGCCGTTTCCTGCCGGCAGGCCTCATAGGCCTCTTCCAGGCCGGCCCTGGCCGGAGAATCGGAAGCAGGCAACGGGGCCGCCACGCTCACGCCGCCGCCAGACGGCGTTCGATCGCGGCAGCGCATTGCTTGCCGCTGAGCACGGCGCCCTCCATCGAGGCCAGATAGCGCTGCATGGTGAAGCAACCGGCCAGAAAGAAGTTGGCGATCGGGCTGGCCTGATCGGGCCGCAGCTGCTGACAGCCGGGCACGGTCTTATAGACCGACTGAGGTGTTTTAACCACGATCGATTTGCGCAGCTGGGCGGGATTGTCGCTGCCGAAGTGCATCGGGAACAGCCGCTTGAGCTCCTCCAGAGTGGCGGCGACAATCTCGGCATCGGGGCGGCCGATCCAATCCTTGGCTGGGGCAAAGACCAGCTCCAGCATCGAGCGCTGGGAATCCTCGTATTCGCGACAGGTGTTGCTCATGTCGGCATAGACACTGAGCAGATCACTGCGGCTGAACAGCAGATGATCAATCTCGGTGAGCTTGCGATCAAACCAGAGGTGGATGTTGATTACCGGCACCCCATTAAGGCCCTCCAACTTGCTGAAGTAGGGCAAAGTCTTCCAGGACTCCGGCAACAGCAGCTTCAGCGGATCCACCGGCATGGCGCTGACATAGGCGTCCGCCACCACCTGCTGAGGCTCCTGCCCCTTGATGCCGGCGATGCGGAAGCCCGCCACCGTGCCATCGGCGGCGAGCTGGATTTCGCGCAAGGGCGCATTGAGATGCACCTCACCACCACGAGCGCGCACGTACTCCACGATCGGCTCACAGAGTCGCTGGGGTGGATTGCCATCGAGGAAAGCCATCCGTGATCCATCGCTCTCCTGCAGAAAACGATTAAGGGCTGTCAGCACCACGGTGCTGGAGATTTCCTCGGGATTGATGAAGTTGAGTGCCTTGCTCATCGCAAGAAACACCTCATCATTCACGCGCTCAGGAATGTTATGCAGCTTCAGCCATTCGGTCCAGGAATACTGATCACACTCCTCCACATAGCTCTGTCCCCGCAGCATCGCCGGCACCAGACCGATGCCGAAGGCGATCTTCTCAGGCCAGGTGAGCATGTCGTTGTTACCCAGGATCGCGGCCACGCCATTGAGCGGGGCCGGCAGATCGGGGAAATCGAAGCGACTGTAGGTGCCGGGCACTTCCTTCTGGTTGAAGATCATCGAGTGGCTTTTCCACTGCAGCCGATCCTCAATATCCAGCTCCTTGAACAACTGGCGCATATTGCGATAGGCGCCAAAGAAGATGTGCAGGCCCGTTTCATACCAGTCGCCATCCTCATCTTGCCAGGCCGCAACCTTGCCGCCGAGGACATCGCGAGCTTCGTACACCACCGGGATGTGACCGGCGTCGCAGAGGTACTTGGCGCAGGACAGGCCAGCCAGGCCAGCCCCGGCAATGGCGACGCGCATGATGACCCGGGATAAATCTGGTCGCAACCTTAAGTGGCGCACCGGCCCCGCCAAGGGTGAACCGGCAGGCCAGGCCCCCAGCCCCGCCAAGAACGGCCAGCCCCGCCAGCCCCCCGCAGCGAGCAGGGGTTCCTAAAGTTGGCAGGATGCAGACGGCCGAACGGCCGCTGCCCGGAGCCCGATTCGCCCGCGCACCCCGCGCCCCGCCCCTCCCGATGGCTGACACCCTGCTGAAGTCCACCACCCGGCACATCCGGATCTTCACCGCCCGGGTGGAAAACGGCGATCTGGTGGCCGATCGCGACCAACTCACCCTCGACATCGACCCGGACAACGAATTTCTCTGGGACGAAGCGAGCCTCGAAAAGGTGCGTGAGGGCTTCCGGCAGCAGGTGGCCTCCCAGGCCGGGGCCGACCTCAACGACTACACGCTGCGGCGGATCGGCTCTGAACTGGAGGGATTGATCCGGGCGCTGCTGCAGGCCGGTGAACTGCGTTACAACCCCGATGCCCGGGTGCTGAACTACTCGATGGGCCTGCCCCGCAGCAGCGAAAGCCTGTGAGCCGAACGCCACGCCCGCGCTCGTTCGACGACGAATCCCGGGGCCGTTCCTCCGGTCGTCCCCGTGGGCGGGCGAGCGAACGGGCGGACACGCGCTACGAGCGCAACGCCCCCCGGGAGCGCGAGCAGGAATTTGAGCGGGGCTATGAGCGGGGCTACGAGGGCGGCGGCCGCCGCAGTCCCAGTGCCGGAGGAGGCGGCAGAGGCCCTGGCAGCAACGGCGATGGTGGCGACCCCACCGGTGACGGCAAGACCTTCAAATTCAATGTGGCCACGGTGGCCGTGCTGGCCGGTGTGCTGATCGTGGGCATCGGCATCGGCACCAGCCTTTCCAGCAACACCCAGGGCGATCAGGGCAACATCGCCAGCAGTCAGCAACTCGACATGGCCGTGGCCGATCCCGAGTTCTGCAAGCAATGGGGAGCCAGTGCCTTTGTGATCGACGTGGAGATGTACACGACCATGAACCCCAGCAGCAGCTTCGTGACCCAGCCCACCCTCAAGCCGGGCTGCGTGATCCGGCGGGAGAACTGGAGCGTGCTGCAGAAGGAGGGCGCCGTGACGGCCGAGCAGATGCGCCAGTGCAAGCAGCGGATGAACACCTT
>CALPNT020000121.1 GCA_943325005.2 Bifidobacterium breve | reverse complement strand
GCTGGTCAGAGCATCGATCACGACCCGATTCTGGGAGTCCCCATAGCCCAGCTGGCCATCAAGGCCAAAGGCTGGGCCACAGCGCATCAGAACCAGACCCCGCCAGATCGAGCTCGGGGGAGATCCCAGGGAGTAGGTGATCGTCCCCTGGGCTGTGAGCATCCGCAGCAAAGGCCGGCGCCCGCCCAAAGAGCAGCTGGACTGAATCGACCCGGTGGTGCCCAGCTCCACGCGCTCGGCCAGCAGCAGCTCCCCCCGAATCAGCTCCAGGGTGCGTCGCTGCAGAGTGCGCTCGCGCAGCAGCCGTGCCAGCCGTTCGCTGGTCGAGCCATGAGCTAGAAGTGCCTGCAACATCATCGTGGACAGCAGCAAGCCCAGAGCCAGGGCGAGCAGCAATTCCAGCAGGGAAAACCCCGAAACAGATCGGTGCTCAATTTCTCTCTTGGTCATCATTCATAAGATTTAAAGGGCTGGATCAGGCCGGCAGTTGCTGTCCTGCCAGCGCCCCACACGCACCACCCCGAGGGGCAAGGACATCACCAGGCAACGCACCAGCTGCGTGCCAGCTGCGGCGATGCGCACGGTGCCACCATCGAGCACCAGACCATTGCTGCTGAAGCGGACCTGCTCAGGCAGATTGTGCTGAATCCGCACCGCCGGATCGGAAATACCTTCCCCCAGGCCCAGGCGCTCGTCCTGGCAGGGCGGCAAGCTAGTAGCCACCGGTGCCTGCCAACCGCTGTCGCTGAGCTGCAGCACACAGGGGCGCCCCTGGCGACTGGCGGCCACGCGGCCGAACTCGACGCCAAGGGCCAGGCGACGACTGGCGCTCTCCACCCGTTCCCGGGCGAAATCTCGACCCACCTGAACAAAAGCGGCCGTGGTGACTATGCCCAGCAACAGCACCACCACCAACAACTCCACCAACGTGAAACCTGCTCCTGCCGGGCACTCACGACGACGCACGGGCCACCTCCACAGCCGATGGAGCCGGACAGAGCCCAAAGGCGGCGGGATAGTAGAGCCGCTGGCGGGTTTGGCTCCATCCATCCACCGCAAGCCGCAACTGCAGGGCCTCACCGGAGGACAGCAGGGTGAGCTCCTGGTGTAATCCAGACAATGACAGCGAAGGTTGGAGTACCAGCAACAACCGACTGGCCGCCTGCTGGCAATCACCGATCGGCGTTGCCTGCTGGATCTCCCTACGCAACTGACTCTCGAACGTCACCAGCCCTGCCTCCAGCTGATCCATGCGCTGCTGCCGCTTCTCCAACACCAGCAACGATCCCGACACCAAACTGAGGATTTGCAGCGAAGCCGCAGCCGTCAGACTGAACACCAGCGAGGCCATGACCGTTTCTGTCAAGGTCATGGCGAGGTCCCCCGGAACCCAAGCAGGCGCAGATCACTTACCTGGGGAGGATTGCCCTGCAAGGCCACAGCAAAGGCCGAACGCAAAGCCGGCTGGCCCGCCGAGGCCTTCAACTCCAGCAACAGCTCCGCCCCGGCTTTAGCTGGCTCACCCGGTGCCGCAGAGGAGGTCGGTTGCGGCTGCCAGCCCACGAGCTGATAAGGAACGGATTGCACCTCACCCTGAGCCAGGACCGGCAGCTGGCCAGCGCTAATACAACTGGCCGTGGACCACTGATCAAGGGGCAGGGTGAGCAGGCAACGGTGCTGGCTCTGCAGCGCCGCCACAAGCTGCTGGGCCGACGATATCAAGTGATCCTCCGCCGTTCTGAGACGTGATACAGAGGCCAGGCGATGGGCATTCTGCAGCGTCAGCGTCTGCAGGGACAGACAGCCAAGCAACAGCACCAAGGAGGCTGTCGAGGCCAGTGGCAATAGGAAACCGGTCTCAGGGACAGGCTGAAGACGGAAGACCCTCGTAAGCCTGACCCGTCGGAGATGGTGACCCGTCATGACAGCACCGCGGAGACAACGACGTTTCCAGCCTTCCCGGCGCCGGACCAGATCCTGACTCCACCGGGGATCACCGCTGAGTCAGAGCGCTCTCCCACGCATCAGGATCCGCCAGCCGAAACGCCCACTGGGCATGGCGGCTACGGCGCCAGACCCGGAATCATCGCCAACGGCGACAGATCGGAGAGGTTGATCAGAACAAGCTGGATCGCCTAGGGGTTGCAGGATCAAAGAATGGCCTCCTTGTCTTCAAGTCGCTCGCAACCTTGGCCTTGCCAGATCCACTACTTGCGAAATACACAATCGGCAATCTCACGAATTGCATTGAAGCGACCGATGGTCGCTGCCGGCGGCCCAAAAGCAGCCGAAACAACCTGACAGGGTGAATACTAGGTAGATTCTGCGTCAGGAGTCGGCATTTCATATGGATCACTTAGGCCACAGCCGGACCAATACAAATCGAAACGCGCTTGGCTTCGACATCTAGACCACTACTGATTCAACTTCAACACCGCCATGAAGGCCTCCTGGGGCACGTCCACTTTGCCCATGGCCTTCATACGCTTCTTTCCCTTGGCCTGTTTCTTAAGCAACTTTTTCTTGCGCGATATATCGCCGCCGTAGCATTTAGCCAGCACGTCCTTACGGATAGCACTGATGCTTTGGCTGGCAATCACACGGCTACCAATCGAGGCTTGAATAGGGATTTTGAACTGTTGCCTTGGGATCAGCTCCTTGAGCTTCTCCACCAACCCCTTGCCCACATTGTAAGCCTTGTCTCGGTGCACAATTGTGGTGAGGGGATCAGCTTTTTCGCCATTAATAAGCACGTCCAAGCGCACGAGCTCGTTTTTACGATAACCAATCAGCTGATACTCCATTGAAGCGTAGCCCTTGGTACGACTCTTCATTTGATCAAAAAAGTCTGTAACCACTTCGGCCAGAGGCATCTCATAGTGCAGAGTGACACGATCAGTGGTGATGAACTTCATGTCAATGAACTCCCCGCGGCGCTCCTGGCAGAGCTCCATCAATGCACCATTATAAACATTAGGAGTGTAAATTTCAAGCTTCACATAGGGCTCTTCGATCGATTCACGTTGCTGCGGATCGGGCAGGGTGGCAGGATTATCTACCATCAAGGTGCTGCCATCGATCATGGTCACCTGATAGATCACAGACGGCGCTGTGACAATCAGATCCAGGTCGTACTCGCGCTCGAGGCGCTCCTGCACAATCTCCATGTGCAGCAAGCCCAGGAATCCGCAGCGAAAACCAAACCCCATGGCGCTGCTGGTTTCCGGCTCAAATTTGAGCGCCGCATCAGATAGCTGGAGCTTATCGAGTGCTTCACGCAGGTCGGGGTACTGGTCCGCGTCCGTAGGGAAGAGGCCACAGAACACCATCGGCTTGGCCTCGGCGTAGCCCGGCAGCGCCTCCGCTGCAGGATTCTGGAACAGGGTGATCGTGTCACCCACCCGAGCATCGGCCACCGCCTTGATCGACGCCGCCAGGTAGCCCACCTCACCGGCATGGAGGCTGTCGACCTGGCGCTGGTCCGGCGCCATCACCCCCACCTCATCGAGTTCATAGGTCTTGCCGCTGGCCATCAGCAACACTTTGTCCTTGCGTGCAATCTTGCCGCTGATCACACGGAAGTAAACAATCACGCCCCGGTATGGGTCGTAATAAGAATCAAAGATCAACGCCCGCAAGGGCTCCTCCAACCGACCGGGGGGCGGTGGCACCCGATCCACCACAGTCTGCAGAATCTCGGGAATACCCAGACCTGTCTTAGCCGAACAGGGAATGGCATTGGAGGTGTCAAGTCCGATGATCGATTCGATCTCCTCCCTGATGCGCTCCGGATCGGCACCCGGCAGGTCGATTTTATTGAGAACGGGGATGATTTCAAGATTATTTTCCAACGCCAGGTAGACATTGGCCAGGGTCTGAGCCTCGACTCCTTGGCTGGCATCGACCACCAGCAAGGCCCCTTCACATGCCTGCAGCGAACGACTTACCTCATAAGAAAAGTCAACATGGCCGGGCGTATCGATTAAATTCAGAATGTAGATTTCGCCATCAGCAGCTTTATACTCCATGCGCGCCGCCTGTAGCTTGATCGTGATACCGCGTTCACGCTCCAGATCCATATTATCGAGGAACTGCGCCTGCATGTCCCTGGCAGCCACGGTGCCCGTAGCCTGCAGCAAACGATCCGCCAGGGTCGATTTGCCGTGATCGATATGGGCAATGATGCAAAAGTTACGGATCCGCTGAACGGGAACGTCGGTCATCGCAGCTCGGTCATGGCGGTCAGGTCAATCAAGACGGGGTAGGGCCAACAGCCAGCCAGTTCCTGGGCAGAGAGTGCCAAGGGCGAACATCCCGCTTTGAGGCCGTTGCAGGGTCGGCTGATCCTAGGCAACCACTGCGGCGGCCCCCGGGCTCAACGACTGAGGAGACCCGGCAGGCCTGGTCTCCGCTGGAAAGCCCTGAGACTGAAAGCAACAGCCCCGCAGCCCTCTTCCTACACTGAACGCCACAGCACCTCAGCCGATGACTACCGTCGAGACTTCAACCAGCGCCAGCCCCACGACCGAACCCGCCGCCAGCACCGAGGCCAGTGATCCACGAGCGCTCACGCTTGAAAACGTCGAGCGCGCCCTCGATGAGCTGCGCCCCTATCTGATGGCCGATGGTGGCAACGTTGAAGTGGTGGAAATCGATGGACCGATCGTCAAGGTGCGCCTGCAGGGCGCCTGCGGCTCCTGCCCCAGCAGCACCATGACCCTCAAAATGGGGATTGAGCGGAAGTTGCGTGAAGCCATTCCCGAAGTCAGCGAAGTGGTGCAGGTGCTCTGAATCCAGCAGCTGACGCCAAGGGCGGCAACCAGCGGAACTCAAACGTTGCCTTGGCTGCCTCCCCCTTCAAACTTTTCTGTGGCATGGCATTCACGGAACAAACCATCACTTCCAAGTCAGTCCCAGGGGAAGCCATATAAATCCGAACCTGGCGATACCCATCCATCGGGCGCCTGGGCAGCATGGGCATTCGGCCTGGGTTGATTACCCTCTGGCTTGGGCGATGGCCTAGAGCGCGAAGTCGGCGCAGGCCTCCACCACATCCTGACGGTCATACAAGCATTCATGGGCTCGTTCAGCGATGGCGCGTTGATGTTCCGCCAGTGCGCGGCAACACTGTGGGCGATCGGCGGCCGCTTCAGGCCCATCAGCCGGTAGGCGCCGGCCACAAAGCGCGAGCGCAGGAAATCACCCTCAAGGCTGACGATTGGCGTGCCGGTGTGGATGGCTTCGTAGAGGGTGATGCCACTGCCGAAGTAAGGGGGATCGAGCAACACATCAAGGCAACCGGCCAGGCTGATGAACTGTTGCCTGCCCATGCGGCTCAACAGGATCAGACGCTTGGCAAGGGTAGGGGCGGAAATCGCGATCCGGCTGAGGAAAATCTTGGGGTACGAAGTAATTTCTGCCTCGATGAAAACGAACCAGGCTTCTGGCGCCCTCTTAGCAATCTGCTCCAGGACGCTATCGAAATCTGGGTGCAGTTTCGAGAAGCTTTGCAGGCAGCAGAATAACGCAGCCGCCTGGGGGAGAAAGAAAAAATTCGCGCCCATGCGTTGCCGGCTTCAGATTTTCCGCCAGATAACAACAGGGCAAACCCGGTAAGCAGACAAGATTTCCACTGTATTGAACATCCGATTCAGGCCCCTCTACCAGCTCACCAAAATGTGACAATCAATCGTCGCCAATTCACTAGTCTGGGGTACGCCCCAGCCTGACAGCTGCACCGGTGCTGAGCGGGGGCAGGCCAGCATCAGCGCCATCGGATGCATGCCGATATCGGTGAAAAACAGCAGATCAAGGTCGAGCCCATCGAGCTGCCGTGCCGCGCCCTCAAAGCCATCGGCCAGCACCACCGCCTGATCGGCACATGCATCGATCCGATCGCGGACTTCATTCCGCTGGGAGCTGGGCGAATGAATCACCACCACCTCGAAATGGTGGCGATCCAGGCAACGGATCAGCCCCTCGAAGGCGCGGCTGTTGCTGTGGGGATAGAAAAAACCAGATAGAAAGCCGATACGCTGTCGCCCTGATGCTGGCCGCGGCAGGGGGACTGGAGCGTCGACGAACCGCAGATGATGACTGACCAACCGGCCGTAAGCCTCCAGGGAATCCCGATCATCATGGTTGTGGTAAATCAGGCAGCAAGGATGATGACTCATGGCATAATCGCCAGAATCCAAATCTTGCTGCCGTTCCACCAGCTGCCACAACCCATCCAGACAGCGTTGACGGAGCGCTTCAATCTGCTGAGCCGAAGTTGCCACGATCGGCAGTATGAACAGATGGTTGAGTTGCAGGATCAGGATGTCTGGCCGCAGGGCCAGGGCTTCGCCATGCCAATGGATGGCGGCCTCCGGCAACGCCATGTTGTGGAAGATCTTGCCGAGTGCGGTGCGGCATGGCACGTGGCTGGGATCGAGTTGGGCGGCCTCCCCATCGGCCGACACCGCATCACCGAGACGACCGGCCTGCCTCAGTACCTCCCCGAGGCGACACCAGCCGACCACATTCTGGAGATCCAAGGCCCGAGCCTCCTGGGCACAGACTTCGGCCGCTACCCGCTCGCCAGCCTGCAACAACTGCTCAGCCCTGGCCAGGAGATCATCCACCGGCATACCAGCCGATGCGGCCAACGAGCTCGGTGCAACATCATGACGGCAAAGAAGCCAAGGCTCCAGATCCGCTGCAACCGGTCATCAAGCTGTGAGCAAGCAGCAGCCCACCGAAATCGCCGACCCAGAAACCGAGCTGCCGAACGCCCCAGGGAGCTGGTCCCCTCACCGTCATGCTGAACCGCGCGCCAGCCGGTGGCCTGGAGACAGCCGGTGGCGTGGAGACAGCCGTGACCGGCGCTCCTGATCCGCCTGCTGCCCGAGGGAGCCTCACCACCCAGGACAAGCGCTGGGCCGACCATGGCGGCGCTGTCCTGGCGATGCACAACAGATCAGGCCTCGGTTCACCGCTGGCCCCCGCACGCGAACGGCATCTGGAGCGAGCCTATCGGCGCTGAAGCCACCAGGCCAATCGGCCCCAGAGCAACGTTTAGGCTTCGCCCCTGCGATGTGACACTCCCTTGCTGGATCAGCGCCTACTGCGCGACGACCCCGAGCGGATCAGCCGACAGCTGGCCCGCCGCGGTCTGAAGCTCGATCTCACCAGCCTGCAGCACAGCGCCCTGCAGGAGCGGGACCTGGAAGAACAGCGCAGCAACCTCCAGGCTGAAGGCAACCGCATCGGCAAGGAGGTGGGACAGCGGATCAAGGCCGGTGCCAGCCCCCAGGAGCCCGAGGTCCAGGCCCTCAGGGACCAGGGGAATCAGATCAAACTGCAGGTGGCCAGCCTTGAAGACGAGGAGAAGGCGCTGCAGGCCCAGCTGCGCGAACAACTGCTCGCTCTGCCGAACCTGCCCTCCGAATTGAGTCCGGACGGCACTTCGGAGGCCGACAACGTTGAGGTGAAGCGCTGGGGTGAACCGCGACTTCCAGGACCGGGAGAGCAGCTTCAGGAGCACTGGCAGATCGCCGAGCGGCTGGCTCTGGTGGACAGCGAACGCTCGGTACGCATTGCCCAGAGTCGATTCGTGACCCTGCGAGGCATGGGCGCCCGTCTGGAGCGGGCCCTGATCGCCCTGATGCTCGACCTGCATGCCAAGCGGGGCTACACCGAACTGCTGCCGCCGATCCTGGTGAACAGCGCCAGCCTCACCGGCTCCGGCCAGCTGCCGAAATTCGCCGAGGAGAGCTTTCGCTGCGCCGAAGACGATCTCTGGCTCACCCCAACGGCCGAAGTCCCACTCACCTCCTTCCACCGCGATGAGGTGATCCCGGCCGACCAGCTGCCGCTGCGTTACGCGGCCTACACCCCCTGTTTCCGGCGGGAAGCCGGCTCCTACGGCCGAGACACCCGCGGTCTGATCCGCCTGCACCAGTTCAACAAGGTGGAGCTCTACTGGTTCAGCCTCCCCGAAGACTCCGACGCGGCCCACGAGCAGCTCACCCTCGATGCCGAAGCGGTGCTCGAAACCCTGGACCTTCCCTATCGCCGCATCGAACTGTGCAGCGCCGATCTGGGCTTCTCCGCGGCCCGCACCTATGACCTGGAGGTCTGGCTGGCGGGAGCCGGTACCTACCGGGAAATCTCCAGCTGCAGCACCTGCTGCGATTTTCAGGCACGCCGCGCCAACATCCGCCTCAAAGCCGACAAGGGCACCCGGCTGGTGCACACGCTCAACGGCAGCGGCCTCGCCGTTGGCCGCACCATGGCCGCTCTGCTGGAGACTGGCCAGCAGAGCGATGGCAGTGTGCGCCTGCCCAAGGCCTTGGTGCCCTATCTAGGCACAGACACGATTAAAGGCCCCTGAAAGACTGGGCTGCAGCCAGCCTGGCCACCCTTACAGCATCCAGCTGACGGGACTTACGGCAACATCTTCGCAGACTCAGCCCCTGCAGGACCTCACATCATCCCTCCCCCTGGAGCGATCTCAAATGAGATCAATCACCAGCAGGATGTTGACGGGTGACGAGATAGCCAACTCTGCCAACAAAGTCGACCTATCATTACTTTCTGACAGGCTCACAGGCAGCAGTGACAAGCCTGCTGAATGTGCAGACCATCGGAGCCTGCAGTCGGCTTGAACGTGGGATTGAGTACGACCTATCAGCCTGTGCTGACTGATCTCCACCAGCAAAAGCAAGCAAGGGGGACTGAGGAACTGGAGCAGACTATGCCTGCAAAGCAAAAATTCGGGACCTGGAGATGCACCTTTTTAGCCGCAACAATGCAGCTGAACAGTCTCCTTTTTACGTCCGAGAGGTGGAAATTAGACTAACGTTGACTGAGCGTAGCCTAGGGGCTCGGTGTCATGAGCGGGACAGAAGGCGGCCCATCTCGCTGTGTTGCTGCGACCAAGCCATCACTGCACATCGGCCATCCCCGGGTCTACCGGCAAGGGGAACCAACAGGCCAATCGCTGCCCCCTGGGGCTGGCAGAGAGCAAGCTTGCGCCCTGTCTGAAGAGATCATCGCCGGCTGCACAGCCCGTCATTCAGTCCTTACCGCATGGGGAAAGATTGGCCGTGCTACGGGCATTGCAAATGAATTTGCAATCTACGGCGAGCAGAGCAGGAGGCCTCCTTCATGAGGAGCAAAACCCGGTTGAGGCTGAGATTCGTCCTTCAAGCAGCCAATCGCTTCAGCGCCCTTCCATCCAACAAGCGTGATGCAGGCTCCATCCTG
>CALPNT020000120.1 GCA_943325005.2 Bifidobacterium breve | reverse complement strand
TTTTGCAAGCGATTCTCATTAGCGGCAAGGTGGGGTGGGTGGCAACCTGGGGAAGTCCCGGCCTGGCAGGGCCTTCACCAGCCAGGAACCGGAAGCCGGAAGGCAGCACATCGCCGCCGGCGATTCCCCCTCCGATCGATTCCCTGCCGCTGCTCCCCTGCCGATCCGCCGGGATACCGATCAGCCGGGCCGCTGATCGGTTGAGAAGCCCCGCCGCTGGCGCCAGGGATGGGCGCGCACCATCAGGCTGAACGTCACCAGGGCGAAAGGCCACAGCGGCAGTCCAGGGCCACCAGCCGAACTCAGATCAGCAGCAAGCGGTCGAGGAATTGCTTCCAGCTCAGGCCCCGCAACGCCTGGTCGCCGAACAGCTGGTGCTGCTCCCGGGGTTCCAGGGGCGGCTGGCCGACGCTGCGCAGCAGCCGGTTCAGTTCGGAAGCATCCAGTCGGTCATTGCCATCGCCATCAATCGGCAGCAGGTACTGCAACAGCCGCTCCTCGCCGGCACGCAGCCGACGCAGCCGCAGCATCAGCTCGCTGAACTCCACCACATCGACACTGCCATCGCCGTCGAGATCGATGGCGGCCAGCACCAGCGCCAGTTGCTCCTGCCCCACCCCAGCGATGCCGACGGCACGGTCCTCCAGACCGGTGGCCAGTTCGGACACACTCAGCCGGCGGTCGCGGTTGCGATCAAGCGAGCCGAACAGAGCCTCCAGCTCCGCCACCTGGGCCGGCTCGGCCTCGGCCAGCAGCGAGGGATAGCGATCCCCGGCCAGGGAACCGCGCAATTGACGGCGAAAATCGGCCATCAGACGGCGGGCGACATCAAAACGGTGGCGATGCTCCTCGGGCGTGAGGATCGAATGCAGACCCACCGGCACCAGGGCCGGCTGGGTGCGCCGCAGCACCAGCAGCGTCAGCAAGGTGGCGACGATGAAGGGCAGGGTGAGCAGCGGCAACGGCTGGCCCGCCCCCGTGAGCAGACCCAGCGAAGCCGCCAGCGGCATCGTCAACACGCTGGAGAACGCCGCCGCCGCCAGTCCCGCCAGCAGGCTGAGCCGGGTGAGGGGATAAAAAACACCCGCCACGGCGATGGCACTGAGCACGCCGTTGTAGCTCCAGAGGCCCTGGGCCACAGCCGCGGCAGGCGCTCCCATCAGCAGGCCGGTAGCACCGCCCACCAGGCCACCGGCAAGGCCCACCAGGGCGGCCAGGGGACTGGCGATCGCCACTGCCAGCAGCACCACCGTGCCACTGAGCAGACCCGGCAACAAGAACACCTGACCGAAACCCGTGGGCAGGGCCTGCAGCAGCGCCAGCAGCGGGCCCCTCACCGCCTCTGGCTGGCTGGCCTGCTGCAGGCTCAGCTCGGGGTGAGCCAGAGCTGAAGCGAGCAGCAGCAGCACCCAGGTGACCAGACAGAAGGGCAGGGTGAGCGGCGGCAGAGCGAAGAACCGCACCAGCCAGCGGCCCAGCCCATGCACCAACAGGGTGGTGACGCCGGCCCCCAGCAACACCAGCAGCAGCCAGAGCCAGGGTCGGGCGGCAGCAGGATCAAGGTCGGCGAAGCAGGCCACCGCACTGCCCACCAGCGCCCCGTTGAAGCCGTAGATGCCATTGCGCCGCGTCTGGCGATCGGCGCCGATCGCCCGGGCAAAGAGATGGGCCGCCACGATGCCGAGCAAGGTGAGCCCCGAGGCCCAGAACGACTGCAGCGCCATCGCCAGCAGCAGCAGCAGTCCGCTGAGCGGATTGTTGATGAAGATCACCTGGCCGCAGCTGCGCAGCCCACTCACCAGGACGTGGACCAGGGGGTGATGGCCCCCCAGGCGGGTGATGCCGGGCAGGGTGCCGCTGCTGGGCAGCAGCCGCTGGAGGCGCGAGGGGGCGACCGGCTCAGGCGCCAGGAAGCCCTGCAACAGCTCGTGGGCGATCAGCGGAGAAGAACCGGTGGACATGGTGAGAGCCGGGCGGAGATCAGACAGAGACAGGGCAGCAGCGGGACCAGGGCACCTGGCCTCCCCTGAAACGGGCCCCCTTCTCACGGGGAGCCGTTGTCACGGGGAGCCCGTACCACGACAGAGCCCTTGCCACTGTGGGCGCCAACGCCAGCGGCCCGGTCTGAGCTAGAGCCGCTGCTCCAGCACTTCCAGCACTCCCTGATAGATGCCCAGGGACACCTCGGTCAGAGTGTTGAGGGTGTCGAGAAGGGGGTTGATCTCGCAGATCTCCCAGCAGCAGACCCGTGGATCGCGCAGCAGGGTGCGATTGATCGCCAGCGCCTCATGGGCCCAGAGCCCGCCCAGCACCGGTGTACCGGTGCCCTTGAACACGGTGGCATCCATGCAGTCCACGTCGAAACTGACGTAGATCAGGTCGCAGTCGGCGAGGTAATCGAGGCAGCGCCGGGCGGCGGCCTCGCCGCCGATGCGCCGCACCTCCTCGGTGCTGACGATCGGCAGGCCGTAAGCGCGGATCGTTGCCTCCTCGGCCGGTTCGGTGTCGCGGACACTGACGTAGATGATGTCCCGTAGCTGGATGGCCGGCTTGCCGGTGCCCGGAAGGTTCTGGCACCAGCGCCACAGATCGGCTGTCTCCGTCTCCGGTTGCTGGATGGCGTGGTGGGCATTGTCGTGGCCGGTGGCGACCGCCAGCGGCATGCCGTGCATGTTGCCCGAGGGCGTGGTGAACGGGGAATGGATGTCCGCATGGGCATCGATCCAGACCACGCCGATGCGGCTGTCGGGGTGGGCGCGACGCAGCCCGGCGATCGTGCCGGCGGCGGTGGAATGATCGCCGGCCAGCACCACCGGGAACAGGCCTCGCTCGCGGGTGGCGGCGACCAGCTCGGCGGCCTGACCCATCACCCGGGAGATCTCCTGAATGTGACGGGCATGGGGAGTGCTCTCACCGCGACCCAGCTCGCTGGAGCGGGCCCCGGAGCGCTGTGGGTTGATCTCCTCGATCAACTGGTCGCGGATGCGGCGCAGATCCTGCTGACGCTGGGCCGCCTGCTTGAGCAGCTCGATGCCCGCACCGGCCCCGGGAATGCCGGCGCCGAGGTCGCAGTCCACCTCCACCAGGCCGATCCTGGAGCAGCGGCTGCTGGTGCTGTAGTGAATCAGCGTTTTCTTGAGGCGCCTGAGATCGGCCAGGGAGAGGGCGATCCCCTTCTGGTCTCGGAGCACATTCAGGAATTCGTCGTAGGTGATCGTGCCGCTGCCATCGGCGTCATGGGCCTGCATCAGGTCCTGGAGATGCTCGGCAGCGAAGCTCTCATCGAACACCGAGAGCATCACGGCCAGCTCCTCAAGGCTGAGGCAGCCGCTGCGATCACGATCGACCAGCTCGAAGATCTCGCGCAGGGTGTCCGCCAGATCGAAACCCGGCTGGCCCATCGCCCAGATGGTGAAGTCGTGGATGTCGAGCGAGCCGTCCAGGCGGGCCATCGCCAGCAGCTCCATCCCCGCCGCAGGTGTGATCGTGTCACTGAGATTGGCGAGAGCCCGCTCCGTCTCGGCTACGGAGATCTCACCGTCGCCGTCGGCGTCGAACAGGCGGAAGATCACCTCGAATTCCCGGCACTGCAGTTCGGCCTGCGCGGAATCGATGCCAGGAGAAATCATCAGCGAACTTGGATCAAACATCAATCAACCTTTCCGTCTATTCGCATCCGGCCCCTGGCTTCAGTTCAGGATGAACAGTTTTAAGCTCCGGCGGCTTGGCTCTCCAGGCGAGCATCACTGAAGCGGGCCCGGCCGGCCGCTCAGCGCGACGACAGCCGCTGGCCCAGGCTCCTGGCGATCGCCTCCGGCGGCAGCACCTCGATCGCGCCACCCAGTTCGACGGCCGCCTTGGGCATGCCATAGACCGCACAGCTGGCCTCGTCCTGGGCGATCGTGTGCCAGCCGTTGCGGCGGAGTTCGAGCATGCCCTTGCCGCCATCGCGGCCCATGCCGGTGAGCAGCACCGCCACGCCGGGATCGCGCCAGTGCTTGACCAGGCTTCCATAGAACACATCCACAGACGGCCGGTAGGGCTCCTCCAGCGGCTCGCGCTGATAGGCGAAGCGACCATCCGCCTGGATGACCAGATGGTCGTTGCTGACCGCCACCAGCACGGTGCCGGCCTGGGGCATCTGGCCGGCTTCGGCGGCCCGCACCGGCAGGGCGATCTGGCCATCCAGCCAGCTCACCAGCCCGGGGGCGAACTGGGCATCGATGTGCTGGACCACCACCACGGCATGGCCCATCTGGCGGGGCAGGGGAGCGAGCACCGCGGCCAGGGTGCGGGGACCGCCGGTGGAGGAACCAATGGCGATCAGGGGCGGGCGGCGGCGGGCCACCGGCATGGCGGGGGACCCGGGGCGGACCGGTGGCCTGCCGGCGGTCCGCCCCTGCAGGCGCTCGACCGTGGCGATCTTCTGCAGCAGCCCCCGGCCGCTCTCGGCCGGGGGCTCGGTGAGCAGAGGCACGCTGACCACATCCAGGGCGCCGTGGCCCATGGCATCAAAAATCAGCCCGGAGGAGCGGCCCGCATCGGCGGTGACGATCAGGATCGGACAGCGGGAGATCTCCCGGATCCGCTTGGTGGCCTGAACCCCGTCCATCAGGGGCATCACCAGATCCATCAGCACCAGATCCGGCTCATCGGCAACGAAACGAGCCAGGGCATCCTGGCCGTCGCGGGCCACCCAGGCGATGCTGTGGCGGCCCTCGTGCTCCAGCACCCGACGGATCGACGTGACCGCCAAGGCCAGGTCGTTGACGATCGCAATCCTCAAGTGGTGCTGCTCAAGCGGGTCCGATCAGTTGATGAATGGCATCCAACAGGGTCTCGTCCTGAAAGTTGCTCTTGACAAGATAGTAGTCAGCGCCGGCCTCCATCCCGTGCAGGCGGTCCTGCTCAGAATCGCGGGACGAAGAGATGATGATCGGCAGGTGCTTGAAGCGGGGCTCCTTGCGCAGGGCCTGAATCAGGGCGATGCCATCCATTTCCGGCATGTCCACGTCGGTGACCAGCAACTGGTAATCGCCATCGCGGATGGTCTTCCAGGCCTCCATACCGTTGACAGCCCGATTCACCTCGTAGCCGCGGGAGCTCACCAGCCGGGCCTGCAGATCGAGGGCGACGGGAGAGTCGTCGGCGATCAGGATGCGCTGGCCCTGCTTGGCGGGCTTGCGGGCGGCCTGGCTCTGGAGCCCGGAGTTCTGCAGCAGCGAATCGATCGAGCGCACCAGATCCACCGTGTCGACGATCAGGATCGGCTGGCCATCGCCCATCAGGGCGGCGGCACTGACATTGGCCACCTTGCCCAGGCGCGGATCGAGGGGGCGCACCACCAGATCCTGCTCACCGAGGTAGCGATCGACGACCACGCCGTAGACCTTGGCGTGATCACTGATCACCACCACCGGAATCGGGCCGTCACCCTGGGGCGCCTCGGGGAAATGCATCACCTGGCGCGAGGAGATCAGGCCGATGGACACACCATCGAGGAAGAAACATTCCCGGCCCTCCATCACGCTGATCTCGGAGGTTTCGATCGCCACGATCTGATCGAGGCGCGCCAGCGGGAAGGCATAGGGCTCGCCGGCGATCTCCACCAGCAGGGTGCGCACCACCGAGAGCGTCAGCGGCAGCTGGAAGTGAATGCTGGTGCCTTCACCGATCGCCGAGGAGAAGCGCACCGTGCCGCCCACCTCATTGGCCATCGAGCTCACCACATCGAGGCCAACACCACGGCCGGAGACCTCGGTCACCGAGGCGGCGGTGGAGAAGCCCGGCTGGTAGAGGTGCTCGCAGAGCTCGGCTTCCGAGAGGGCTTCGGCGTCCTCGGCACTGAACAGACCCTCGGCCACCAACTTCTGGCGCACTTCGTCGAAGCGCACGCCCATGCCGTCATCGCTGATGGTGATCGAGAGCATGCCGCCCCGATGCAGGGCTTCGATGCGGATCGTGCCGCGACTGGGTTTGCCCAGCTCCAGCCGCTCGTCCGGCAGCTCGATGCCGTGATCAACAGCGTTGCGCAGGATGTGGGTGAGGGGCGATTCGAGCTTGCGCAGGATGTCGCGATCCACCAGGGTGCCCTTGCCCACCACCTCCAGCTGCACTTGCTTGCCAAGGCTGATCGCCAGATCGCGCACCATGCGCGGGAAGGCGACGATCGCGTCGGAGAACGGCCGCATGTTGGAGCCGATCACCTCGCGGTAGAGGCGATAGGAGAGGTTGGTGGTGCGCAGGGCGTAGAGCTCCAGTTCCCCCAGGCGCTCGGTGAGGGTTTCGCGGCACTCGCGCTCCTTGACGCGCGCCTTTTCCACCAGCTCCAGGCTGGCCGTCTGGCCGGATTCGGTGAGCTGCAGGCGCAGCGCCTCAATCGTGGCCTGCAGGTCTTTCTGGCGGTCCTTGAGCAGGCTGAGCGAATCGGCGAAGGGCTGCAGCCACTTGGCCTCCACCAGCATTTCGCCGGAGAGGGCCATGATGCGGTTGAGGTTCTCCGCCTCGACGCGCACCACCCGGTCGGCAGCGGCCGGAGCCGAGTTGCCGCTGTCCGAAGCGGAACCGAAGGGATTGTCCAGATCGGAGGAAGCACTGCGCGGTGCCGGGCTGCGATTGCTGCCTTCGGGAAGCAGCTGATTCAGGGAGTCGACCAGCTCATCGATCTCGGGGCTGCGCGCCCCCAACCATTCGCGGATCTCGTCGGCAGCCTGGCGACTGACATCCTGAAACAGGTCGACGCAGCGAAAGCTGAGGGCAAAGGCTCGCTGATCCAGCGAGGCCTCTCCGTGCTTGACGGCCACGAAGAAATCTTCGAGCCGATGGGCCACCCGCACCAGGGCCGGCAGCACAACGATGGCGGCCGCACCCTTGACCGAGTGCAGCGAGCGCATCACCTGATCACAGGCCTCGCGCAGTTCGGGCTGATTTTCCAGCAGCAGCAGCGCCTGGTTGAGCGACTCGACCCGCTCTTCGAGTTCGAGGCGAAACAACTCAAGCGGAGTCGCTTCGGAGGAATGGTCGCTCATGCGGGGGAGATCTCGTTGGTCAGTGCCTGGAAAATGCGATCAGGATCGAGCAGGGCCACCGAGCGGTTCTGCCACTGGAACACACCACAGGCATAGGAATGATCGGCATTGGTGATCACCACTGGTGCCGGCTTGACATCATCGCGATTGAACAGATAGATGCCGTAGATCTCATCGATCGGGAACACCCATTTGCCTTCCGGTGCACCGGCCACCGCCATCCGACCAGCGGCATGGGAGGCGGCGCTGGTGCTGGCGCTGCTGGACTGAACCGCGAGACCCAGCAGGTTGGTGAGCGAGGCGGCCAGCATGATTTCGCCGCGCACATTGACCATGCCCAGAAACAGCTGGTTGGTGCGGCGGGGCACCGAATGGACGACAAACGGCGCCGAAACCTCCAGGAACACCCCAACCGGCAGGGCGAACAGTTCGCTGGCCAGGCGGAAGATCATCACCGACAGCGATTGATCACTGCGCACCACCGAGCCGTCGGCCGAGAGCGTGGAGCTATCGGAACCGCGCTTGGTTTCCGCCAGCACGGCGGTCCATTCCTGCAGGTAATCGCCGGGGGGCAGGCGCTCGAGCAGGCTGCGGCCGGCAGCCGAATACACCTGGCAATTGCGGCAGTGCACACAGCTCAGCAGCTCCGGACAGGAGCGATCGCCGAACACACCGATGCGATTCCAGCAGTCATCGAGCAGGGAGGGCGGCTGCTCGGTCTTGACCGGTGCGTGCAGGACGTCGGGGTCGAAATCCAGATTAGTTGGCGACATGGAAGCGGGAGATTTCCGTGCGCATGGACTGGGTGGATTCGTCGAGCACTTCGAGAGCCCGGTTGGACTCGCGCAGGGCATCGGAGGTCTGCTGGGATCCCTGGCTCAACTGCTGCATCGCCTCACTGATCTGCTGGGCACCCTGGGATTGCTCCTGGATGCTCTGGCCGACCATTTCGAACTTGGGCGTCAGGCCCTTGACCTGCTCGATCACCACTTCCACCTGGTCGCTGATCCGCACCACGTCTTCGACGGCGGAGGTGACGGTCTTGCTGAAGTGATCCATTTCCATCACGCCGATCGAAACGGCGCCCTGCATCTCCTTGACCATCTGCTCGATTTCGAGCGTGGCCACGGCGGTCTGGTCGGCGAGGCGGCGGATCTCGCGGGCCACCACGGCGAAGCCGGTGCCGTATTCACCGGCCTTTTCGGCCTCGATCGCGGCGTTGAGGCTGAGCAGGTTGGTCTGGTCGGCCACCTTGGTGATCGTGGTCACCACGGTGTTGATGTTGTTGGCCTTCTCGTGCATCACATCCAGCTTGGAGGTGATGGCGGCGGTGGCGGTGACCAGATCCCGCATCACCTTCTCCATCTGGTCGAGGTCCTGCTGGCTGTGGGAGGCCGAATCAGCCGTGTCGACGGCCTGAACCTTGACGTCGTCCATCGCCCGCACCACGTTCATCGAGGTGGCGGCGATCTGCTGAGCGGTGGCGGTGACCTCGTTGGTGGAAGCCAGCTGCTCAGCCACGGTGGCTTCGAGCTGCTTACCGGAAGCGGCAATCTCGGTGGTGGAGGTGGTGATCTGAACGCCGGAGCTCTGGATCTGGCGCACCAGATTGCTGAGGTTGCCCACCATCACATGGATGGCGTTCTGGAGCTTGCCGAGCTCGTCACCATCCTGGGTGTCGGGCAGGTTGCGGGTCAGATCGCCGCCGGCCACGTTTTCAGCCACCGTCACCACCTCGGTGATGCGAGCGCCGAGGGGTTTGGCGATCGTGCGAGTGAAGTAGTTGGAGGCGAACCAGCCGATCGAGGGCGCGGCCACCAGAGCCACGATCGACCAGAACAGCGAGGTCTTGGCATCCGCATCACCTTTTTCAGCGGCCTCAGTGCCGAGCTTGTAGTTCAGGTCGATGACCTTGACCAAGGCATCGGTGGCGGCATTGAAGGCGGGAACCTCCTGGGAGGCGATGGTGAAGATCGCCCGGCCCTGGGGTGTGGTGGGGGCAGGGAAGGGGGCGTTACCGATCACGCTCACCGCCCGCAGCAACTCCTTGTGACCGTTCTCCCAGTCAGCCCAATCCTGCTTGAAGTCGGCATAGAGCCTGGATTCCTCAGGGGTGGAGGCAGTGGCTTCGTACTGCTTGAAACCGGCGTTGATCTGCTTCCAGGCCCCATCGATGCGGCGCAGCTGCTGCTGGCGCTCGGCATCGGTACCCCCCGGGGTGAGGATCGCGTTCTCGGAGGACTGGATCTGGG
>CALPNT020000119.1 GCA_943325005.2 Bifidobacterium breve | reverse complement strand
GTGGATGTCGGCGGTTCAGCAAGCAAGGTGACGGTATAGACCCGATCCCGGCTGGCTATACCGTCAAAAATACCGTCATCCGCAGCGGCTGTAGCGGGCTTTCAGCGGATCTACTCGGACGACCCAAAAGCGCAGATCAGCTGCACTGCAGTGGCTTTGGGATTTTTGCGGATCCCTTCGGATCCTTTGAGAACGGAGAGGGTGGGATTCGAACCCACGGAAGGTTTCCCTTCAAACGATTTCGAGTCGTTCGCTTTCGACCACTCAGCCACCTCTCCCAAGGGCTCGGCCAGAACCTTTGCTTGCCATGGGATGGCAGGGGTTCTGGCGACAAAGCCATCGCCACTTTACGGATCCGTCAGCCCCCGTAGGCCAACAGCGAGCCACTGATCCCGGTGGCTTGCCAGGGAGCCGGTGGGGATTGGCCAGCAGCGGCTGGGCCGCTCCACCAGAGTCTGCGGGGGGGTGGTCCTTGGGCCAGCAGCTGGCGCTGATCCTGGGGTCTGGGGCGAAACCCCAGCCACACCGCCTCGGGCCGGGGCCGGCCGCTATGGCGCCAGGCCCACAGCGCCTGCCGATCCGGCAGCAGCAGCCACTGCTGCTTGCCCACCCGCAGATGCAGTCCATGACTGTCCATCGTCAGAGCCTCCACCTCCAGCCCAGGACTGGCCAGCCGTTCGCCGGCCGCCAGTGGGATGCTGCCATCGCCGTAGGCCAGCACGACAGGTGCCAGGCGCCGCCAGCAGGCGGGCTCGCTCGATGCCACTGGATCCAGTAACAACAACCAGTCAAAGCGGTTCACCCCGAGGCCAGTGGCGAGCTGGCTCACCTGCCGGCAGCTGTAGGGATCGCTGTGATTGCTGATCAAGGCCGCCCGGCCGCGATGGCGAGCGATCAGCAGATCCCGGCCTGCACTCGGGCCGCCCTGGTGCACCAGCAGCAGCTGATCGGCCCCGAGCAGCACGAAATGAAGCACCACCACAAGCGCCAAGCCGCCAGGCGCCAGCCGCCGCCAGGGTGGCGCCAGTCCCGGCAGCAGCAGTCCCAGCAGCGCCAGAGCGAACAGGGCCACCAGCCATGGCAGTGGTCGGCCCAGCTGCCACTGGGCCATGGGCAAGGCGGCGAAGCCCTTGGCGATAGCCAGCAGCAGTTGCGCCAGGGGATCCACCGGCAGCAGGAGAACCGGCAGGAGGCCAGGCAAGAGCACCGCCACCAGGGCCAGGGCCATGGCGGCCAGGGTGAGGGGTGTCAGCAGTGGAGCGGCCGCCAGGTTGGCTGGCACCGCATAGGCCGGCACCACGCCGAAATGGAGCAGCTGCAGCGGCAAGGTCCAGATCGTGGCGGCCAGCGGCACGGCCAGTGCTGCGGCCAGTGGCGCTGCCCAGCAGCTTTTCAGCCCTTTGCTGCCAGGCGGCAGCCAGGCCCTGATGTGCTGTTCCAGTGGTGTCGCCGACACCAACAATCCGGCGGTGGCCGCCACCGACAGCTGGAAACCCACATCAGCCAGCCAGAGCCGATTCCAAGCCAGCATCGCCACCACCACGGCCGCCAGCAGCCCCAGGGGTCGGGTGCGCCGGCTGAACTCCATGGCCACCAGGGCCGCACCGCCCATCAGCACGGCCCGCACCACAGACCCTTGGGCACCCGCTAACAACAGAAACAGCAGCATCGCCCCACCTGCCAGCAGCAGACGCAAGCTGCGTCCCAGTGGCCGGGTCATGGCGGTGACCAGCCCCAGTAACACGGTGAGATGGAAACCAGAGGCGGCCAGCGCATGGGAGAGCCCGGACGCCCGGAAGTCCTGTCGCAGCTCCAGCGGCAAGGGCACCACCGCACTGCCCAGCACCAGGGCCGCCAGCAGCCCTCCCCGCTCTGGCCCGGCGGCCTGGATCAACCGGGCAGCAATGCTCCGGCGCAGATCCACCACCGGGGTGGGCGGTCGCTTCAGCACCTGGAATTGCTCCACCTTCAGCCGGCTCCAGCTCTGCTGGCGGGCCAGCCGTTCCGCTGGCCCCGCCAGCAGAGGATGGGGGGCGGGCATCGGCCGGCGCAGGTTGCCCGTCACGCGCAACAACCAGCCCTGGCGCAGGCTGGGGCAGGGTTCGAACTGGAGCTCGGTGCGGCCGCCGGCCGTTGCCAGCAGCACCCGACAGGCCGGCGCCGGTGCCGCTGGAGCCGCCGCCGTCTGGGGCAGCAGCACCGTCCTTGGATCCTCCAGCAAGGTGCCACGCAAGATCGCGGCGACAGGACCATCCCCCACGCCCAGCAAGCGCACCGGGTCGTAGGGCCCCGGTGTGATCGGACGCAACAGGCTGGCGAGGAACAGGCCAGCCAGCAGCATCACTAGCCCCGTCTTGACCAGCCGACGTCTCGGTTCAGCGGACTGCATGCGCCAGAGTGTCGGCATCTGGACAGGATTCCCAGGTCCACCCAGCCGAGATCCCGGTTTCAGCCTGCTCCTGGCTGAGATCCCCGGCCTGCGGCTCCTGTCCCTGCAGAAGGGACCCGGTGCCGAACAGCTGCTCGCCTGTTTCCTTTCATGGCGCCTTTCACTGCGGCCAGGATGTCGTCGATGCAGCCTGGGATTTCCTGGATACGGCGGCCATTGCCAGTTGCTGCGACCTGATTGTCAGCACCGGCATCAGAACGAGGGAACCAGCAACAGCAGCTCACACAGGTGGTGGCTTGGCAGCGGCTGGCCCAGCAACGGCGCCACCAACGCTGCCAGCGGCCGCAGCCGACAAGGCAAGATCAGCCGTTCCGCCAGCCGGCCGGCCTGAAAGCTCCCCAGCAGCAGCACGGCCAGCAGCAGCCAGGTTCGGCGTTTCATGGCAACTTTTCTTCGGCAGCAGATCAGCCAGTCTGACGCCAAGCCTCAACAGAACCTGGTCGCAGCCCTGGCGGTAAGGCATCAGCGGCCCTAGGCATCAGCCGCACAAGATCACGGGTGAGAGTTCTGTTCTGATGGCCAGAGCTGTGCGTCTGGTGATCAATCTTTTGCCTCGTCATCATCTTGTTGATTTCCGCAGGTTTTTTCATATTTGCACTGTCAATTCGGTGGCAGGTAGCTGCGGCTCTGAATAAAAAGTTGTAGGGCTTGCTTCGCTCTTTATGGCCATCGGGTCGTCAAAAGGCCAGGCAAGGCTTCGCTTCAGCAGTGATCAGGATGTGTACAACTTCAGGCCTGGACGGCGAGCGCTTCAGGCTGGGCCTGCTGCCAACGCGCCCGCTGCTGTTCGCTCAACAGTGGGAAGCCAAGGGCCTGGCGTTCTGCCAGCCAGGCTTCGGCCACCTGCTTGGCCAGATGGCGGATGCGGGCGATCGTGGCCGTGCGCTCGGTCACGGAGATCACGCCGCGGGCTTCCAAGAGATTGAAGGTGTGGCTGCACTTGAGCACAAAATCCAGTGCCGGTGCCGGCAGCGCCTTGGCGATCAGGTCACCGGCTTCCGCCTCGTAGAGCGCAAACAGCTGCTGCAATCGCTCGGGATTGGAGGCTTCGAAATTGTAAGTGCACTGTCCCTTTTCAAATGGTAACCAGATGTCGCCATAGCTGCGCTGGCCGTTCCAGCTCAGGTCCCAGATGCTCTCCACATCCTGGAGATACATGGCGAGGCGCTCCAGTCCATAGGTGATTTCAATCGAGACGGGGCGACAATCGATGCCACCACATTGCTGGAAATAGGTGAACTGGGTGACCTCCATGCCATCAAGCCATACCTCCCAGCCCACACCCCAGGCTCCCAGGGTTGGTGACTCCCAGTTGTCTTCAACAAAGCGAATATCGTGATCAGCCTGCCGAATGCCCAGGGCTTCCAGTGAGGCCAGATAGGTCTCCTGGATGCCATTTGGTGAGGGCTTGATCAGCACCTGATATTGAAAATAGTGCTGGGCGCGGTTGGGGTTGTCTCCGTAGCGGCCATCGGTGGGGCGCCGGCAGGGCTCCGGATAGGCCACAGCCCAAGGCTCCGGCCCAATCGCCCGCAAGACGGTATGAGGACTCATGGTGCCAGCCCCTTTCTCGGTGTCATAGGGCTGCAACACCAGGCAGCCCTGCTCCGCCCAGAACCGATTGAGGCTGCTGATGATGTCCTGGAAATGCACCTTGGGATCACTCCTTGCTGGAACTGGCGTTTGGGCTTGCGGGCTGTGGGTCCCTGGTTGGTTCCTGAGGCGCCGACCCTGGTGCCACGGCGGTGGGCGGAGTTTACCGGCCCCCCACCTGTTGCCTGGTTTGAAGGCCTGGTTCGCGTGCTTGGTTCGAGTGCGTTGCTCGAAAGCCGTGTTCGAACCCTTGGCGGCTTCGGTGGCTACGCCACCATGCCGAGGCAGTCGACTCGACGTCCGTGGCCCTCTCCACCCCCTTGCGTTCCGAGCTGCCCACCGGAACAACGTTGCTGGCCCTGGAGCAGCAGGTGCGCCACGGTGGAACCGGCCTCGGTCCAGCCGAGTTAGACGGCTGCTGGCAGCTGGATCAGGTGTGGCCCAAAGGCAGCAGCCGGGCCTCCGCCTTCAGTGGCCTGCTGCTGCGCGGCCTGGGAGCTCGGTTGGAGATCGAGGCCGCCGGCGAGGCCCTGCAACTCAGCAATGCCGTCAAGCTCGGAGCGGTGGAGCTGCGCTTCCGTGGGCCTGGACGGCTGCTGGGCTCCCGGCCGCTGCTGGAGTTCTGGTTTGAGCGGTTGGAGTTACGCCTGGCGGGTCGCTTGGTGCTGCAGCGCTCCCTGCCGGCCCCGGCAGTGCGGCGGAAGCCCTTTTTTGCGTTGATCGCTCGCGACCCGGCGGGTTGGTTGGCAGCTCGCGGGCGTGGCGGTGGTCTGGCGCTATGGCGTCTGCAGAACCCGTAGCAGCTGACTGCTGCAACGGGAGGGTCAGATCAGAACTGAGCCACTGTCGATCCATTGACTCCTCAGACGCCCGGCCAACCGAGTCGCTGGGGAGGTCGTGATTGATCGGAGCAGGCCGCGAGCGTTCGCTGCAGGTGCGCTCCCAACTCCGCTGCCGGGATGTCTGCGCTGAGGTTCACTCCTCTTCGTCGGTACCGCCGACAGGAACCAGCCGGATTTGCTTTTTGCCAATTTTGATCTCGAACTGATCACCGGGCCGCAGTCCCAACTGGGCCGTGTAGGCACGACCCACCATCAGATTGCCATTGAACTGCACCTTGGTGGCATAGCTCAGATGACGACCGGGCCGCTTGGTACCACGGCTGCTGCTTTCGCCCAGGTTCACGCCTTTGGCTTCCAGCAGCGCTTCATAGAAAGCGGTGAAGTTCAGCCGTTCCGAGCCGTCACTTTTGGTGCTGAAATAGCCCGTGGAGCGTACGAGATCAGACCTGGAGACATCGCCCATGTCCTTGAGCTTGGCGAGTAGATCTGGGCCGGTGAGCATGATCGTTCAATAAAAAGTATCAGTACCATGCTAGCAAATGACTGTGACTTGGCTAGGATGATTGGATAGGAAATGGGATCCGCGATTGCTGCACTTCTGCGGCAGTTGTCCGATTTTCCGGTGGAGATGGCGATCAAGTGTGGCGTGCCCGTGGTTCCCAGCAGCTCCTCCGGACGGGCGCAGGTGCCGAGCCGCTGGCCATTGAACTGCTGTCGCCAGGATCCTGGGCCCACCGCGGCGGGCCGCATCACTCTGGTCTCCAGCCGTTGCCACCCAGCGACGCTTTCCCTGGTTCGGGCCTCACACGCCTGGGCGGGATGTGGGGGCTGAGCCTGCCAGGCTGGGCCGGCTCCGTGCCGCCGCCATGGCCCGCGCCATCACCATTGCCGTGGCCTTGGAGGGGCAGCTGCGCCTCGATGACCAGCCCGCCTTCGCTGCTGCCGTGGCCCTGGCTCGCCAGCGCGGTGGTCGGCTGATCGTGCTGGCCGGCCGGCCCGAAGCTCAGCGGCTGCGCGGCCCCCACCAGCGGCGGCTGGCCGCGCAGGCCCTGGGCTCCTTGCGATCCCGCCTGATGGCGGCGGCCATTCCCCTGCTCCACTTCCCCCAGCTCAGCACCGCAGCGGCGCTGGCCGCCCACGGCGAGCTGCTGCGCCCTGAGGTGGTGTTGCACTGCCGGGAGAGCTGGCTGTTTGACGATTGGCCGATCGCGCCGGCTTCGTTTCCACGGGTGTTCGCTGAGTTTCGCCGTGGCTTGCCACAGGCGCCCCTGCCGCCATTGCCACCAGCCGATCTCGCCGGTCTGGGTGCCGGCCTTGAGGGTTGGCCCCCGACCTGGCTACAGCCTCACCCTCAGCCGCAGTCACCCTGCTCACCGCCGCCCCCCGGCCCCCGGCCCGACACCGACTCCGTCGATCCCCGCAGTGCTTTTCCCTTCCGCGGCGATGAGCCCAGCGCCCTGGCTCGCTTGCAGCACTACCTGTTCGATACCGATGGGCTGCGCCACTACAAGGCCAGCCGCAATGGGCTGGTGGGTACGGAGTTCTCGTCGAAGGTTTCCCCCTTCCTGGGGATCGGCTCGCTGTCGGTGCGGCGGATCTGGGCTGAGCTGTTGCGTTACCAGGCTCTGCATGGCGCCGACGAAGGGTCGGAGTGGCTGAAGCAGGAACTGCTCTGGCGCGAGTTCTTTCTCTGGTCGGAGCAGCGGCACGGTGCCGCCTTCCACGACCCGGGCGGCATTCAGGGGCGCCCCCACAGCTGGGTGGCGGACCGCGAGCGATTCCGCCGCTGGACCCGGGCCGACAGTGGCCACCCCTTGATCGATGCCCAGTTGCGGGAGCTGCTGGCCACCGGCTACCTCTCCAATCGCGGCCGTCAGTGGGTGGCCTCGCACTTCATCCATGAGCTGCAACTGCCCTGGATCTGGGGTGCCCGTTTTTTTGAATGGATGCTCATTGATGCACAGCCGGCCCTGAACACCGGCAACTGGGCCTATCTGGCCGGCGTCGGCTCCGATCCGCGCAGCTTCGGCGGCACGCCGCGGCGCTTCAACCTGGAGGTGCAGCTGCAGCGGTATGACCCTCTGCAGACGCACCGCCAGCGATGGTCCTGACCCGATGACCCTGACCCTGATCCTGGGCGATCAGCTGCACCGCGACTGGTTCAGCGCCCCGCCGCTGCAGCTCGACTCCAGCAGCCGGGTGCTGATGATCGAAGACCTGGCAGTGGCCTCCGCCTACCGCTACCACAAGCTGCGGCTGCTGCATACCTTCGTGGCGATGCGCAGCTTCCGCGATGCCCTGCGGGCTCATGGCCTGGCGGTGGACTACTTCGAGTTGCCGGCCTCCGTCGGCGTGTCCTTCTGGGAGCGGTTGGCGCTGGAACTGGCGGGCCATCGTGAGCTGCAGGTGGCGGAAATCGCCGACCCCAGCTTCGAGGCCGCCCTGCAGCGCTTCTGCCAGCACCATTCCCTGCCGCTCATCGTGTTGGCTTCGCCGGCTTTTCTCGAATCCGCCGCCGAGAGCCAGAGCTGGTTCCAAGCGCAACGGCGCCCCCGGATGGCGTCGTTTTATCAGCGGCAACGGCGCCGGCTGGGGCTGCTGCTTGAAGCCGACGGCACTCCCAGCGGCGGCCGCTGGAGCTTCGACACCGAGAACCGTCGGCGGTTGCCGAAGGACTACCTCGAGCCGCGCCTGCCGCCCGTGACGGCCAGCCCCCATGAGCCAGCGGTGCGGCAGTTGATCACCAGCTACTTCGCCGATCACCCGGGCGAGCTGGGCACGTTATGGATTCCCTTCGATCACGCCGGTGCCGAGGCCTGGCTGCAGCAGTTCCTGGCGGAGCGTCTCAACGACTTCGGCCCCTACGAGGACGCCCTCAGCCAGCGTCACGACACCCTGCATCACTCCCTGCTCTCGCCCCTGCTCAATCTCGGCCTGTTGACGCCGGCAGCGGTGATCGCGGCCACCCTGGCCCATGACACGAACCAACACGGCCAGCCCCAAAGGGGCCAGCCGCCGAGCGGTGAGCCGATCCCGATCGCCTCGCTGGAAGGGTTCCTGCGCCAGCTGATCGGCTGGCGGGAGTTCGTGCGCGGTATCGATCGGGTCTATGGCGAACGCCAGGCCAGCAGCAACTTCTGGAACCATCACCGCCAGCTGGCGCCCTGCTGGAACGACGGCAGCAGCGGCCTGCCGCCCCTGGATACGGCGATCCAGCGCCTCAATCGCCTGGGCTACAACCACCACATCGAGCGGCTGATGGTGATCAGCAATCTGATGCTGCTGTGTGAAATCCAGCCCAACGAGGTGCATCGCTGGTTCATGGAGCGCTACCTGGATTCCTACGAATGGGTGATGGGCCCGAACGTGTATGGCATGGGCCAGATGAGTGATGGCGGTATCTTCGCCACCAAGCCCTACATCTGCGGCTCCAACTACATCCTCAAGATGGGTGATTACAAGCGGGGGCCATGGTGCGAGATCTGGGACGGCCTCTACTGGCGTTTCATCGATCGCCATCGGGAGTTCTTTCGTGCCAACCCCCGCCTGTCGATGATGGTGAGCCTGCTGGATCGGATCGAGCCGGCTCGGCGGCAGAACCTGGCCGCCGCTGCCGAAACGTTCCTGGCGCACGCCACGATGGGGCAGCCCTGAGCGTCGCCTTGCCCATGCCCAGCACCGATCGGCCTGCGAGTGCCCCCGCGGTCCTGCTCGAACGTCTGGAGTCTGTGGCCGGCATGGGCCGGGGCCAGCGC
Organism: Bifidobacterium breve; assembly: GCA_943325005.2. Taxonomy (GTDB): domain Bacteria; phylum Cyanobacteriota; class Cyanobacteriia; order PCC-6307; family Cyanobiaceae; genus Cyanobium. Next base: position 755 of record CALPNT020000119.1, on the reverse strand, counting down.
CGCCTGGTGCTGCTGCTGAGCCAGCTGGGCGATTTCGACAGCCTCGAATACGCCCAGGCCCTGGTTCCCGTCTTGCCGCAGCTGCAGTCCGCCGGGATTGCGGTGCTGGCGATCGGCATCGGCAACGAGGCCAGCCGCCAACGCTTCTGTGCCTTCACCCACTTCCCCAGCGAGCGCCTGGTGGTGGATGCGGAGCCGCAGCTGCATCGGGCTCTGGGGCTCTATCCGGGCCTGCAACAAGTTGGTGGCCCCTGGCCCAACCTGCTGCTGATGTGTGCCGGCATCGGTTCTCCCGGCACCCTGGCCGAGGTGCTGCGGGGCTACACGGGAGATCGCAGCGCCCCCCAGCGCATCGCCGACGATGAAACAATCCAGGCCGGCCCGCTGCCGCCGATCCAGGGGTCGTTCTTCGCCAGAGCGGGCGGCAGTGGCTTCCAGCGGCCCTTCGAGCTGGCCACGGTCCGCTTGCGCAACATGACCGAGGTGCTCGGCCATTGGCGCACCTACGTGCCGCGCGACGACTTCCTCACCCAGCGGGGTGGCACCGTGCTGCTGGAGGCGGACGACACCGTGCTCTACAGCCACCGGGATCGGGGCATCCTCGGCTTTTCGGCCACCATGGCCAGGCCGCTCAGCTTCCTGGATCCCTACCTGGGCTGAGCTGTTTGGGGTGGGGTGCTGCTGCCCAAGCTGAGGGCCTGAGCACCCCAAGCGCTGGAGAGATCAAGCCTCGATGTCGAACTGCAGCCGGCGCG
>CALPNT020000118.1 GCA_943325005.2 Bifidobacterium breve | reverse complement strand
TGATGCCGATCGACTGGCCTTCGACGTAATGCAGCAGGGGATCACCACCGCTGAGGTCGAAGCTGATGTGGTTCACCCGGCCGATGGCCCCATCGGTGAGCAGGCTGTAGTTGCCGGTGACGGTGCCGAGGAAGGGATTCTTCGGCTTGTAGAGGTTGACCGGAACGGCGGCGTGATTCACAGCTGCTTGGGCGGACGGTTGGGGGGCGGTTTCGGGCTGAGCTGGCTGGGTGGCTTGGCCGGCGGTAGCCGGATCGGCCTCAAGCCCGGTGCTCGCGGTGCCGGCACTGATCACCCTGATCCGACCACCGCGCAGGGCGATCGTCTGCATCAGCGATTGCAGTTGGGCAAAGGGCACGGTGAGCTGCCGCTCGGCCCGGCGTTGACGGCCGAGACCGAAGCTCTCGACCACCACCGTGAACATGCGGCTGTCGGAAACGGTGGCCTTACCAGTGGAAACACGCATCAGGAAGCCGCCCTGTTCAAAGCGCGCCGATCATAGGGACTGCCGCCGCCGTGACCGCCCGTTGGCTGCCAGCCGGTCGCGGCGGTGGTCGCCCAGCGCTCCTGGTCGGATGCGGCTAAGTTGTGTTCCTCCACACTCCGTCAAGATGTCTACGGGCGTCTGTTCTGTGCGGTACCTGAAGAGCCCCGAATGGTCCTGGCGCAGCTTCTTGCCACCGATCGTCCCTCTGGGGAACCGTTGACCCCTGGCAGCGCGACCTGTTCCCTCGACACCATCCAGCAGCAGATGGAGCGCTTGCCGCTGGGAGCCCGCCGCCTGGCGGTGCAGCTGCGCATGACCCTGGATCCCGAGTGGATCTGGTCCGTGCTGACGGATTACGAGAATCTTGATCGCTTCATCCCGAACCTGGCCAGTTCCCGTCAGCTGTGGCGCCGCTCGAACCGGGTGGCGGTGGAGCAGGTGGGCACTCAGCAGTTCTGCGGGCTGCGCTTCAGTGCCCGAGTGAAGCTGGAACTTGAGGAGGATGTCGAACAGGGACGGCTGAATTTCCGCATGCTGGAGGGCGATTTCCGCTGCTTTGAGGGGGCCTGGGTCGTCGGCCGCGACGCCACCAGCAGCTGGCTGCTCTACGACCTCACCGTTCAGGGCAAACCCGGCATGCCGATCGGTTTGATCGAGCAGCGCCTCAAGGATGATCTAGCCAACAATCTGCGCGGTGTGCAGCAGGAAGCGATGCGACGAGCCGAACTGGCCTGATTTTCCCTGGTGCAGCGCTGTGATCGCTTGGAACGGAACCCGGCAGCAACCGGCTGAGTGGCTGAGTCTCTTGGGCCGTTGACGTTGAGCCAAGATCAGCCGACTTGAAGATTAGATCAAAAAATTGCTTGATAAGACTTTCCGCTCAGCTTTTTGCTGGCGTTCAAACCCAAACAGGCGTCGAAAAAATATTTAGCAGTTGATCCAATCCCTGAGAGATTGGATCACATATACCCCCAAGGGGATTCGAACCCCTGTCGCCTCCGTGAAAAGGAGGTGTCCTAGGCCTCTAGACGATGGGGGCGAGGCCACAGCTCTGAACCTGAGGTGAAAACCTCACGGCGTACCGGCGGAACCGGCTTTGCTGCTGAAAGGGACCGTACGGGGCGAAGGGACCGTTCGTCAAGGCACGGTGTCATGGCGGCTCCCAGCCAAGCTTCTGATCCGCCTTGTGCTCTTCGGGCGAAATCTGTCCACGCCAGATCGGCACGGTGAAGTGGAAGCAGGCCCCCTCGCCCGGTTCCGATACCACCCAGATGCGGCCGCCGTGCACGTCGGCAATGCGGCGGCACACCGAGAGTCCGACGCCGTATCCCGATGTGGTGCCCGAGGTCTGGGGCAGGCGCACCCGGTCCAGGAAGATGCGTTCCTGCTCCTCGATCGGGATGCCGGGGCCGCTGTCACAGATGCTGGCCTGCACCCATTGGCTGGTGCGGTGCAGCAGCCGCAGCGTGACCCTGCCCCCTTCCGGCGTGAACTTGAGGGCGTTTTCCAGCAGGTTGAGCAGCACCTGCCGCATGCGCCGCTGGTCGGCGTAGACATCGGGAAGATCGCCGGGGATATCCGTCACCAGTTCGAGGTCGCGGTTCACCCAGAGCTTCTCCAGCTCCAGGATCGATTCGGCCGCCACCTGGCCCAGGGACAGGCGCTGGGGGTTGAACAGGGCCTCCCAGCGGGTGGTGCCCACCTCCAGCAGATCGCGGGAGAGTTCCTGGATGTCGTCGAGGCGGCGTTTGAGCACATCGCGGAAGCGGGGCTCATCGATCTGGCCGAGGCCGTGGCTCTGCAGGGCCAGTTTGGCCGCGGTCAAAGGCGTGCGCAGCTCGTGGGCCACCATGCGCAGCAGGCGCTCCTGGACGCTCAGGCGCTCGATCAGAGTTTCGTTCTCCTGACGCAGCACCAGCAGTTGGTCTTCCAGCTGCACCTCCCGCTGGGTGCGGCTGCCGTCCTGTTCAGCCGGGCGCAGGCTCAGCCCCAGGCTGCTCACCACCTCCATCTGCTGCCAGCGGGGCAGCCAGCTGCGTAGCTGCCTGCCGAGGGTGTTGCCGGCGAACACCTGTTTCGGCAGCGGCGCCAGCTTGATCAGGGCCGGGGTGGCCACGAGGCGATGCAGTTCCAGCAGTTCGGGCTGCTCGGAGGGATCGGCCACCTCCAGCGACACTTCGAACACCCGTTCCTCGGCGCGCAGGGCGTGCATCAGACCGCGCAGGTCGGAACTGGCCATGTGCTGCTTAGTGGCCACCAGCAGCAGCTGCAGGGTCTGGCGTGGTCCAGGCTCAGTTGGCACAGGGTCGAGTCTGGCCGCCAGGGGCCTGGGCAGGCCCTTCGGGGATAGCGATTCCTCCGCTGAAGGCAAGCCGATCCCTGCGACAACCTTCCAACCTTATGGGTTTCGGTGCTTTTGGGGCCGGAGCCCACCAAGCCGCAGGGTTCTGGCTAAGAAGGATGGGCCGCGAATCCTGAATCACGGCTTCCCCGACCGGACCCCCTTTCTTCCCATGTTGTCCGGACCTTTCTCTGCCCAGGCTCCCACCAGCCGCATCAAGCTTGACAGCAACCTGCGTCGCTGGTTTTCGCGCAACCTCGGGCTGTGGCGTTCGCGTCGTCTCTATTTCTTTCCCGACGAAGAACCGATCCGGGTGGACATGGTGTTGCGCGTGGAGAGCTTCAGTGAGCCGATTGAGGGGGATGCGGCCTATCGCTTCACCTGGTGGCCTGAGAAGGAGTACGACTTCTTTGATCGCAAGCCCCGCTACTCGCGCGAGGGCACGATGGAGGCCTACCTCTGTGGCCACCAGTTGCGCCGCAGCCAGAGTCATCTGTTTGCTTTTCCCAGCAAAAGTCAGATCCGCCAGGTGGATGAACACGAACTGGTGTTCGAAACCCACCATCAGGAGTGGGATGTGCTGGAGCACATTCGGTTGGTGGACCAGGACCGCTACCGCTCGCGCTCGATCTATTCCTGGTGCAACGGCGAGCTGGAGCTGGCCGAGGTGCACCACGAAATTCGGGCCGAAGGACCCGGTGCGCCGCTGCAGGAACCGTCCTGAAAGCAGCCTGGGGGACGGGCGGAGCCGCCAACCATGCGAGACGATGGCTGTGTCCGGATCCCACCTTGCTCTTGGCTTCCCTGTCTCGCCGCACCAGGGCCCTCCTGGCTGCTCCTCTGCTGGTCATGCCCCTGCTGCTCGCCCCGGCTGCGGCCCTGGCAGCCCCAGCCACGCCTGCGGAGATGAACCTTTACACCCGCATCGCTGCCGTCAACGCCTGCATTTCCCGCTCGGCTGGTATTGATTTCGACAAGGCGGTGGGCATCGCCGGCGAAACGATCGCCCAGTTGATTCAGGGCCAGCACCAGGGCCTGATCCAGCAGGTCGGCACCAAGCCACTCACGCTCGATGAGCTGCGCAAGGGCTCGATCAACTCCGCCGTGATCGGCGCTTACGAGATTTGCCCCAAGCAGGTGCCGCCTGAGGTGGCTAAAAAGGTCCAGGAGGCCCTGAGCAAGAAACCGGCTCAACCATCGGCTCCTCCCGCCCCTAAGTAGTCGTTCTCCCATGGCCGTCGTGCGTCTTTCTGACTACCGGCCGGCCGCCTATCTGCTGGAGCGCACCGACCTGACGGTGCGCCTCTTTGCCGACCATGCCCAGGTGTTGTCCCGGCTGGCGTTCGTTCCCAACCCCGCCGCCTCCGGGCCCGACGCCCGCCTGGCTCCGGGGCCGCTGGAGCTCCAAGGGGTGGATCTGGAGCTGCAGGCTCTGGCCCTGGACGGGCCCCCACTGAGGGCGGAAGACTTCAGCCTCAGCTCAGACGGCTTGGTGATTCACCAGCCGCCTGAGGGGCCGTTCGTGCTCAACAGCGAGGTGCGGATCAATCCGTACAGCAACACCGCCCTTGAGGGGCTCTATGCCAGCGGTGGCATGGTCACCACCCAGTGCGAGGCGGAGGGGTTCCGGCGCATCACCTTCCACCCCGATCGTCCTGATCTGCTCAGCCGCTTCCGGGTGCGCCTCGAGGCCGATCGCCGGCCCTTCCCGGTGTTGCTCTGCAATGGCAACTGCCTCGAAACCGGCCTGATCGAGCCTGAGGCCGAGGGACCGGCCCAGTCGCAGCGCCATTACGCCATCTGGGACGATCCTTTCCCCAAGCCTTCCTACCTGTTCGCTCTGGTGGCCGGCCAGTTGCAGGAGGTGAGTGACAGCTTCACCACCGCCAGCGGACGCCTGGTGAAGCTGCGCATCCATGTGGAGCCAGGTGATCAGGCGTTCACCGCCCATGCCATGGCCTCGCTCAAGCGCAGCATGGCTTGGGATGAGCGGGTCTATGGCCTCGAATACGATCTTGATGAGTTCAATATTGTCGCCGTGCGCCATTTCAACATGGGCGCCATGGAGAACAAGAGCCTCAATATCTTCAACTCCAAGCTGGTGCTCGCCGATGCCGCCACCGCCACCGATGGTGAGCTGGAGCGCATTGAGAGCGTGATCGCCCATGAATATTTTCATAACTGGACGGGCAATCGCATCACCTGTCGCGACTGGTTTCAGCTCTCACTCAAGGAGGGCCTCACCGTTTTTCGTGATCAATGCTTCAGCGCCGATCTCCATGGCCATTCGCTGAATCGCATCGAGAATGTTTCGATGTTGCGCAATACTCAGTTCCGTGAGGATGCTGGTCCGACGGCCCATCCGGTGCAACCGGATCAGTATCAGGCGATTGACAATTTTTACACCACCACCATTTACGAGAAGGGTGCGGAGCTGATTCGGATGCTCCACACCCTGCTGGGTGAGCAAACCTTTTTCCGCGGCATGGCGCTCTACGTCAAGCGCCATGACGGCACAGCTGCTACTTGCGATCAGTTTCTGGCGGCGATGCGGGAGGCGGCCGAAGCCAGTTGGGCGGCGCAGGGTCTGGATGGCCGGCTGGCACCACCGCCGTTTGATTTTGCCGAGTTCCGCCGCTGGTACCACCAGGCCGGCACGCCAGTCCTGCAGGTGCAGCGTCACTGGGACGGCGAAGCCGGAGCTCTGGAGCTCACCATCCGCCAGCACACCCCTGCCACCCCTGGCCAGAGCGACAAGCAGCCCCTGGTGATTCCGCTGGCCCTGGGCTTGGTGGGCCAGGCCGGCGAGCCCCTGCCCCTGCGCCTGGCCGATGGAGCCGGCGGCCATCAGCGTCTGCCTTTGCTGGCCGCGGGCTGGGGCGCCGGCAGTCGCCTGCTGGTGCTGGATCGGGCTGAACATCACCTGCGGTTTGAGGGCCTGCCCCCCCATCCCCATCCGCCGGCCCTGTCGCTACTGCGCCATTTCTCGGCGCCGGTGAAACTGGAGATGGGCCGCCCCACCAGCGAGCTGGTGCACTTGTTTGCCTGCGACAGCGATCCCTTTGCCCGCTGGGACGCCGGTCAGACCCTGCTGCGCCAGGCCGTGCTGGCCAGGGTGACGACGCCCCCGGCAGAGGCTCGGAAACTTGCCGTTGGTGATTCCGTTGGCGGGGGCGACAGGGCCGATTTGGGCGCTGCTCCACCACAGTCATCCAGCGCCAGGCTGCCGGATCCGCACCGCGAGCAACTCGATGAGCAGCTGATCGAGGCCTGTGGGCGCATTCTGGCCGACCCCAGCCTGTCCGAGGCCAGTCGCTGTGCCCTGATGGCCCTGCCCGGTCTGGCGGAGCTGGAGGAGGCGATGGTCGAGCCCGATCCGCCAGCCCTGTTCCTGGCGCTGCGCAGCCTGGAGCGTCGGTTTGGCGAGGTCCTGGCTGAGCCGCTACAGGCGGCTTTGGAGCGCTGCACCCCCCAGTGGCCCCTGGCCTGGCCCGAGGGCAATGGCGATCGGATGCTCACCGGCCTGATCTGGACCTGGCGGGTGGCGGCAGCTGATCCGGCGGCGATCGCCTCGGCGCGAGCGGCCGTGGACGGCGGTTCGATGACCCTGGCTCGTGCCGGCCTGCGGGCGCTCCAGAATCAGTCGCTTGCTGCCCGCGAGGAAGCGATGGCGGCGTTCTATGCGCGCTGGCAGGACAAACCGGTGATCCTTGATGCCTGGTTCGCTCTTGAGGCGGCGGCCCCCTTCGCTGATGGTCTGGAGCGGGTGGCCCAGTTGCTGGAGCATCCGCGCTTCGATCCCCAGGCCCCCAATTCCGTGCGGGCGGTGCTGGGGGGTCTGGCCGGGAACCCGCTCGTGTTCCACGCGGCCGACGGCCGCGGCTATCGCTTTATGGCTGAGCAGATCGCCTGGCTCGATGGCCGCAATCCGATCACCGCCTCACGCCTGGCCAAGGTGTTCAGCCGCTGGCGCAGCTATGGATCTCAGCGACGCCAGGCCATGCATGGGGCCCTCGAGCAGCTGGCCGCGGCCCAGCTCTCCACCAACACGCGCGAGGTGGTGGAGCAGTGTCTGGGCTGAGCCCCAGGAATCCTGGCTTGGCAATGCTGCAGAACGCAGCGACATGCTGCGGTGGCCAGAATCGGTCCATCTCACGTCCCGGCAGGGAGATTCCTTGGTCAAGAGCTCAAGTCCCTTGGTTCGGCTCCTGCTGGTTGCGGAGTTGCTGGGGCTTGCTTATGGGATCGTTCCCCTGGCAGCCCAGGCCGAGGCGGTGCCGCCCTCTCGGATTCGCCCCGGCTGGGGCTTCGATTGGCGCCACCCGGATCGGGCCAGCTGCCGGGAGATCACGCCGGCGGTGCTGCCCTATTGCTCGCGATGTCAGGAGGTTCCCAATGCCTATGGCAGTGGTATTGACGCCCAGTCCTGTTATCTAGTGCCGAAGTTTGAATACATGATTTTTCCCACCGCTGAGGGCTGTGAAGCTGGCCTCCAACTGTTCAAGGTCAAGGGTGGTCGCTGATCGGTTCAGGGCAGGGGAGGTGGTGGCTGTAACAAGCCAGGCAATGTTCGGGCTGGCAGTGTGAATACCTTGCCGCTACTGCCGGGGCTGAAGGTCTGGCTGTGGAGCAGTTGGAAAACCTGCTTGCGATAGCTCCCGCCCTCCGGGCCGGCGAACTGACCCCACAGTCCCTCCCAGAAGAAATAGATCACGCCATGGCCGCGCGCCGCCGCCAGACGCACCTTCTCGGCAATCGTGGCCATGTCCGGGGTGCGGCCGCCGAAGCCGGCGAGGATGCCGATCTCCACCGGCATGCCCCAGCCGCGGGCTTTGAGCAGGGCTGGTTGGTTCAGGTCCTTGGCGAATCCCTGGATCGAATAGGCGTAGTTCTGAACTACCAGATCATCGATCAGTTCGCCCAGGGCCCACAGCTCCCAGTCCTGCAGCCACTGGTTGTAGGCGAAGCGAAAGGGGCCGGGAGAGAGGCTGATCACGGTGCGTCGCGGACCGGAGGCCTGCTGCAGGCTGCCCCGCAGTTCCCGCAGCAGACCGGTGAGCTGTTGGCGTCGCCAACGCATCCAGCTGCGGTCCGTGAAGCTGGCGGGTGGTTCTCGTCCCGTCTGGCTGCGATACAGGCTGCGGGTGTAGTCGTCGTAGCCCAGCTCCACCGGCCAGGCGAAGTGGTCATCCAGCTGGATGCCATCGACACCGCAGCGCTGCACGATCTCGGTGATCAGGCCGAGGAAGCGGGCTCGCACGCCTGGATGGGCCGGATTCAGCCACACCCGTAAATCCTTCAGCGGTGAGCTCTGCAGCTTGGCGCCGTGCAAGGCATAGAGGCTGCTGCCATCGGCGCGGCGCAGCACCCAGTCCGGGTGCTGACGCACCACCTCGGCATCGGCCGGTTCCATCAGGCCGTACTCAAACCAGGGGATCACCTGCATGCCGCGGCGCTGGGCCGCCCGGGTGAGCCGGCAGATCGGATCGAGGTCGGGCTTCACGGCTGCCAGCGCCGGTTCAATCGGCGCATGGCGGCTGCGGTGGAAGGTGCTGCCCCGGCTCCAGACATTGGGATAGAGGGTGTTGAAACCGCTCGCCGAGAGCTGCTGCACCGCCAGCTCGATCCGCTGCGGGTCGTAATACAGCGGGCTCGGGCTGTTGGTCAACCAGACCCCCACCCGGCGCCCGATGGGCTGGGGCAGGCGGCTGGGCCCCGACGGCAAGGCCTGGGCCGGCAAGGCCCCAGCCAGCTGCAGCAGGCCCGTCAGCAGCAAGGTGAGGCTCAGCGGCAAGTGGCGCTTCAAGTGGGCCCGACGCCGCAGCGGAGCCAGAGGGGCCAGAGGACTTGGGCTGCCGGCCATGGCTGCTCCCTCGCCCTCGGGCGGGATGGCAGACCCGGGGCTCAGCGGAACATCGAGCTCACCGAGCTCTCCTCGTGAATTCGCCAGATCGCCTCGCCGAGCACGGTGGCGATCGAGAGCACCTGCAACTGGGGGAAATGCCGATCCGGTCCCAGTGGAATGCTGTTGGTGACCACCACCTCTTCAAACAGACCGGGTTCGGAGAGGCGTTCGCTGGCCGGTGGCGAGAACACCGCGTGGGTGGCGCAGCACAGCACCCGGGCGGCACCTCGTTGACGCAGCAGCCTGGCGCCGGCGCAGATGGTGCCACCGGTGTCGATCATGTCGTCGATCAGCACGGCTGTCTTGCCGGCCACATCACCGATCACGGTGAGGCTTTCAGCCACATTGTGACCTGAACGCCGCTTGTCGATGATCGCCAGGGGCGCATCGTTCATCTTTTTGGCGAAGGCCCGGGCCCGGGCCACCCCGCCCACATCCGGCGAAACCACCACCACCTCGCCGAGGTTGCGGGTGCGCAGGTAATCCACCAGCACCGGCGAGCCGTAGATGTGGTCGCAGGGAATGTCGAAGTAGCCCTGGATCTGGGAGGAATGCAGGTCCATGGCCAGCACCCGATCCACGCCGGATTTAACCAGCAGGTTGGCCACCAGCTTGGCGGTGATCGATTCCCGGCCCGCCGTCTTGCGGTCGGCGCGGGCGTAGCCGTAGTAAGG
>CALPNT020000117.1 GCA_943325005.2 Bifidobacterium breve | reverse complement strand
CCCGGTAGTCCGTATCCGGCTGCAGCTCCAGAGCGCGCGACACGCCGGTGCCCGCCAGCGCCACCCGCCGCAGCGCCGCCGGATCGGTGGCGATCCAGGCCGCCAGCGCCTCCCGATAGCCGCCATCAGCCGGTCGTAGCTGCTGCTCGCCGGACGGCAGTGAGCCCTCCTGATCGAACACCGGCACGAACAGCAGTTCACCTCCCACCAGCCCAGCTGTCACAGCCGCCAGCTCCAGCCAGAGCTCCCCATCGGCGCGGCTGGGGGCCCGCAGTACCAGGCGATTGAGCAGCACCGCACCCGGCGAGGTCAGCACCGGCAGCGCCGTCAGATCGACCGTCCCGTTGCGTTGGCCATCGCCATCAAGCTCACCGCCATCGCGCACGGCGATGAACAGATCACCGTCCTGCTCCTCAAAGCTGTCCTGCAGGTGCCGCAATTCACCGCTCAACGACGGGTCGTAGATCGACACGTAGCCGCCTTGACGCCGCCGCAGCCACACCTCGTTGGAGCCGGGGCCCTGCAGGCTGCTCAACCCGAACACCACCTCCTCGCTTCCCGGCGACAGCCTGCGTTCACGGCTCGTCAGGCTGGTCGACAGCGGCAAGCCCACCCCACGCCGCAGCAACTCAGGCGCAGACAGCAGCTCCGCCGGCAGCTCACGCACTGGATCCGCCACCGTTTGCGTCGCCGAATTCAACCCGTTGATCGCATATGACGCCGTTCGACGCGGACCCGGCGCTCCGGGATCCAGCGGCATCAGCTCCACCGACACCTCCGTGCTCGACAGCTGTTCCGCTCCTGCCTCCAGCTCGATGATCGGCACCTGCAGCGTGCGGTGCGTCTCACCCGGTTCAAACACCACCTGCCCGTAGGCGACAGGCACCAGGCCCGCCGTGTACCCCAACACACGGAACGCCAGGCGACTGGTCTCGTCCCCATAGCCGGTGCGCTGCACCGTGAACGTGATCCGCTTCTCGCTGTCGCTCACCACCGGTGTATCCACCGAGAAGTCCTGGTCCTCGGGCCGCGCGCGCGCCACGGGAATCGACAGGGCCGCCTGGGAGCTGAACAGCGCGGTGCCAACCGACTCGGTCACCGGTTCCCCGATCGCCTGCGCTGCCGCCACTGGCGCTTCTGGCTGCTGCCACCACGGCGTCGGGATCAGACCCGTGCCCACCTCGGCGGAGCGCCGCACCTGAATGCCGTCGGCTACCAGCAGACGGGCGGCGCCGTTCAGCGCCTCGTAGACCCAGTAGCGATCACTGCCCAGCACCAGGTCGGGCGCCTCGGGATTGAGGCGCAACTCATTGGGCCCATCGGTGAGCAAGAGGGTGTCGTGGGGCCGGCTGAGATCGGCTTCCAACTGCTGGCGGAGGCTGTCGCGCTTGGCAGTCGTGAGTTCAGGCCAGGAGTCTTTGACCGGCTGTATCTTAATCCTGACATACTCATTTGCAGCCTGAGTATTAAATCCCTGCTCCAGGCCAATATATTCCTCGTAAGCCTTGTCTGAAGCTTCCTGAATGACCCGAGAGCGCGAGCTGTTGTAGTCACTCTGGAATCCAGGCAACACCCCTCCGTACACCAGGGCCAGGTCACGGCCATCGTTGGCCACCCGCAGGCTCTCATCGGTGATGTCCTTGCGATCAAGGTAGGCATCGAATTCAGTGGCAAAGCGGGAGTTTTCTATGCTCAGCAAGCGCATCAATTGCTGGAGGGGTGCGCGCGTGGGCGCATCCCCCTCGATCAGCAATTCGCGGCGACTGTCGGTGATCGCCAGCAGGGCAGCCACATTGAGCCGCAATGTATTGGCGCCGAAATCGCTGATGTCGATTGTCTCAAGATTGGCGAGGCGGCCGCCGCTGGCCAGGCGGGTGAGATCCCAGGTCTGATTGCGGAAGCCGTTGAGGAGCAGGGCGTCCTCGCCGGGGCCGCCTTCGACGCGGCGGAACTGGTCGTCGGTGACGATCGCCACGTCATTGCCGGGGCCGCCATTGAGGACATCGGGCCCGCCCTGGCCGTTGAGCAGATCGTCGCCCTCGCGGCCGATCGCCGTCTCGCCGGCGGGGGTACCGCGCAGGCTGTCGAAGCCGATCGTGCCCATCAGGTTGATCGACTGCATCAGGTCACCTGTATCAATGCCGCCGGGCAAGGCGGTGCGGCTCTGGGTGAAATCACCGCCGAACAGCAGATAGCTGCGCACGCGGCTCGGGTCGAGGTTGCTGCGCAGGCTCACCTGCACATCACTGAGGCCATCACCATTGACATCTTCGCCGCCGCGTAGATCGCACAGACTCCAGCCTTCCAGGGTCTCGATGAAAGTATTGATGCTAATTCCATTGATCTTCCTGTCAAGATTGATCTGCTTGTTTCCGACCAAATTGAGGTCTGTCGGGCTGCCAAATTCCTGCGGGTCACGTCCTCCCTGGCCGTTGACGAGCCAGAAACCGTTGCGATTGGCATCCCTGCCCTCGACAAGAAAATCGTCCAGGCTGTCTCCGTTGACATCGCCGGCTGGGGCGGCAAGGAATGTCGCGGCTTCTTCGCGTATTCCCCCGATCAGCGAGGCGAAGATGTTGAAGGTCGGACGTCCATCGGAAACGTTGCCGAGCCAGAGGGACGGTCTCTTTATGAAGTTGTCATAGGCGATCAGGTCTATGTGGCCATTGCCATCCACATCGCCGATAGGCCTCAGGTTGGTGAGGCGTCCGTTGACGCCATTGGCTTGTACGACAAGCCTGTCGGGTAGCGCGGTCGGCTCGTTCGTGCCGAGAACCGCCGATTTGAGATAAAAAGGCTGGCTGTCTTTGCCCCTGAAAATCAGAAGCTCCTGACTGCCATCGCCCGTGAGATCCAGCAGGGAGAGGTCCCGTGGCGAGTCCAGCGCCTGCTGGCTGTCCGGATCCAGCAAGGTGCGCCCCTCGAGCCGGTAGAGCGGCACTTGGCGGGCCAGGAACTGCTGAAAATCGAGCCCGCGGCCCCCCGATGCATCGCTGGCATCGAGACGTTCCACCGCTAGGGCGGTGTTGGCCAGCGCGGCCTCAAACTGCGCCTCACCGCTGCTGCCGGCGGGTGCCGCGAATGCCGCTACGATCTTCTCGATCAGGGCTCTAAGAACGGCATCGGCCCGCACGTCGACGCCCCAGGCGCGCAGCAGGCCGGCCGTATCGGCATAGAGCTCGCGGTACGCGGGATTGGGCCGGGCCAGCAGCAGTTGATTGGCGTTCACGCCGCTGCCGGCATCGGGATGGGCGAACAGCAGGGTCTGCTGCCCGTTGATAGGAAGCGTGCCGATGTAGGCGTCAAGTGTGCGGATGCCGCTCGCTCGCAGGGCTGCCGGGATCTCGATCGCTTCGAGCACCTGGCCGGCTGCCAGGCCAGCATTGCTGTTGGCGGCGCCGGAAAACAGCAGGCTCTGCACACCGGCTGGTGCGGCGGCAGGATCACGGAAGTTGATCGGGGCGCCGCTCACCGGCTGGATGACGACACTGGCATCCACCGCCTTCGTGAGTGAGAACAACACCGGGGAACCACCCGGGGCGGCAGGGCCAAGGCCCTCCAGGTTGCCGTCGTCCTGGACGATGAGCATGGCGAAACCTGTGAGATCTGTCCCGGGTTGAGGGCCGAAGGCCTGCTGCTCCTCAAGGACACCGTTGAGGCTGTCACGCGTGTACCTGGTGCGGAAATCAAGAACTTCTTCGCTGCCATTCGGACGGACATAGACCAGTTGTCCGTCTCGCACCGTCAGGGTGCTGCCTGGTGTCACCTCCCCCTTGAAGGTGGGGAAGCGATTGCCGAACAGGGAGAACAACACCCTGCGTTGGCTGGCCCTGGCATACATCACCAGGTTGCCGTCTGGCTGCATCGTGAGGATGAAGCTGCGGTTCGCCGATAGCAGCGACTCGCCCACGCCCAGCGTCTCGCCTTCAAGCAGGCGATCGCGATAGCCGCTGCGGATCCACAGTTCGCTGGCGCCATCGCCATCGAGATCACCGACCGCCTGCACCGCCAGAATCTGCGGTTTGAGCGATTTCAGTTCCCCGTCGGGCAGATCGGGCACCACGGAACCCTGCAGGCGGGTGAGCTGCCACTCGAAGTCGAGGCTCGCGGTGCCACCGGTGCCGGCGTCGAGATGGCTGGCTCCGGCTTCGTTGCTGGCGCCGTAGGCCAGCTCCAGGCTGGTGATGCCCTTGCCCAGCAGGGCATCGCCATAGCCGTCGCCGTTGATATCGGCCAGAAAGGCCGCGGGGTCGTCGCGAAGCTCCGTGGGCTGGCTGCTGAGCGCGAAGTCGAGGCCCTGACCGGAGGCGATGTTGCGCAGATCGAGGCGATCGAGGCGGCGCAGAGCGTCCTTGCCATAGAGCACCGTGAGCGTGCTGCCCAGCTTCGAGCTGGCCATCACCAGGTCATCCAGTGAGCCACCACCGCTGGGAGTGCCGTTCACATTCGCCAGCGCCACAGCGCTGCCGAAGCCGGCGAAGGAGCGGCCGGGGGTGAGGGTCAGCCGGCCCTCGGGATCGGGAACCGCCAGCTCGTGGAAGACGATGCCATCGAGCCAGAGGTTGGCGTCCTTCCCGTCGTTGTTGGCGGCAGTGAGCGGCCGGCCGCTGATCACCTGGATCTCACCGGTGCCGTCGGCCGCCTGGGGATCACCGATCACCAGCTCGTTGTAGCCGGTCTGCCGATCATCGACGAGGTTGCCGTCGAGGCGCAGGATCCGCCCCAGCCGGTTGCCCGCTTCCACACCATGGACGTACAAGGCCGTGCTGGCGATCAGCACCTTGCGGTTGTTGGTAGGGGTCTCTTTGTCAGGGTCATTGTTGGTGAAGCCCGGCAGCTGCGTGGCTGAGGCGGCCGCCAGCCAGGCCCTGAGGTCCTCGCCGCGCAGCAACGCCACGGCACCGGTGCCGTTATCTTCCTCCGGCAGGCCGATCGCTACATCGTCGGCCGTGCCGCCATCGAAGCTGCCGCCGGAAGCGAGGCCCTCGCCGGCGCGGGCGGCCTCACCGCCGAAGCTTTCGCCCACCACCAGCACCTGACGGAGCTGATTGGGGGTGCGCAGATCCAGGGCCAGCACGCCGCCGGCCTGCACGGTCACCGTTTCACTGGTCGGCGGTTCGGAATCGCGCGGCGCCGTGGTGCGCAACACCTCGCGGTAGTAGGCGAGCTGATCGTCGCTGGCGGCGATGTGACCGCCGTTGCGCAGACGGTAGGTGGCTTCCAGGCCCGGCATTCCCACCAGCAGCGTGGCGGGGGCCTCCTTACCATTCAGGTGGGCCAGGGCGAGAGTAGTTCCGAGCTCCACGCCTGAACCCTGGAGGCGGCCACTGCCACTGCGGGCATACGTCTCGCCGCTGGCCAGCAGTTGTGGGTTGTTGTCTGCAGGGCTGCGGTCTGTGAACAGAGCGGCAGCGTTCAGACGCCAGACAGCACCATCGCGGCGCTCGCTGCTAGTGCTCTTCTGGCCGGGGGCTCCGATCACCAGGGCATCACCGCTGGTATCAAGCTTTCCGAAGGCCAGGCTGGTGCCGAAGCCGGCGCGATCCGCCTGGCTGCCGGAGAGCTGCAGGCGGCGCACATTGCTCTTCTGCGGGCTGAGCAGGCTCTCGTCGAGCCGGATCAGGCGGCTGCCATCGATCGTCTGCTGCAGATAGTCACTGCGCAGGATCCACACCTCGCCGTTACCGCCGTTGGCGGCGGGGTTGCCGATGATCAGCGACTGATTTCCACTGCCATCCAGATCGGCCCAGAGCAGAGTGGAGCCGATGCTCTGGCCGTCGCTGGTCTCGATGCGCAGGCCCTTGACGCCCGCCGCCTGCAGTGCCGCGCGCGTGTCGGTGGCGACGCCAGCCTCGCCGGCATCGAGCCGGCGCAGCTTCTGCAGATCGACCTCACTGGTGGCCGTGAGATCCAACAGCACGATGCTGCTGCCCCCCTCCAGATCGGCCTGGCTGTTGAGGATGGCGGCGTAGGGAGTGCCAGCCAGCCGCCCCAGCTCAAGCTGATCGGCGTAGCGGTTGCGGGCGCTGGGCTCGGCCGCCAGGCTCACCTGGAATCCCGAGTTGATCTCCGCCAGTTTTGTTGGGGCCTCGCGCACCACGATCGCCTTAGCCACCAGGCTGTACTCAAAGAATGGGCTGCCCCGCTCCAGCACGCTGGCTGAGGGATTGGCGATCACCGCAGCCAGCGCCGCGGCGGCCTCAATGGCCTTCGGGGTGTTGAGGCCCTGCAGCTGCTGCTCCGGATCTTTGTAGAAGAAAGTCACCTTGGCGTTGGGATCCGCCGCGACCGGCTGCTTCGTCCAGGTGCCGTTCTGGAAGCTCGGCTCGCCGCCGATGCCGCGCCAGTAGTCCTGCTGGCTGCCGTAGAAGAGGCGCAGCTCGCTGCCGGGGGCCAGCACGGGCAGATCCAGCAGCGCCGGATTGGCGCGGTTGTTGAGCAGGGCATTGGTCGGTGTGCGGTTCGCCACCACCCCCACCAGGCCACTGATCGTCTCGCCAACCTTGATGCCCTCGCCGACGGCGAACACCTGGCCGTCAGTCTCAATCCGGATGCCGCTCAACCGCGAACCGAGTGGAATCTCACGGGGCAGCACGACTTTGCGGGCGGCATCGGGGAAGCCGTCGGCACGCAGGCCCCGCTCCAGCCCTGGACCAGCCAGATCGATCACCTGCTGGCCATTGGCACGGCGGTTGACGCTCGGCTCGGAGGCGCCGAGGTAGGCGCTGTAGGTGTACTTCTCGGCATCACCCCAGTTCCATTGGCTGCCATCCCAGCGGCCGGTGGAGAAGAAGGTGGCCTGGGAGGCGCTGCGCGGATCGACGAAGCGGCTGGCCTGCCGCGCCTGGGAGGAACGCGCGAGATCCTCGAGCGGCGCGTTGAAGAAGGCCAGTTCATCGAGGTCGCCGCGGTAGCCGTAGCCCAGCTGCAGCGGCAGGGCATTGAAGTCGAAACCGGCGTAATCGACGACGGTTTCGCCCTCAAGGCTGAGCGGAAGGCCGAGATCCTCAGCGCTGCCTGCCAGCTGGCCATTGATCACCAGACTGGCGCGCTTGTCTGTGTTGCCGTTGAGGCTGGCGTAGGCATCGACGAAGCCGTAGCCGATCTGCACGTGGTTCCATTCACCGGCCTTCAGGGCCGTGCTGCTTAAGGCGAGGGGGGTGCCGTCGCCGCTTTCCCCCCAGGTGAACACCAGATCGCCGGTCTGCTGGCGCAACGACCAGCCTTGGATCTGCTCGAAGCGCAGCGGCAGGGGGGTGGTGCCCACCGGCTCGCTGCTCAGCCCCTGGCGCACTTGCTCGGCGCTCACCGAGGCATCAGCGCGGAACTCCTCCCACAGCTCCGTGGAGGCCGGGCCGCTGAACAGGTTGCTGAGAGCGCCGTTACGGGTCTGGTAGGTGAGCGCGCCGTTGAGCAGCAGCTCGGGCAACTCGAAGCTCTGCTCCACGCCGCCGAAGCTGGCGCGCAGCGTCTGGGCCTGCAGAAGGCTGGCCAGGTTGTAGGGCGAGAGGCCACGACTGGTCACGCCCGTGAGATTGGCCTGGGTGTCGGCTTTCAGCTGCAGCACGTAGCGCCAGCCGCGCTGGCCGAGATCATTCTCAGCGGCCTGGCGCACGAGCTCGAAGGGCAGCGTCACCGAACCCGCAGCCGGCAGCAGTGCGGCCGGGTTGTAGAGGCAGGCATCGAGGATCGAGCCATCCAGCAGTCGGCCCTGGCTATCCGCCTGGGGACGGATCCAGAGCTCGATGCCATAGCCGCTGGGGGCTTGCTGGTCCTGCAGGGCCTGCACGGCCAGGGGATTGGCCAGCTCCAGGAATTCACCAGCGCGGAAGCGCATCGCCTGGTTGGGATCACCCACCCCCATGGCGGCATCCCAGAGCACCCCGTCATCGAGCGACTGCAGGCTGCCGGCGTCTCCCGCTACAAGCTGGAAGGGCAGAGGACTGCTGTAGTCCGCCAGCTGATCAGCGCGCACCAGCTGGCCGCTGCTGCCGGCCAGCGCACCCAGGGCCTCGATGCTGTCACTGCCGCTGGGTTCGTCGAGGCGCAAGTACACCTGTGGCTCGTCTTCCAGCACCTGGGCCCGGTAGGGCTGCTCGGTGAGCACGCTCCAGGAGAGCACCGGCAGGCCGTCCTGATAGGTGAGCGAGAGGTTGACGATGTCGTCGTTGCTGATGCCATCGCCGGGGTCGATCAGATCGACCGGGCTCCAGGTGATGTCGCTGCCGTTCGATTCGCCGATCGTCACGGCGATCGTCACATCGTCATCGAAGGACTGCGGCGTGGAACTGGACAGCCAGGCTAGTAGCACGGAAGGGGGCAGATCGCGCGCCGAGGGATTGAGTCGGGCGCCGCCGCTGTTGTCGAAGGGGGTGAGGTAGGGGCGGTTGTTGGTGAGGCCAAGCGAGATGTCAGTCGGTAGCTGAACCGGCAGTCTGCGGGCTGCAGGGAAGCTGTTGCCGAAGCTGTCCGCGCCGGGGCTGCGATAGCTGTAAAACAAATCGCTGTGCACCAGCGCCTGATCCAGCAGGTAGAGATCGTCCTCGCTGCGGATCATGCTGGTGTCGGTATGGCTGAACACCAGCACCTGATCCGGATTGCGGCTGTCGCGGCCGGTGAGCTCGGCGATCACTGGATTGATGTTGAAGCCACTGACGCCCGGTGCGGGCTGGCCCGGAACCTGTGTCGGCAGCGCATAGGGCTTCCAGTTGCCCTCCTCGAAGCGACCGATGCGCACCGCCTGGTCGATGCGGGCGCCCTGGGAGCTGATCGGTTTGTCTTCCGCCCCGATCGGTGCTCCCTGCGTGTAGGTGAGCCAGGCCCCACTGCGCAGTTCCCCATCGCTCTGGAAGCGAAGATCGGAGCCGATGGCGATGTCCTGCTCATCCACCAGGTTGAGCAGCCGCCAGTCGCGCACCACCGGCAGTAGCGCTGCCCCCTGGCCGCCGCCGGAGGCGTCGTTGTTGAGGTCGAACTGCTCGCCCGGCCGGAAGCGGCCGGTGACGCTGATCAAGGTGGCCGAGGTGGCCTGGCCGTCGCGCACGGCCACCTTGAAGCGCAGCTCGCGGCTTCCCAGCTCCGGATCGTCGTTTTGCAGCAGCTGGTAGAAACTGCCGCTGCCGCCGCCCAGATAGCCGGATCCTTTGGTCCTTGGACCGAAGTTGAGGCCTAGAATCGTGCCGTCTGGATTGGCCGCCACGCTGATGCGGGCCGCGCTGCCGCTCGCCAGGCGGGTGCCGAACGGCTTGTCCTGCAGGGTGTCTTGCAGGTTGAGACGTAGGGTCTGGAGGTCACTGCCGGCTTGGCCATCGCCGGGGCGGACGAGCACAATCTGGTCGATGAAGGCTCTCTGGCTGGGCGAAACCAGGGCCCGAGCCTGGACGCCCAGGCCGCTGCCGGTGTCAACGACGAAGTCGAAGTTACCT
>CALPNT020000116.1 GCA_943325005.2 Bifidobacterium breve | reverse complement strand
GCCGGCCTGATCCAGCCCTTTAAATCTTATGAATGATGACCAAGAGAGAAATTGAGCACCGATCTGTTTCGGGGTTTTCCCTGGTGGAATTGCTGCTTGCCCTGGCTCTGGGCTTGCTGCTGTCCACGATGATGCTGCAGGCGCTTCTGGCCCATGGCTCGACCAGCGAACGGCTGGCACGGCTGCTGCGCGAGCGCACTCTGCAGCGACGCACCCTGGAGCTGATCCGGGGGGAGCTGCTGCTGGCCGAGCGCGTGGAGCTGGGCTCCACCGGGTCGATTCTGTCCAGCTGCTCTTTGGGCGGGCGCCGGCCGCTGCTGCGGATGCTTACAGCCAAGGGGACGATCACCTATTCCCTGGGCTCTCCCCCGAGCTCGATCTGGCGGGGTCTGGTTCTGATGCGCTGTGGCCCAGCCTTTGGCCTTGATGGCCAGCTGGGCTATGGGGACTCCCAGAATCGGGTCGTGATCGATGCTCTGACCAGCAAAGGATTGGAAGCCACGGTGGCGGGTACGAGTCAGTTGCACCTCCAGTTGACCCAGAAATTCACGCCGCCAAGCGGTGGCCCCCAGACCATCACCAGCAAGGCTGATCTGGCGGCCGAGCTAGGGCTATAGAACTAGTGGCGAATTTTTGGCGAGAATGTGCAAGTAGCGTTTGATGAATCTAAGATGGTTCCCAATGATGTCTGCTTGCCGGGCTCCCGCCGGCGACGGAGAGAGGAGGCTCGTTGGCGTTCCAGCCAGATTTGTCTTTAGTCGAAGTAAAATCCCTACACATATCCGCAGGCTTTTGTGGCGTATGAAGGGAGTTGCCCGCTCTCGTCCTGCGCAATCAGCTGTTGCGAGTAATTTCGATTAAAACTAAACATTAAATTCCGCGACGCTTTGCGGGAAGCGCCGCGGAGTATATTAATGCGGATTTATTTGTGGAAGGGTAGGTGTCTGGACTTTGGCTCCGTAGAAGATCCCCGATGCTTGGCAATCCTTGACTTGTAGATCGCCTGTCTCGTGTGAATCTTGTCAGGATAGGAAGGGAGTTGGTTGCGCGATCATCATTAGCTGAATACACATGAAATTGTGTCTCCCCCTCCGGCGGGCGGAGATTGGAGTACTGTGATAATTGCCTTCGTTGAAGTGTCTTCGGAGCTATCTGCCAGGCACTTGACGCCTGCAGCGGTTGCTGTACCCCATTTAACAGTCAAAGTGCCAGAGGTGGCTGCCGCTGCGCAGGTTTCCTGGACGCCATCACTAGCGTCGCCAGTTCGCTGGGCAGCTGATTGAGGTGTGCCGATATCAGTGGAGAGGAACACGGCACATTCCTTGGCGAAACCAATGGCTTCACCAACCCGAGAGCCGATCTTGGCTGCGTTACGGGCGGCAATGAAGTTGGGTAGGGCAACAGCGCTGAGGATGCCAATGATCGCCACCACGATCATCAACTCTACCAAGGTAAACCCTTTTTGGGCGGCACTGAGGCCTCTTTTCCCCTTGGAACGATGCAAGAGAAGGCGGGTCTGGAACGAACGGCTGGAGCGAGTTTGAGTTGGGTACATTGCGGTCTGGAATAAGGAGGGGAGAGCTAAAATAGCTTTAAATATATTGTAGCAGGGTCTGAAGCTTGGTGCAGGGATTGAGCGGAGCGGTTCGGTTGCCCTTTGTCCGGGATTGTCCTGCGTGGCTGAAGCTGGTAGAGGCTGGTGTCTGTCAGTCCTGCCAATGGAATTCAGTGGCGAGTAGTCTTCGCCCTGATGGTGTGGCGAGGTCTCGGCTGGGGCGGAGTCGTTGGCATTTTGGATAAAAAATACTGCAATAAGCTTCGAGATGCTGCAAGTGTTTCTGCTATTCGTTTGCTCATGGGAAATGGGCCTAGAATTCACCAACAATCCTTTAAGCAGCTTCTGCGCAAGGAGCGCAACGGAGACGTGAGAATCGGTTTGCCGTCGATCGACCTGCTGCTGCCGGCGCGGCCTGCCGCGTCGCTGCGCCTGTGGTTGCAATCCACGACGATCATCGCTGTTCTGGCCGGCTACACCGTGCTGGTGGTGCTCACCCTGAGTCTCAATCGCATGGAGCGACGTCAGGCGCACCAGCAGCTGATCGATCGGATCAGCACGGCCCTGATCCAGCGCGTACGCAGCCCGGATCAGTTCACGCCTGTTGTGGCACCGATGTTGATGCCCGGTCTGGCGGTGAAGCTGTTGCCCACCGGATCGGAGTTTGAGCCTCGGCTGCAGTGGCGTGCCGATGGCGTGATTCTCGAAAGTGCCAGCCCGCTGATGCTGCGCGATGGCCAGGTGCGCTCCCTGATGCTGCGCCAGGACGTGACCGACTCGATTGCCCAGCAGAATCTGTCTTTGCAGCTGCTGGCTGCTGCTGCTGGGGCCTCGGCCTTGTTGACGGGGCTCCTGCTGCGGCCGGTGATGACCTACGGACTGCTTCAGCCCCTGGAGGCCTTGAGTCAGCAGATTTCCTCCTACCGCTCACTCTCTTCGCCGCCTCCGCCCCTTGATGTGGCCAGTCAGCCGCAGGAATTACAGCCGATCGCCGCCACCTTCAATGCCATGCAGGAGCGGCTGGCTTCCTCCTGGGAGCGGCAGCGCACTTTTGTCGATGGTGTGGCCCATGAGTTGCGCACGCCGATCACGCTGATTTCCGGCCATGCCCAGAGTCTGCAGCGTCAGCCTGCCGCCGCCGCGCTCGGGCCCTCCTTGGCGCTGATCAGCGCCGAGGCCCGCCGCATGGGGGCGATGGTGAGCGACATGCTCGATCTGGCCCGCAAGGATGCGGGGCGTCTGGAGCTGAGGCGCCAGCCGATCGATGTGGAGGACATCCTGTTGGAAGCGTTTGAGCGTCTGGCCGGTGGTGCGGATGGACGGCTACGGCTGCAGGCGCCTCAGGATGAGGGAACCTTGCCCCTGGCCGCCGGGGATCCGGAACGGTTGGCCCAGTGCCTGGTGGTGCTGATCGACAATGCCTTGCGCTATTCATTGGCCCCGACCCCGGTGAGGTTATTGGCGGAAGCCACGGCGGTATCGCTGGTGCTGCACGTGGTTGATCGTGGTCCGGGGGTGGCACCCGCGGAGCGCGAGGGGATTTTCGGTCGGTTCGTACGCGGCCAGGCCGCGGTCAATACGCGGGGGAGCGGGATCGGCCTGGCGGTGGTTCAGTTGTTGATGGAGGCGATGGGCGGCATTGTGCTCGTGACGGAGGCTCCGGGCGGTGGAGCCGATTTCCAGTTGCATCTGCCGCTATTTGAAGGCACGGAAAGTCCTGATGATCCGGTGTTGGCTGCTGACACGCTCAGCGGGGAGGCCCTTCCTTGACCATGAACCCAACCCCACGCACGGTCTGAATCAAGGTGGGCTGGCCGGCTGGCTCAAGCTTTTTGCGTAGATACCGCACATAGACGTCCAGCAGGTTGTCGTCACCCATCCAGTTTTCGCCCCAGAGGGCATCGAGGATGCTGCGTCGCTCGTGCACCTGGTTGGGCTGGCGGGTCAGATGCTGGAGCAGGTCGAACTCTCTGGCGGTGAGGTGGATGGCTTGCCCCCCCCTGCTGACTTCGCGGCTGGCGGGGTTCATGGCCAGATCTCCCACTCGCAGGATGCCGTCTTCCGGTTCGTTCAGCCCCGTGCGCCGCAGCCGTGCCCTGACCCGGGCCAGCAGCTCTTCGATGGAGAAAGGCTTGGTGAGGTAGTCGTCAGCGCCGGAGTCGAGGGCCTCGACGCGCTCACGCACCTCATCCCGGGCCGTGATCATCAGCACAGGCGTGCTGATTCCACCTTGGCGCATGCGCCGGCACACCTCCACCCCATTGAAATCCGGCAGGGTCCAGTCGAGCAGAATCAGATCCCAGGGTTCAGCACGAATCTGGCTGAGAGCCTGCTGGCCAGTGGCTGCTTCATGGCAGCTGTAGCCCTCCACTGAGAGCTCGGTGACCAGGAAGTTGCGCAGTTCCGGGTCGTCATCAACGATCAGGAGTCGGTAGGAGCTCATGGGGTCTGACAGCTTGGGGCCCGGGACGGCTGTGGCTGGATGGAATTGCCTCCTTTCAGCCTAGGTGCCCCATCTGGACCGTGGCCAGAGCGGGTTTGAATGGGCCAACCGCTGTCGTCCGTTGCTGTTGTTCCCACGTTGGTCCTCCACCACTCTCTCGGGCCGCATGGCCCTTTGGGGTATGGCCATCGTGCTGATCTATGCCGCCATGGCTCTGTTGACACCCCTGTTGATTCATCTCGGCGTGCTCAGCGATCCGAACACCGGACTGGATAATCCTATTTATGCATCGCCTTCGCTGCTCCATTGGTGCGGCACCGATCGGCTCGGTCGTGATGTCTGCGTTCGAACCCTGGCAGGCAGTGGTGTGGCCCTGCAGGTGGTGCTGATTGCCCTGGTGCTGGCCCTGCTGGTTGGTGTACCCCTGGGCATGGTGAGTGGATATCTCGGCGGCGGCGTGGATCGCACCCTCGTGCTGCTGATGGACACCCTCTACACCTTGCCGGTGCTGTTGCTGTCCGTGGTGCTGGCCTTTCTGCTCGGTCGGGGGCTGCCGAATGCCGCCGCGGCCCTTTGTGTGGTGTATGTGCCCCAGTATTTCCGCGTGGTTCGCAACCAGACGGCCCAGGTGAAGGCGGAACTGTTCGTGGAGGCAGCCCGGTCGCTTGGTGCCGGTCCCCTCTGGATCCTGCGCCGTTACCTGCTGCGCAACGTGATCACCTCGGTGCCGGTGTTGCTGACCCTCAATGCTGCTGATGCTGTGCTGGTACTGGGCGGCCTTGGTTTTCTGGGGCTGGGGCTGCCGGAAACGATTCCTGAATGGGGTGGTGATCTGCAGCAGGCCCTGACAGCTGTGCCGACGGGCATCTGGTGGACGGCGCTTTATCCCGGCCTGGCCATGTTCGTGTTGGTGCTGGGGCTCTCGTTCCTTGGTGAGGGCCTGGAGAGCTGGCTTTCGGGCCAACCTGAGCGCAGCAGCTGAATCCGTTGCTCTTGATCCGGTCGCCAGTGCGGGGCGAGGAGTGCAGGTTTCATTAGGCTTGGCCTCTGTTCACGCTTTGGCTCTTAGCCCGTCATGCCCTGGTGGTCGGTTCTGCTTTTTCTTGCCCTGGCGCTGCTGCTGTGGTTGCGGGGACGGTCCCATCGCGACGACGTGATCGGTCTGTTCACCAAGTTCCTGGCCGTGCTGATCCTGGTTGTGGTGGTGGTGGCTGGCCGACCCCTGGTGCTTGAGCTTGCCCTGCTGGGCTTGGCTCTCTGGCTGCCCAGCGCCCTTCAGTGCGAGCGTCAGGGCAGCAGCAGCCTGGAATCATGAGCCCGGGGCTGGTGTCGAATCTGCTGTTCCGCCCCCGCCGGATCTTCGGCTCGTTGACTCAGCCCCCCGGCCGCTCGGGGCCTTGGCCTGACGCTGCGCACGACGACCAGTGGCCGCTCAACAGCGCAGCCTCTGCGTCCTTGGCAGCTCCTCAAGGATCGTGCCTTCGCCGTTGAGCTCGGGGTAAGGGCGCCCTTGCTGACGACACCAGCGGGCCACCTCCGGGTAGGCCCATTCGAACAGGATGCGTTGATAGCGCAGGGGTTCGATGCCTTCACCCCGGCTGGGCACCAGGCCGGCCTGCTGGCGCTGGCGCAGGGCTTCGAACAGCAGGGTGGCCGCCGCCACCGACACATTCAATGACTGCACCATCCCTTGCATCGGGATGAAGATCGCTTGATCCACCAGCTGGATGGTCGCTTCACTCAGTCCCCACTTCTCGGCTCCCAGCACGAAGGCGCAGGGGCCGGTGTAATCGCAGGCGCGGTAGTCCCGTGCCGCCACGCCCAGCTGGGTGCCGAAGATGCGCAGACCTCGTTCCTTGAGATGGGCCAGGGCGGTGGCGCCATCGGCATGGGCCAGCAGCTCCACCCACTTCTGGCTGCCCTTGGCGGTGTCGTTGAGGGTGCGAGGGCGGCCGGGCAGGCTCACCACATGGGCCTCCATCACCCCCACGGCATCGCAGCTGCGCAGGATGGCCGAGAGGTTGTGGGGTTTGTCCACGTGCTCCAGCAGCACGGTGAGATCCCCCATGCGGCGATTGAGCACGGCCTTGAGGCGCTCAAAACGGCGGGGCAGCAGGGGCATCGGTGGTGGTGGCTCGGGTGTGGTTCTGGAGTGTGGGATCCGGCTGGAGTTCAGCCAGGATCGTGCCCCAGCCTGACAAGAACCCGGCCCCGCCTCCCCATGACCCAGCTGCTGCCCAGCTTTGATGGCCAGGTCTACGCCATGGTGGCTCGCATTCCCTTTGCCCAGCTCGCCACCTACGGGCAGATCGCTGAGCTGATCGGCGCCTGGGGCTGCGCCCGCCAGGTGGGCTGGGCCCTGCGGCGCTTGCCGCTGCCCTCGGAGTTGCCTTGGCATCGCGTGGTGAATGCCGCTGGGCGGATCTCGCTGAGCCCTGGACGTGAAGGCAGTGACTGGATCCAGCGGCAGCTGCTGATCGATGAGGGGATTGCGGTGGATGGCCAGGGGCGCTTGTCCCTGGCGCGCTATCGCTGGCGGCCCGGTGCTCCAGTACATCTGGAGCTGGCTCACAGCGAACCTGTCCCACCGTTGGATTCCCCCTTTGCCTGACCCCGTGCGAACCAACGGCCTGCCGGCACGGGAGGTGGCCTGGAAGGTGCTGCTGGCGGTGGCGGCCGGTGCCTACGCCGATGCCGCCCTGGAGCGGGAACTCAATCGACAGTCCCTCAGCGGTGCCGATCGGGCTCTGGCCACTGAACTGGCCTACGGCGCCATTCGCCAGCGTCGCCTGCTCGATGCCTGGATCGATGCCCACGGACGCGTGCGGGCCGAGCAGCAGCCCCCCAGGCTGCGCTGGCTGCTGCATGTCGGGCTGTATCAGCTCCTGTTCACGGCCCGGGTCCCGGCTTCCGCCGCCGTCAGTACCACGGTCGATCTGGCCAAGCAGGGGGGGCTGGGGCGCCTGGCACCGGTGGCCAATGGGCTGTTGCGTTCCGTGCTGCGTCGCCGTGAGCTGGCCGGTGCTGGGGCCACGGCCGGGCCTCTGACTGATTCCCCTGTTGACGCCGCCGTTGGCGCCCCTGTCACGGTCCATACCGCCGGGCTGGCCGTGGCGCCCTGGCTGGGTTTGCCGTTGGGCGACGATCCGCGTGAGGATTTCGGCCTGCGCCATTCGTTACCCGAGTGGTTGGCCGCCGACCTGCAGCGCTGGCTCAGCGCCGATCGGGCCGAGGCCTTCGCCCGGACCTGCAACGCTTCACCGCCTGTGGATCTGCGGGTCAATCGGCTGCGCAGCGATCGCCAGAGCCTGGCGGCAGCCTTCGCTGCTGCCGGCATTCGTACCCAGCCACTCCCGCAATCGGAGGACGGCCTCACCCTGCTGGATCGCTCCGGCGACCTGCGCGCTCTGCCGGGCTATGGGGAGGGCCTCTGGTCTGTTCAGGACCGCAGCGCCCAGCGCATCGTGCCGCTGCTGGATCTGAGGCCGGGGCAGCGAGTGCTGGATGCCTGCGCGGCGCCGGGGGGCAAGTGCACCCAGATCGCCGAGTGGCTGGATGATCAAGGTGAGATCTGGGCGGTGGATCGTTCCGAGGCGAGGCTGCGGCGGGTGGGGCTCAACGCCGAGCGCCTTGGGCTGACTTCGATTCAGCAGCTGAGCGCCGATGCCGCTGATCTGGCCACGCTGCGGCCGCAGTGGCTCGGTTCGTTTGACCGGATCCTGCTTGATGCGCCCTGTTCCGGGCTTGGCACCCTCAATCGCCATGCCGATGCCCGCTGGCGGATGCAGAGCGAGGCGATCGATACCCTGGTGGTGCTGCAGCGCCAGCTGTTGGACGGACTGTTGCCGTTGCTGGCCCCCGCCGGACGGCTGGTGTACGCCACCTGCACGGTGCATCCCAGGGAGAACGCTGAGCTGATCTCGGCACTGCTGCTGGAGCACCAGCCCAGGCTGCGACTGGTGCTCCAGCAGCAGTGGTGGCCCGCCCAGGAGCTGGATGGATCCTGTTCAGGAGATGGCTTCTTTGCCGCCGTTCTGGAATATCAAGAGCCCTTGTCTCAGCACGAGACGTTCAGGGAACAGGCGGCGGCGCGATCACCGGCGGCGGCGGGCTGAGCGGATCTGGCGGTGGTGCGGAGGGTGTGGCCGCCGAGGGCTGTTCGGCCGGGCGTGGGGCCAGGGAGGGCTCAGCCGGTGCGCTGTTGGGGACCGGGGCGGCGGGAGGTTGCCAGCTGCTGGGTTCCCGCTGAGGCAGCTCCGTGCTGCTCTCGTTGCGTTCGGGCGGTGGCTCCAAGCGGTTTTGGCCAGCCTCTCGTGTCAGCGGTGTCTCCCAGCTCTCCTGGCGCAGGGCTTGCCCCCGGGGCGGCTTTGGCTTGTGCTTCGGTGGGATGTAGGGAATGAAGCTGCCCGTCAGGGTGGGCTTGGGAGGGAACGGCTGCACCGGCATGCCCTTCGTGATCTCGGCCATGAAGCTCGACCAGGTTGCGGCCGCCTGGGCACTGCTGCTGCCGGTCTTGAAGTTTTCGTCGTAGCCGAGCCAGACGGCCGTGGTGAGCTGGGGTATCGAGCCGATGAACCAGAGGTCGCGGGCGCCTTCGGCCGTGCCGGTTTTCCCTGCCACCGGCCGACCCGGCAGCGCGGCCGCATAGCCGGTGCCATGGCGCACCACGTTCTGCAGCATCCACATCACGGCGTCGGCGACATCGCTGCTGAGGGCCCGCTTCGCCTTCGGGCCATCGACGCGGCGACTCCACAGCAGCTCGCCATCGGGGCCGTAGATCTCCTCAAATGGCATCGGTTTGACCCAGACGCCGCGGTTGTTGACGGCGGCATAGGCGGCCACCATCTCCAGCATCGTTTTTTCATTGGACCCCAGCACCATGGACGGGTAGTTGCCGATCTCACCCGTAATGCCGAGATCGCGGGCCACGCTGATGACACGGGAGAAGCCCACTTTCTCGGCGGTTGCCACGGCGGCGGGGTTGATCGAGCCGGTGATCGCCTGGAGGAGGGTGATACTGCCGGCCGTGCCGGGAATGCAGAAGCGTTTCGGCGGCCAGCCTTCCTGATAACAGCGTTCCCGCGCCGAGATCGTGTCCTCGGGGCGCATGCCGTACTTGATCGCGGCTGAGTAGGTGAACAATTTGAAAGTGGAGCCTGGGGAGCGCAGGGCCTGGGTGGCGCGGTTGAACTGGCTCTTGTTCCAATCCTTGCCGCCTACCATGGCGCGCACCAGGCCGGTGCCCGGCTCCATCGCCACCAGCGCCCCCTGCATGCTGCCGGCACGGCTGTTGATCGTTGCCTGGGCCTGGGCCTGCCAGTCTTTGTTCAGGCCGCTGCGGATGGTCAGGCCGCCCACCTCCAGCTGCTCCTTGCTGAGCACCCCAGGCAATTCTTGCTCCAGCCAGCTGGTGAACCAGGGAGCGGGGTTGGCGAAGTATTT
>CALPNT020000115.1 GCA_943325005.2 Bifidobacterium breve | reverse complement strand
CGCCGAAGAACAGGCCGATTGAGCCTGAGAGCAGCACGGTGCCAAGCACGGTGCCAGCGGCGATGCTGGCGGGTAATGGGGTGAAGGCCGCCACCAGGGCAACGGCTCCGATGCCCACGCTGCTGCCGATCACCCCACCCAGGCTGGCCAGCACGAGCGATTCGACCAGGAATTGCAGCAACACATCGCCGCTGCGCGCTCCCAGGGCTTTGCGCAGCCCGATTTCCTCGGTCCGCTCACTCACGGACACCAACATGATGTTCATGATGCCGATCCCACCGACCAACAGCGAGATCGTGCCGATCGCGCCCAGCATCAGGGTCAGTCCACCGGTGATGGTGCCGACGATGGTCTGGGCATCTTTCTGAGAGCGCACCGAGAAGTCGTCATCGCGCAGGATCCGATGGCGCTGGCGCAGCAGGTTGGTGATCTGAAAGCTGGCGGCGCCGGTGCTCTGCTCGTTCCTGGCCTCGATGCTGATGAAGCTGAGCGTGACGCCATAGGTGGGATCACGGCCACTGAGCCGACTCACCATCGTGCTGAGCGGGATGTAGGCCACTTCATCCTGGTTGGCGCCGAACACCGCCCCTTTGGGGGCCAGCACGCCGATCACTTCGAACGATTGGTCGCGGATGCGCAGCTGGCGGCCGATCGCATCACCGGTCGGCATCAGCTTGTCGCGCAGATCGGGGCCGATCACCGCCACGCTGCGCGCCCCTTTGACATCGGCATCGCTGAGAAAACGGCCCTGGGCCACCTCGAAATTGCGCACCGGCAAAAAGTCGGGGGTGACACCGGAGATCGTCGATGTGGCGGCCAGCGAGCCGGCTTGAACCACGTCACTGAGGGTGATCTGGGGCACGACGCGGGTGACGCTGGGCACCTGTTCGGCGATGGCCTCGGCATCTTCGAGCACCAGGGTTTTGGGGGTATCAATGCCCTGGCGGCGGGTGTCGTTGCGGCCGGGCACGATGAACAGCACGTTGGCGCCCAGGGTGCTCAGCTGACCGGCCGCCAGGTTCTGGGCGCCCTGTCCCACCCCTACCAGAGTGATCACGGAGGCATTGCCAATCACGATGCCCAGCATCGTCAGCAGGCTGCGCAGCCGATTGGCCTGGAGGGTGCTGAGGGCCATGCCCACGGTTTCCCGCAGCGGCAGTTGATGGGCCATCGAACGAGCTGCCTGGACGAACGGGAAGTCTGGCGTGCTGGTGATCCAACCTGCCCGCAGCTGGCTGGCCTGGGCGGCTAGAAGGCGGGTGTCGTGCCCATCTCGATCGGGCTGAGGGCGCCGCGATGAATCACACCGTCCTGCACGGCCAGGGTGACGATTTCCCCCTGGCGCAGGGTTGAGGTGGCATCGGCCACACCCACAATCGCCGGAATCCCCAGGGCAAGGGCCAGCACGGCCGCGTGACTGTCGCTGCCGCCCACTTCGCTGATCACGCCGCTGCTGCGGCTGATCGCTGCCCGGTAGGCCTCGCTGGTTTCGCGCACCACGAGGATCTCACCTTCCTGGAGGGCATCCGCTTCCTCCGGGCTGCCAGCAACGCGAACGCGGCCGTTGATCGAACCCTTGCCCACACCGACCCCGCGACCCAGCACCGCAGACACCAGGCCGACCCGCACCAGGTCGGTGGAGCCACTGACGCCCTCGAGGGTGCCCTGGGTTTGCACCACCAGATCGCCCTCCTGGAGCCACCCTTTCTCCTGGGCCACACCCATGGCCACATTGAAGGTGCTGCCGGAGTTGATCTGCTCGGCGATCAGCAGCGGGGTGACGCCCCAGACCAGCTGCAGCTGACGAGCGACGCCGACGTCGCTGGTGATGGCCAGGATCGGGGTGCTGGGCCTGAACTTGCTCACATTGCGCGCAGTGGAGCCGCTTTTGGTGAGTGGCAGAATCGCCGCCGCATCGAGTTGGCGGGCAATGCTGCTCACCGCCTGGCAGATGGCATTGGGGATGGTGGTGGCCATGTGGCTGTCGAGCACCCGCTGCGGGTAATCGCGCTCGATCCGCCGGGCGATCTGGGCCATGGTGGCGACGGCTTCCACCGGAAAATCGCCGACGGCGGTTTCGTTCGAAAGCATCACGGCATCAGTTCCATCGAGGATGGCGTTGGCCACATCGCTCACCTCAGCCCGGGTGGGCCTCGGGCAGGAGGCCATCGAATCGAGCATCTGGGTGGCGGTGATGATCGGAATGCCGAGGCTGTTGGCCTTGCGGATCAGCTCCTTCTGCAATAGCGGCACCTCTTCGGCCGGCATCTCCACGCCGAGGTCGCCGCGAGCCACCATGACGCCATCGCAGAGCGGCAGGATGGCGTCGATCGAGTCGATCGCTTCGAACTTTTCAATCTTGGCCACCACCGGTGTGGTGTGGCCATGGGAGCGGATCAGCTCGCGGATCTCCTGCATGTCGGAGGGATTGCGCACAAAGCTGAGGGCCACCCAATCCACGCCCTGGGCGAGGCCGAACTCCAGATCGATGCGGTCCTTGTCGGTGAGGGCGCGGATCGAGAGCTGCACGTCCGGGAAGTTGACTCCCTTGTTGTTGGAGAGAACGCCGCCGACCGTCACTTCACAGTGCAGAGTCTGCTGGGGCTTGTCCACCTGTTTGACCACCATCTCGACCCGTCCGTCGTCGAGCAGAATCCGGCTGCCGGCGGTGACTTCATCGGCCAGGCCTTCGTAGGTGACCCGGGCGATCTCCTGGTTGCAGCTCACATCCCGCGACGTGAGCGTGAAGCTGTCACCGTTGGCCAGGGTGATCGGCCCGCCGGCAAACCGACCCAGCCGGATCTTGGGGCCTTGCAGATCCTGGAGGATGCCGATGTTCACCCCCAGCTCGCTGGCCACCTGGCGGATGGTCACAATCCGGGCGGCATGCTCGCTGTGGTCGCCGTGGGAGAAGTTGAGCCGAAAGGTGGTGGCACCGGCCTCGATCAGGCGACGCAGCACTTCTGGTGATTCGGTGGCAGGGCCGATGGTGGCCACGATCTTGGTGCGACGCATGGATCGTGTCGGCCCTCAGGCATAGAGACGCAAGCGGGAAACTACCATCCGGCCACGACCCGATCCGGCTTGTCATGGAACTCCGCACTTATCAGGAGCGATCCCGTCAAACAGCCCTGTATCCGCAGGTGGGTAACAATCCGATTTATCCAACCCTGGGCCTGTGCGGTGAAGCCGGGGAAGTGGCCGACAAGATCAAGAAAGTGCTGCGCGATCGCGGCGGCGTCTTCGATGCCCAGATCCGTGACGACCTGCGGCTCGAGCTGGGGGATGTGCTCTGGTACGTCGCCCAGCTCGCCAGCGAGCTGAACCTCGATCTGGAGGACATCGCCGCGGCCAATTTGGCCAAGTTGGCCAGCCGGGCGGACCGTAACGTCATCGGAGGCAGTGGAGATCGCCGTTGATGTTCAAGTGCGATCAGTCCGCAGGCTCCGGTCTCGGTCAGAGCCCACGGCGCCAGAGCCTGGGGCGGCTGCGTCGCTGGCATCAGCGCCGCTGGCGCCAGCGGCTTCAGTTTCCCTTCCTGGTGTTCACCGCTGAAGGCCCGGGAGCTGCGCGCCTGAACAGGGCTGGTTTTCGCCATTTGGTGCTGACCCTTGCCCTGGGCTGCTTGCTGCTGCTGCATGCGGCACCGGCCCTGGCGGCCGATCTCCAGGTCAGCGAGGTGCGATTGGAGCGCTGTCCGGCCGACGATGTGGGCAGCCAGCCGGATCTGGACCGTCCAGCGGGGGCCAGTTGCTATGCGCTGCGCGGTGTGGTGCTGAATGCCGGCAAGCGGGCGGTGATCGATACCGATGTCTTTGCCCAGATTCTCGATGCCAGCGGTGAACCGGTGCTGCCGAACCGCACCCGGGTTGGCTCGATTGGCGATGTGCCGCCGGGTCGTTCCAACTTCGCCCTGCGGCTGGCGGTGCCGGCGGGCACCCCCGGGCCATTCAGCGTGAGCAATGCCAAGGCGCGGGGCTTTTCGGCACCGGTGCGCACCCGGGTGGCCGATGGCGAGGAGCGGCTGCCGCTCGAGCAGCAGCTCGCGTTTCAGTAACGAGGGGTCAACCCAAGCGACTGAGCAGCTCAGCGGCCTGGGCTGCACAGCAGGCCTGCTGTGCTCAGTACGCCGAGCTGGCCAGAGTCATGGTGGCGCCATTGAGCAGGCTCTGGGCCAGTTGCAGGGCCAGGAAGGCCAGCAGCGCCGACAGATCGATCCCACCGATCGGTGGGATCAAGCCGCGGAAGGCATTGAGATAGGGGTCGGTGATGGCGCTGACGCCGGCGAGCAGCGGATTGCTCCAGTCCAGATTGGGGAACCAGCTCAGCAGCACCCGCACCAGCAGGACCAGCAGGTAGATGCTCAGGGTCTGGGCAAGCACCTGGAGCAGAAAGATCAGAACACTCATGGGCGGGCTGCAGGTGGGGAGCCTCCTGGGTGGAGGGAAGCCGAAGAACACCCACTGACTCTATGCAGTCCCGGCCGCGCTGTTCAGGCCGCCTGGCGCCGCGGCTGGCTGAGCTCCTCGGCGCTGACGGCGAAGGTGCGGTGGAATTTCTCGCTGAGACTCAGCCAGTAGGAGCGGCCCTCGCTCTGGCGACGGCGTTCGATGAACTCCTGCGCCAGCAATTCCTTGATGTGGTCGTAGGCACCGGAGCCGCGCAGATCCACCAGCTCCGATTGCAGGATCCGTTTTTTGAGCGCAATCGTGGCCAGGGTTCGCAGGGTGGCAGTGGAGAGATCCACCGGCAGCAGGCTCTGAACGAGATCACCGAGGCTCTCGCGCAATTGCAGGCTGTAGCGCTGGCCCTCCTGACGGATTTCCAGTGCCGTATCGCGATGGGCGTAATCGGTCATCAAGGTGATGAGGGCCAGTTCGGCCTGATCACGGTCGATGTCGGCGATCTCGGCCAACTCGGCCAGGCCCAGGGGCCGGCCCTTGAGATAGAGGATCGCCTCCAGTCGGGCCGGCAGCGACAGGCTGCTGAGGGCAGCCGTGGAGGCCCGGGCTGCGGCTCCCAACACGGCCGGCACAGACGCGCTCAAGACCGGCTTGGCCGGGGCCGGCTCAACCGTGACCGGCTCAACCGGGGCCGATTCGGCCGGGGTCGACTCGGTAGTGGTTGGGGCTTTGGCTGGATCTGAAGCGATGCTCTCCAGGCTGAGCGCCGCCGGTGTGGTTTGGTGCAGCCGGGCCCTGGCCGGACCACGCGCGCCTTTGCCGGTTGGTCGGGCCTGGGCTGCGGGGGGCTGGTCCTGATTGGTTGCCGGCGGGGGATCCCGCCGTTCAGGCGCTGCCGCCGTTTGCTCCAGCTCTGCGGTTTGGTTGGCAGTGACGCCGATCACCAAGGGTCGAGCGTTGCCGGGTGCAGCCTCGATAGCCGGGTCGTGGATTGACAAGCGATCGGGGACGCTGCGATCCCCGAAGAACTGGATCCGCTGGCTGGCGGTTCTGGCGAGGCTATCGCCAGGTTCAGCGTTCTGGGCCAAGGCCGGCTCGGTTGATAATCCCGAAACCGCAGGTTCGCGGCTCGTGGGGCTTGAATCGGGGGTGCTGGGCATGGCGAAGCTCCTGCACGCACTGGGGAAACGGTATCGCGCCCCTCAGGGGCCCACCATGGTGGGCAAGCTCTGGCGCCCCTCCCCAAGGAACAGGCGGTAGGCGGGGTTGTCGGTTTCCTCCCAGTGCTGGTAAGGCAGTTCGATCAGAAAGGCCTGCCACTCCGCCAACTCCGGCACCGGCACCTGAACCCCCACCACGATCCGGCCGACATCGGCGCCATGGTTGCGGTAGTGAAAAATGCTGATGTTCCAGCTGGGATGCAGGGAGCTGACGAAGGCCATCAGCGCCCCGGGGCGCTCTGGGAATTCAAAGCGATACAGCAGCTCTTCCCCCTGTTCCCTGGCACAGCCGGCGCTGGCCGGCAGCCGGCCGCCCACCATGTGGCAGAGATGCAGCTTGGCCAGCTCGTTGCCTGAGAGGTCGAGGCAGGGGAAGCCCTGGCTTTCCAGATCACGGCGCAGTTCGGCCGTATCGGCCGGCCCGCTCACCTGCACTCCTACAAAGAGGTGGGCCAGCTTCGGGTCGGATAGCCGGTAGCTGAACTCGGTGAGGCTGCGCTGGCCCAGCAGGCCACAGAAGCGGCGCAGGCTGCCAGGTTGCTCCGGGATCTCCACGGCCAGCAGCGCCTCACGCTGTTCCCCCAGTTCGGCCCGTTCGGCCACGAACAGCAGCCGGTCGAAGTTCATGTTGGCGCCACAGGCCACCGCCACCAGCGTGCGGCCCTGCAGCTGGCGTTGCTGCACATCCTTTTTCATGCCGGCGATCGCCAGGGCCCCGGCCGGCTCCAGGATCGAACGCGTGTCCTCGAACACGTCCTTGATGGCGGCACAGATCTCGTCGGTGTCCACGGTCACCATTGAGTCGACATACTGCTGGGCCAGGGCGAAGGTGAGTTCCCCCACCTGGCGCACGGCCACCCCATCGGCGAACAGACCCACCTGGTCCAGCCTCACCCGCTTGCCGCTGGCCAGGGAGCGGGTCATGGCATCGGCATCGATCGGCTCAACGCCGATCACCTCCACCAGCGGCCAGAGACTCTTGACGTAGGCGGCGATGCCGGCGATCAGGCCGCCGCCGCCCACGGCTACATAGATCGCATCCGGCGGCTGGGAGCATTGGCGCAGGATTTCCAGGGCGATCGTGCCCTGGCCGGCGATCACGTCCGGGTCGTCGAAGGGGTGGATGAAGGTGAGCCCCCGTTCCTGCTCCAGCTGGCGAGCTCGCTCGTAGGCCTCGTCGTAGGTGTCGCCGTGCAGCAACACCTCCGCGCCCCGTGCCGCCACCGAGCGCACCTTCATCTCGGGAGTGGTGACGGGCATCACGATCACGGCCGTGCAGCCCAGCCGCTGGGCCGCTAGGGCCACGCCTTGGGCATGGTTGCCGGCGCTGGCGGCGATCACACCGCGCGCCAGCTCTGCAGCCGAGAGGCCCACCATGCGGTTGTAGGCGCCGCGCAGCTTGAAGCTGAACACCGGCTGCAGGTCTTCCCGTTTGAGCAGCACCTGATTGCCCAGGCGTCGCGAGAGGTTGGGGGCCGGATCCAGGGGTGACTCGATCGCCACGTCGTAGACGCGGGCGCGCAGGATCCGTTGCAGATAGGGGCTGGCCTGCGGGTATCCCGCCGGACCGAACGGATTGGCGATCGATTCCTTCATTCAGCGAGTCTGGCAATCAGCCAGCCCAACGGACCTCGATGTCGCCGGTTGCCAGAGGGCAAGCCGTAGATTGCCCTTCACGGTCGTCGAGCGGGTATGCATCCAAGTGAGCTGAGCCATCCCAACCAACTGCATGGCCTCAGCATCGCTGAACTGGAAGCCGTTGCTCGCCAGATCCGGCACAAGCATCTGGAAGTGGTTTCCACCAGCGGCGGCCATCTCGGTCCCGGCCTCGGGGTGGTGGAACTCACCCTGGCTCTTTACCAAACTCTCGATCTTGACCGCGATCGGGTGGTGTGGGACGTCGGTCACCAGGCCTATCCTCACAAGCTGCTCACCGGTCGCTGGCAGGGCTTTCACACCTTGCGCCAGCAGGGTGGTGTGGCTGGTTATCTCAAGCGCAGTGAAAGCCGCTTCGACCACTTCGGTGCCGGCCATGCCTCCACCTCGATCTCGGCGGCCCTGGGCATGGCCCTGGCCCGAGATCAGCGCGGTGAAGACTTCAAATGCGTCGCCGTGATCGGCGACGGCGCCCTCACCGGCGGCATGGCACTGGAAGCGATCAACCATGCCGGCCACCTGCCCAAAACGCGGCTGCTGGTGGTGCTCAACGACAACGACATGTCGATCTCAGCCCCGGTGGGAGCGCTCTCCACCCACCTCAACCGGATGCGCCTGAGCAAGCCGGTGAAGTTCTTCTCCGGCAACGCCGAAGAGGCGATCAAGCACCTGCCGTTCATGCACGGTGAGCTGCCGCCGGAGCTCAAGAACCTCAAGGAGAGCATGCGTCGTCTGGCCGTGCCCAAGGTGGGGGCTGTGTTTGAGGAGCTCGGCTTCACCTACATGGGGCCGATTGATGGCCATGACATGGCCGAGATGATCCGCACCTTCCAGGCCGCCCATCAGGAAGAGGGTCCGGTGCTGGTGCACGTGGCCACCACCAAGGGGAAGGGCTATGCCTTTGCCGAAGCCGATCAGGTGGGCTACCACGCCCAGTCCGCTTTCGATCTTGCCAGTGGCAAGGCCTATCCCTCCAGCAAGCCGAAGCCGCCCAGCTGGAGCAAGGTCTTTGGTCAGACCTTGGTGCGCATCTGTGAACAGGATCCCCGGGTGGTGGGGATCACCGCAGCGATGGCCACCGGCACCGGCCTCGATCTGCTGGAGAAGGCGCTGCCTGGCCAGTACTTCGACGTCGGCATCGCCGAGCAGCATGCGGTCACCATGGCCGCCGGCATGGCCTGCGACGGTCTGCGTCCCGTCGTGGCGATCTACAGCACCTTCCTGCAGCGCGCCTACGACCAACTGATCCATGACGTTGGCATCCAGAAGCTGCCTGTCACCTTCGTGCTGGACCGTGCCGGCATCGTCGGTGCCGATGGCCCCACCCATCAGGGTCAATACGACATCAGTTACCTACGGGCCGTGCCCAACTTCACGGTGATGGCCCCCAAGGATGAGGCGGAGTTGCAGCGCATGCTTGTGACCTCGATCGCCCACGACGGCCCTACGGCCATTCGCATTCCCCGCGGCGAAGGCGAGGGGGTGCCACTGATGGAAGAGGGCTGGCAACCGCTGGAAATCGGTCGTGGTGAGCTGCTGGCCGATGGCGATGACCTGCTGATCGTCGCCTACGGCTCCATGGTGTATCCCGCCATGGCCACCGCGGGCTTGTTGCAGGAGCAGGGAGTGCGGGCCGCCGTGATCAACGCCCGCTTTCTGCGGCCCCTCGATGAGCTCTTGATTCTGCCGATGGCCCGCCGCATCGGTCGGGTGGTGACCATGGAGGAAGGGGCCCTGGCTGGTGGCTTTGGCGCCGCCGTGGTGGAAAGCCTCAACGATCACGAGGTACTGGTGCCGGTGCTGCGCCTCGGCATCGGCGATGTGCTGGTGGACCACGCCAGCCCGGAGCAGAGCAAGGAAAAGCTGGGGCTCACCCCTGCCCAGATGGCGGCAACAATTTTGAAGCGCTTCGCCGCCGCCTTCAGCCCCGATGCCCGCCAGGTTGTGGCGGCCTGAGTTCGTCGCCAATCCATTGCTGACCCTGCGGGTCCAGGTGCTGGTGGTGGGAGCGGGCCCGGCTGGTGGTGAGCTGGCCCGCCTGCTCGCTGCCGCCGGTGTGGAGGTGCTGCTGGTGGATCAGCTGGCCGATCTCAGCGAGGCTGCCTTCAGCAGTGCCGCCATGCCCTTCGCCAGCCTGGAACGCTTCGGCTTACCGGCCCAGGTGGTG
>CALPNT020000114.1 GCA_943325005.2 Bifidobacterium breve | reverse complement strand
TATGCGCGGGTGCCACCCGAGCAGAAGCTGCGCATCGTCAAGGCCCTGCAGGGGCGCCGCGAAATCGTCGCCATGACCGGCGATGGCGTCAACGATGCTCCCGCCCTCAAGCAGGCCCACATCGGTGTGGCCATGGGCATCACCGGCACTGAGGTGAGCAAGGAGGCTGCCGACATGGTGCTGCTCGACGACAACTTCGCCACGATCGTCAATGCCGTCGAGCAGGGGCGGCTGGTGTATGCCAACATCCGCCGCTTCGTGAAGTACATCCTCGGCAGCAATGTGGGCGAACTGGTGACGATCGCCGCCGCACCTCTGGTGGGGCTGGTGGGGGTGCCGCTGTCGCCGCTGCAGATTCTCTGGATGAATCTGGTCACCGATGGGGTGCCGGCCCTGGCCCTGGCGCTCGAGCCGGGCGAGGCGGGCCTGATGGACCGGCCGCCGGCGGCCCCGGGGGAGTCGATCTTTGCCCGCGGCATCGGCAGCTACATCCTGCGGGTCGGTGTTGTCTTCGGTCTGATCACGATTGGCCTGATGGTGTGGGCCTATCGCACCTACGGCAATGCGGGCCCCTGGAAAACGATGGTGTTCACCACCCTCTGCCTGGCCCAGATGGGCCATGCCCTCTCGGCCCGCAGCGATCTGCCGCTGGTGCAGGTGAAGCCCTTCTCCAATCCCTGGCTGCTCTGGGCCGTGCTGCTCACCTCCGCCCTGCAGTTGGCGCTGCTGTATGTGCCGGCTCTGGCCCGCTTCTTCGGCACCGTGCCGTTGTCCGGCCACGACCTGCTGATCTGCGTGGGGGTGAGTCTGCTGTTCTTCTTTTATCTCGAGCTGGAGAAGGTGGTGCGGCTCTGGCGTCGCCGCCGCCACGCCGACGCCTGAACCGGGCCGATCACCGGGCGAAGATCTCTTCTTCCCGGTGCATGCGTTCGGCCGGGTTGTTGCCGCTGTTGGTTCTCTCGCGAATCTGAGTGAGAAAGAAGGCCATCATGGCCACGGCCACCAGGGCCAGCATGAACAGCGATCCGTTGCGCTGCCGCTTGCGGTTCTCGCGATTGTCGACCTCGCTGATCGGGTGACCACAATCCGTGCAGATCAGCATCGGCTTGCTGCGCCCCACCTTGGTGAGCATCCGACCGCCGCACTTGGCACAGCCCATCAGGATCCCCATAGGTGGCTCCAGTTTTGCAGTCGCCTGAGGCCCGCTGTTGGCAGCAACCAACACCATTTGGGCAATCCAGCCACCCCCCGCCTGCTGCCATCCAGGGGCCCGCCGTGCTGATGCATAAGGGATTCTTGGGGATCCCATTGGCTTTCCCTGCCCTGTTGCGCACCCAATCGGCTGATTCAGTCCTTAGTTTTCGCGGCCAAGGCGCGCTTCAGCGCCATCCCTGCCGCCATGACCCTGTTTTTTGCCCAGTCGGCCTGGCTGGTGCCCCTCTATCCGTTGCTGGCTTCGTTGCTGTCGCTGCTCTGGTCGCCGGGGCTGATCTCCCGCACCGGGCCGCGCCCCTGTGGCTACCTCAACCTGTCGATGGTGACGCTGGCTTTCCTGCACAGCACCCTGGCCCTGCTGGCGCTCCATTCCAACTCCCAGGCCGGTTCCGCTGCCCTCTACCGGCCGCTCACCTTCGGCTGGACCTGGCTGCAGACCGCGGGGCTGCGCATCGGTTTCGATGGCCTGATCACCGAGCCCGCCCTGATTGCGATGACGCTGATCACCGGCCTGCACGTGCTGGTGCAGATCTATGCGATCGCCTACCTGGAGATGGATTGGGGCTGGCCGCGGTTCTTCGGCTCGCTCAGCTTTTTTGAGGCGGGCCTGTGCGCCCTGGTGCTCACCGATTCGATCTTCTTCAGCTACGTGATCCTGGAGCTGCTCACCCTGGGCACCTACCTGGTGGTGGGCACCTGGTACAACCAGCCCCTGGTGGTGAAGGGCGCCCGTGATGCCTTCCTCACCAAGCGCATCGGCGATCTGGTGTTGCTGGTGGGTGTGATCGCCCTGCTGCCGCTCACCGGCACCTGGAACTTCCACGGTCTGCAGGCCTGGGCGGCCGATCAAACCAACAACCAGCTGCCCCTCCCCGCCGGCTTCACCTTGATCCTGCTGGCCTTGATCGCCGGCCCGATGGGCAAGTGTGCCCAGATCCCGCTGCACCTCTGGCTCGATGAGGCGATGGAGAGCCCCCTGCCCTCCACGGTGTTGCGCAACTCGGTGGTGGTGGTGGGTGGTGCCTGGGTACTGCTGCGCCTCGAGCCCCTGATTGAGCTCAGCCCGTTGGTGGCCACTGTGCTGGTGGTGGTAGGCGGCACCAGTGCCGTGGTGGGGGCCTTGATCGCCCTGGCCCAGATCGATGTCAAACGGGCCCTCTCGTTTCTGGTCAGCAGCTGGCTGGGCCTGCTGTTCGTGGCGGTGGGTCTGGGCGGCACCGCCGTCGCCGATCACCTAATGCTCGTTTACCCGCTGCCGATGGCGTTGATGCTGATGGCGATCGGCGCCATCGTGCTCACCAATGTCACCCAGGATCTGACCCAGCTGGGCGGGCTCTGGGGCAAGCGGCCGTTGATGGGTATCGCCTTCCTGGCCGGAGCGGTGGGTTTGATCGGCCTGCCGCCGTTCGGTGGCTTCGCCGCCCTGCGGGAGCTGCTGCTGCTCACCAGTGCCAGCCAGCAGCCCTGGCTGCTGGGGGGGCTAGTGCTGCTCACCAATGCGCTGATCAGCGCCGGTCTGATCCGCATCTTCGGCCTGATCTGGGCCGGTCGGCCCACCCCGTTCACCGCCCGTTCGCCGGAGGTGCTGTGGCTGATGGTGCTGCCCACCCTGCTGCTCACGGGGCTGGTGCTGCACCTGCCCCAGCTGCTGGTGCGCAATGGCGTCTTCGCCGCCGCTCTGCCCCAGCTGCCGCTGCCGGGCTGGGGGCCGCTGGCCGCGCCGCTGCTGCTCTCCACCCTGGTGGGTGGCGGCCTCTCGGCGATCTTCTATCTGCGCCCCCATCCCCTGGCCCATCTGCCTTCGGCCCTGGGCGGTCTGCAGGACTGGCTCGCCCACGACATGCAGACCGAGCGCTTCTATCACCGCACCGTGGTGGCCCTGGTGCTGACGCTGGCCCGGATCAGCGCCTGGTCGGATCAGCGGCTGGTGGATGGCTTCAGCGGTGCCGCCGGCGGTGCCGCCTTGGCGGGGGCGCGCCGGCTCAGCTTCACCACCTCCGGCCGCACCCAGGCCTATGCCCTCACCCTCGTGCTCGGGGTGCTGTTGATGGCCGCCTGGCTGCTGGCTGGCCCCTTCCCTTTGCCCACCGAGATCCTTCGCTCCCTGCGCTGATGACTCCATACACCTTGCTGCTGCTGCTGGCCCTGCCCCTGCTGGCGGGCCTGGCGCTGTCGTTTCTGCCCGCAGGCAGCCCCCAGCGGGTGCGCAGCCTCGCGGCCCTGGCCACGGCCAGTCAGCTGGCGGTGGCTCTGCTCTGCTGGCGGCAGCCGCCGGCCGATCTGCAGCTGGCCTGGCTGCCCAAGCTTGGCCTGGAGCTCGATCTCGGCCTTGATGGCCTGTCGTTGCCGCTGGTGCTGCTCACCGCCCTGCTGAGCACCATGGCGATGCTCTCGGCTCCGGCTGATCAGAGCCGGCCGCGGCTGTTCTATGCCTTGCTGTTGGCCACCAATGTCGGCGTGGTGGGGGCTTTTCTGGCCCGCAATGCCCTGCTGTTCGTGCTGGCCTTCGAGCTGGTGCTGATTCCCACCACCCTGCTGGTGGCGATCTGGGGCGGGCCGCGGCGGGCCGGTGCGGCGATCCGTTTCCTGCTCTATGGGGCGGTGTCGGGTCTGAGCCTGCTGGCTGGGGTGCTGGCCCTGGGCTGGTTCAACGCCAACGGCCTCGACTTCAGCTTCAGCGGACTCGCCCAGGCCGATCTCGCGCCCCGAGCCCAGGCCTGGATCCTGGCCCTATTGCTGCTGGCCTTCGGCCTCAAATTGCCGATCGTGCCGCTGCATGGCTGGCAGCCGCTCACCTATGGCCAGGCGCCCACACCGGTGGTGATGCTGCTGGGCGGGGCGGTGTCCAAGCTCGGCGCTTACGGCCTGCTGCGCTTCGGCGTCGGCTTCCTGCCGGACACCTGGGCGGCCTGGTCGCCCTGGATTGCCGCCGCCGGCGCCGTGAGTGCGGTGTATGGCGCCCTCAATGCGATTGCCCAGAGCGACATGCGTCGGTTGATGGCCTACAGCTCCCTGGGCCACATGGGCTTGCTGGTGCTGGCCCTGGCCGCGGCCACGCCGTTGGCGCTGCAGGGAGCGGTGGCCCAGATCCTGGCCCATGGCCTGATCGTGGCGCTGCTGTTCGCCTGTGTGGGTTTGATTGAGCGGCGCACCGGCACCACGGAGATTGCCGAACTCTCCGGGCTGCTCAATCCGCTGCGGGGCCTGCCGGTGAGTGCGGCGATGCTGCTGCTGGCGCTGATGGCCGCTGCCGGCATACCCGGATTGGCGGGCTTCCCGGCGGAGTTGCTGGTGTTTGAAGGCAGCTGGACCGCCTTCCCCCGCGCCACCTTGGTGTGCCTGGTGGCTTCGGGTCTGACGGCGGTCTATGCGGTGCGGCTGTTCAACCGGGTGGGTTTCGGTCGCCTCGATAACGACCGGGCCGACTGGCAGCCCACCCGCTGGGCTGAGCGGCTGCCGGCCCTGGCCCTCACCCTGCTGGTGATCGGCTTCGGCCTCTGGCCCAACGCCCTGGTCGGCTGGAGCGCCACCGAAACCGATGCCATGGCCCTGCGTTCCCAGCCGTTCCTGGCGGTCTCCCCGTCGGTCACCGTGGCCACCGCCCCACCCCGCACGGTTCAGGGCCTGAGCGGGACCATCGCCCTGATCCCGTCCCCGTTGGCCGTCCCCTCCAGCTGAGCCATCGGGCGGCCCCAGGCGGGCCCGGGGCCGCCCCTGGCC
The DNA here is from genome assembly GCA_943325005.2 of Bifidobacterium breve. Taxonomy (GTDB): domain Bacteria; phylum Cyanobacteriota; class Cyanobacteriia; order PCC-6307; family Cyanobiaceae; genus Cyanobium. Next base: position 4,589 of record CALPNT020000114.1, on the reverse strand, counting down.
GGTTGGTCCCTGGCCTGTTGGTCCGAGCGCAACCCCGATCGTCGTTTTCTTCCACCGCTGCCCCTGTCCCATGAGCCCTGCCATTGCCCCCCCTCCAGCTCCCGTTCAGGCACCGCTGATCCCCCCCTCCGAGCATCGCTGGGCGGAGGTGGTCCACCGGCTCGAGGCCGGCGGTTCGATGCTGCCGGACACGCCGGAAAACCTGATGCAGATCATTGGCATCTACAAGGCCTATGCCGTGCCGATGGATTTTTACTGGCGTGATTTGCTCTACATCGCCGAACGGGTGTTTCTCAATCCGCTGCCGGCTTTCAAGTACTTCCCGAGCCAGGAGTATCTCGATCGGCCCAATGCCTACGCTGGTGAACAGTCCCAGTTGCCGATCTGGCGTGGCGGTGAGAAGGCCCACCCGGAATTGCTGGAGTTCATGGCCAAGGGGGAAACGGTGGCGATGCCGAAGTTGCTGCATCATCTCTGGCACGATCGCATCAACATGGAGTTTGCCGAGGCCTGCATGCAGGCGATGCTCTGGCATCAGGACCTGGGCGGCCGCTTCAATGACTACCTGGCCAGCGAGGCTTATCGGGCCAATGCCGACCGGGCGATCCGGGCTTACTTCAAGGGCAATCCGCTGATGCTGGGTTTGTACAAGCTGTTTCCGGAGATGTTTCTGGAACAGGTGAAGCAGCTCAGTTACTACGCCAATCTTGGTCTGTTCTGGGAGGTGATGGCGCCGGTTTTCTTCGAGATGAGTGATCTTTTTGATGAGGGCGGTTTCAAGGGGGTGCCCGATGCGATGGACTTCCTGGTGAACGGCATCTTCGCCGTCGCCGGGCGGCCGATCTACCATCACGTTTATGTCGGTGAGGAGTGCATTGAAGTCATTCCCAAGTCCGAAGGGTTTACCTGGCTCTATGAAGCCGCTTTGCCCTATGTGGAGGCGGTATTTTACCGGACTTCTCCTTTTCGTGGTACCAAGAGTTACAATGCCCAGGCTGGTCAGATTCCGACAGAGCAGGCCGATTTCCACTATGGCATTCTCTATGCAGATGTCTTCCCCGTTGGCTCCGCTGGTATACCGCCAACCCTGCTGATGCAGGATATGCTGCATTTCCTGCCGCCCTATCTGCAGGAGCTCTATGCCCAGCACAAGCGTGGCGAGGACGATCAGCTGATTCAGCTGGGCGTCACCTTTCAGCGCTCGATGTACAACGTCACCTCGGCGGTGATCCAGGCGCTGCGCTGTGCCCTGCTCTATCCCCTCGACGACACGGACCCCGAGCATCTGCTGGCCAATCGCCGCTTCTTCGAGGCCCAGCTGGATCGCTTTCTGCGGCCTGAAGCTCGACTCGGCGCCATCCAGAGTCAGGACTACCGCTGAGGCTGCAGCGGATCGACCGGCTGGCCTGCGTTGGACCCCAATCCTGTCGACTCCGACCCGCCCTGGAGACCGTCCTGTCGCTTGTCCCCATCACCCCACCCTTGCCATGGCCACGATTCTTGAAACCGCCAGGACCGCCGGCTGTTTTGCCACCCTGCTCACTGCCGTGGAGGTGGCCGGACTCACCGCCGCCCTCGAAGGGCCGGGCCCCTTCACCGTCTTCGCTCCAGTCGATGACGCCTTCGCCGCCTTGCCCGCCGGCACGGTGCAGACCCTGGTTGACAACCCGCCGCAGCTGGCGCGCATCCTCAAATACCACGTGCTGAGCGGGGCCCACAGCCGCGCCGAGCTGACGGCTCAGGCCGAATGGACGAGCCTGGAGGGGGCACCGATTCCGATCCGCCGCAGTGAACCCTTCGAAGTCAAGAACGCCACGGTGCTGACTGCCGACATCGTGTGCGACAACGGCGTGGTGCACGTGATCGACCGGGTGATCCTGCCGGGATGATCGTGCCGGGTTGTTCCTCGGCCAGCGGCTCAGGCCTGCTCAGATCGGCCGGCTGCGTGGCCTGTTCCGAGGCCGGCCACGGCCCAGTCGATGCGGCCAAAACCATCCCGTTGGCGTTCAGCTTCGTTGGCGATCTTGATCCGGTTCAGGGTTGAGCGCTTGGCCCGATACATCGCGTAGTCGGCGGCGGTGAGCAGTTGGTCGGCGATGATGCCGTGGTCCGGCGAGAGGGCGATGCCGATGCTCACGCCCAGATCGATGGGCTGCATCACGTCTTCGCGGCTGGCGATCACCACCTGTAACAGCTTTCCGGCGTAGTTGTAGAGATCGCTGATGCTGGCGGCATTCGGCACCAGCACCACGAATTCATCGCCACCGAGCCGGCTGAGCAGCTCATTGGTGCGAATGGCGCCCCGCAGCCGCTGGGCCACCAACCTCAGCACCTGGTCACCGACAGCGTGGCCATAAATGTCGTTGATCGGCTTGAAGCCGTTGAGGTCGAGGAACAGGATTCCTACATGACGATCGGGATGCAGTTCCGCTTCCGCCAGAGCCTGGTCTGCCGCTTGCAAGAGCAACTCCCGATTTGGCAATCCCGTCAGTTGATCATGCAGGGCCTTGTGGCGAATCATCTCCTGAGCGTGGTGACGAATGTTGACATCTTGCAACATGCCCACGTAGTTAGTGGTCTGCAGATTCTTGTTACGCACGGTGGTGATGCTGAGTTCATGGCGACGAATTTCACCGTTGCGCAGCCGATTCCAGATTTCACCCTGCCAGGAGCCACGTTCGATCACATCTCGCCAGAGGGCGCTGTAAAAATGAGGCTCGTGACGTCCCGACTTGAGCAGATTCATGGTTCGGCCTAACACTTCGCTGGCTGCATAGCCAGTGATGAGGCCAAAGCTCTGGTTGGTCGAGATCAGCACACCATGTTCGTTGGTGATGACGATTCCCTGGGAGGACGACTCAAACACAACGGTGGCCAGAGCCAGTTCGTTGTTGGCTTTCTCCGCCATATCCAGGGCTGAACGGGTGGCCAAATGGTTCTGCACCAGCATGCGCGTGCTGATGGCGGCGACGGCCGAAGCCAGGCAGCCCGCCAGAGCCTGTAGGAACAGAGCTGTGTTGGTGCCATTCCTGCCGATCAGCGCCCGGCTCAGCTGGATGCCGATCAGCCAGTTACGGCCCGCAACTTCAATGGTCTGATATTGAGGATGGCTGAGTCGATTCGTACCGTGCAGACGTTGATTATCGAACATCAGGGTGTCTCGTCCGATCCTTGATCCGTCGTAGACGAGCACCGCCGATCCATTCAGATCTGGATTGTGAACGTTATTCAGAGATTCCTCCACCAGCGCCTTGATCTCAATGGGCATATAGACCCAGCCCAGCAACCTGGCCTCGTAGTGCTGGGGCTGTTGCGGCAGGATGATCTGGTTATCGCGGTAGACGGGGGCATAGATCAGGGTTCCCGTCTGGGTTCCGAACTGGAGTTCCTCGATCAAGCGCACCTTGCCAGACATGATGGGCACGCCGTTGGTGGCGGCCAGATCCATGGCAGCACGTTTCGGACCCTCGCTATACATGTCGTAGCCAAAAGTCCGCTGATGGCGCAGATCAGAGGGCTCCAGGTAGATGATTGTGCTGGTGAAGGCTCGGTTGCCTGTGGGGTGAATCGTGAAGTCCTGGTAGCCTTCCGCCTGGAGGAGGGCCGTCATGGCCTGGCGGCGGTGGGCGGGGACGTAGGCGCTGAAGCCGATGCCCTGAAGGCCTGCGAGGTTGGCTCCCCCGTGGTTGAGGGTGTTGTAATAAGCACTGAATTCGCGTCGACTCACCAGACTGGAGGCGTTGAACAGGCCCGCCACGCCGTTAATCGTGTTGACGGCTTTCTGGAGCTTCATCGCGATGGCTTCAGCCACGTCCCCCATCAGGGCAGCCTCAATCCGCTCGTGGAGCTGCTGGTTCATGCGGAGCTTCTGCTCGCTGAAGCCTGCGGTGATGGCCAGGCCCACCAGCAACACGATCAGGGGCAGCTGCCGTTCTCCGGCGATCAGTCGGCGCTGCCAACACCTTCGCCACTGCCAGGGTCTCAACGTTCCTGAACCATGGGTCCAGCGGTTCCAGTTCAGTCTGAGCCGGCTGGGAACGCGGATGGAGGGCGAGCCCGGTGGCGCCATGGGTGGATCGATCTCAGGGATTCGCTGGGCCAAGCAGGCGGGCTGCTGTCTGTGTTCAGGATGGTGAATGGCGGCTAATCCTTTCCGGCGGCTGGGGTGATTTCTGCCCCTGCACCCTGCTTTGCGCCGCTTTTCAGCAAATATAGTGCAAAAAGTGGCACGGATTGCTGTTTCGTTGGCCTTCTTGCCGGCGTGAGGGGTGGAAGCGCGGTGCCGCCACAGCTCTCACCTCGTCGATCGGCCTGTCCACGGCCTGTGTCCAGCGGGTCCCGAGCTGGAACTCCCAGCGGGGGCAGGGAGTTCCAGGTCGGGGCGGCAGATCCGGGGGCAAGCCCGGTCGCGACAGCTCAAGGCAGCCTGGCTGTGCTCGGAGAGCGACAGGCTGATCGGGGCCTTTGCCGCTGGGGGTGGGCCTGGTTCACGATCACCGGTGTGGATCTCGGTTGTCGATCACGGCTCCGGATCGGCAGGTTGGAGTTTCGCGACGGATCAGTGAGACGGATCAGTGAAATGGATTAGC
>CALPNT020000113.1 GCA_943325005.2 Bifidobacterium breve | reverse complement strand
CTGGTTCCGTACTGGCCTGGAGAGATCGTCACCAATGACAATCCCTGTACTGCGCTCTGGAGGCCCGGCTAGCGGACGGGCACAGATCAACAGCACAAGAATCAAATGTACCTCATGGCCCCATCACCCACCTTCTGGCCGCTGGGACTGTCAGACTCTCTTCAGTCACGTCTGACGCTCCGATGCCCCTGCTGCTGACCGGCCGCGGTTTTCGCCAGGACCTCGAGCGCTCCGGAGCTCTGGCGCTGTATGTCCCCCTGGAGGGTGGCGCTGAAACCAGGTTGCTGCGCCGGCTTCGGGCTGCCGGCTACCGGGCCCAGATGACCTCGGCCCGGGGCTTGGGTGATCCGGAGGCCTTTCTGTTTCAGCTTCACGGGGTGCGCCCCCCCCATCTGGGCCATCAGAGCGTCGGACGCGGAGCGGCCGTGGGTGAGGTGCAGCGGGTGATGCCCCTGCTTGGACCCCAATTTGACGGCACGGCCCCTGTGCTGCTCTGGTTGCTGGAGGGTCAGGTGCTCTCAGGCGCTGAGTTGGCCGCACTCTGTGGGCTCTGTCGCCGCGAACCGCGGCTCAAGGTGGTGGTTGAGATGGGCGGCTCCCGCGCTCTGCGCTGGCAGCCGTTGGAGCAGCTTGTTAGTGCCTGATCTGCAAGGACGACTGGCCCTGATCTGGGGTGTGTCGTTCTTTTCGGGTTCGCTGGCCCAGCTGGCGGCCCGCCTCAGCGGACTGCCAGCTGTGGTGGTGCTGCTGGCGACTGGTCTGCTGCTCGGTCGCGCCGGCTTCGGTTGGATTCAGCCGGATCAGCTGGGTCGCGGTCTGGAACCTTTGGTGGGCCTGTTGGTGAGCCTGGTGCTCTTCGATGGCGGCCTCAATCTGCGCTTGGCGGGGCGCGATCTGCAGCGGTCGGTGCTCCAGTTGGTGCTGGTGCGCTCCGTGCTCGGTCTGGCTGGTGGTGCCGCCTTGGCGCACTGGGTGGCTGGGCTCCCCTGGCCGCTGGCGTTGGTGTTTGGCGCCATCGCCTTGGCCACCGGCCCCACGGTGGTGAATCCCCTCGTGCGCCAGATGCGCCTCAGTCCCTTCCTGGGCCGGGTGCTGGAGGCGGAGGGTCTGATCCTGGAGCCGGTGAGTGCGGTGTTGGCTTTGTTGTTGCTGCAGCTGGCGCTTGGCGATCTGGGCGGTTGGCAGGATGTGGCCTGGCGCCTGTTGATGCGGCTGGGCGTGGGCGTCGGTTTGGGCGCCCTGGCCGGGCTGCTGCTGGCTCTGGTGCTGGAGCGGATCGAGAGCGCTGAGCGCCAAACCGGCTCCGGGGCAGCTGATCCGGCTGCTGGCGCCCTCTCCCTGCAACTCACCCTGGGCACCTTGTTTCTGTTGTTCAGCGGCTGCGAAGCTCTGCTGCCCGAGTCGGGTTTGCCGGCGGCGGTGAGTGCGGGCGTGGTGGTGGGGTTGCGCCTCGATACGGCGGCCAGTTCTCTCGATGCGTTGATTTCCCAGCTGGCGATGCTGGCGATCACGGTGCTGTTCCCGTTGTTGGCGGCTGATGTGTCCTGGGCCGAACTGAGCCCGTTGGGACTGGGTGGTGTGTTGTGCGTGGTGGGGCTGATGCTGCTGCGTCTTCTGGTGGTGATGTCGGCCGGTGTGGGGTTGCCGCTGAACGGGCGCGAGAAGTTGCTGGTCAGCTGGATCGCCCCCCGCGGCATCGTGACCGCGGCGGTGGCCAGCCTGTTTGCCCTCGAGCTGGAGCAGGCGGGTGTGCCCGCTGCTGGCGCCCTCAAGGGGCTGGTGTTTCTCACCATCTTGATGACGGTGGGTCTGGGGGGCCTCACGGCCCCTTGGCTTGCCAGCCAGCTGGGCCTGAGTGGGGTGGAGCTGGCCTTGGAAGGTGTCGACCCCCCAGCCAACACCGCGGACGCTGAGGGCCAAGCCGTGCGCAGTGGCAACGGCTGAATCGCTTGCGGGCTGAACGGTTGGGATGATGGCCGCTTGTGCCCGCTATGGCCATCGCCCCCGCTAGCCCCCCCCTCCTTCCCGAGCAGGCTCTGGCCCAGGGCCGCTGGGTGAAGTTGATCGGAGGTGCCAGCAACCAGGACCTCGCCGCGATCGAGGATCTGGCTGGCCTCTACAGCCTGGCGGGTGTTCACTGCCTCGATCTGGCGGCTGATCCGGCCGTGGTGGTGGCGGCCCGTCGTGGCATCAGCTGGGCCGAAAGTCGCGGGGCGGCCAGACCCTGGTTGATGGTGAGCCTCAGCGATGGGGCCGATCCCCACTTCCGCAAGGCCTGGTTCGATCCGGCCCGCTGCCCCCCCACCTGTCCGCGCCCCTGTGCGCGCGCGTGCCCGGCCCTGGCGATCCCGCCGCTGCAGCCAGGTGGTCTATCGAACCTGGAGCTGGCCTCAAGGCCGACCCCCGGCTCGATACCGGGCCCTGGTGCTGAGGCGTCCAGCGCCCTGCCAGTCGGTGTGCTGGCCAACCGCTGCTACGGCTGCGGTCGTTGCCTGCCGGCCTGCCCCCTGGGGCTGATCCAGGAACGGGATCACAACCTGCCCCCCGGCGAGGTGGCCGCCCTGTTGGTGGAGTTGCAACCCGATGCGGTGGAGCTTCATACCCGCATCGGTCGCGCCGACGCCTTCGCGGAGCGGCTGGAGCAGGTGCGCGCCTCCGGGGTGTCATTGCGACGGCTGGCGGTCAGTTGCGGTCTCGAATCGGCAGCGGGGGCGGCAGGCCCCAGTCCGGCAGCGCCCACGCCAGAGGCCTTGGTTCAGGAGCTCTGGCAACGCCATGGGCAGGTGCGGCTGGCGGGCTTGGCGCCGCTCTGGCAGCTCGATGGCCGGCCGATGAGCGGCGATGTGGGTGCCGGCACGGCCCGGGCTGCGGTGCGGCTGCTGCGAGCCGTGGCGCCCTTGGCGCCGCCGGGGCCGTTGCAGCTGGCGGGCGGCACGAATGAGCGCACCTTGCCCCTGGTGCAGCGCCTGGATCCAGCCCTGGCGCGGGCCGTAGCCGGGGTGGCCTTTGGCAGCGTCGCCCGGGCGCGCCTGCAACCGCTGCTGCTGCAGGCCCAGGAGCGGGGCGGCCGGCTGCTCGATCAGGCCGATCTGCTGCCCCTCGCTCTTGGCCTCAGCGCCGAGCTGGTGCGGCCCTGGCTGATCCGCGGCTGAACCAACCGCCGGGGTTCGATCGCTCCAGGCGCCGCTTCAGGCGTCAGCTGGGCGGGGCAGCAGGGTCAGCGCGGCTTCGTTGAAGGCCATGGCAGGCCAGGTTTCAAGGCTGGCCAGGGCCCAGAGATCGAAGCGTTCGGGTCGGCTTAGGGCCACCACCTGGGCGAAGCTCACCGCTTCCAGCGTGGCCACCAGGGCTGCCTGGTTGAAACCGCAGCGGTGGGTCATGAACCGCTCGCCGCCAGGGATGGCCATGTCCGTAGATCATGTCCAGGGGACTGATCGGACCAGCCGGGCTCTGGTAAGCGGGTGGTGTAAGGCCATGCTTCAGGATCTGCGCGGCGATTGCGTTCTGGCCGGCCCGCAGCTCACAGGCAGCAGCGTGCCGCTGATGTTCAGGTCATGAGACGTGCCAACACCTGTTCAACCGCCATGGTGACGGGGCCCCGTCGTCTTGCCCGCTGACGCTAGAACCGAAGCCTGGCGATGACCGCGATCCCGTTGCGCCCGCCACCCCAGCCATTGGTCGCCCTGCCCTCCCCCCCGACCCAGCGCATCACCGACGATCTCGATCGCCTGCTGGAGCTGCTGCCGCTCAGCGTGCAGCAGCAGCTCGCCAGCTCCGCGGCCAGGGACGAGCTGCTGGAGGTGGTGCTCGACCTGGGCCGACTGCCTGAGGCCCGCTATCCCGGCCGGGCCGTGGCCCTTGGTGACGTGCCAATTGGCCGTGGCGATCTGCAGGGTGTGATCGAGCGGCTGGGACCCTTTGGTGGGGATAACCGGGCCGGCATCGAATGCACCCTGCATCGCATCAGTGCCATCCGCAATCGCACCGGTGAGGTGGTGGGACTCACCTGTCGGGTGGGTCGGGCCGTGTTCGGCACGGTGGCGATGGTGCGCGATCTGCTCGATTCCGGCGGTTCCATCCTGTTGATGGGCCGGCCTGGGGTGGGCAAGACCACGGCCCTGCGCGAAATCGCCCGGGTGCTGGCCGATGACCTGTTGCGGCGGGTGGTGGTGATCGACACCAGCAACGAGATCGCCGGTGATGGCGATATCCCCCATCCAGCCATCGGCCGGGCGCGGCGCATGCAGGTGGCCCGGCCGGAACTGCAGCACCAGGTGATGATCGAGGCCGTGGAAAACCACATGCCTGAGGTGATCGTGATCGATGAGATCGGCACGGAGCTCGAAGCGCAGGCGGCCCGCACCATTGCCGAGCGGGGCGTAATGCTGGTGGCCACGGCCCATGGCAACGAACTCGCCAATCTGATCAAGAACCCCACCCTCAGCGACCTGGTCGGTGGCATTCAATCGGTGACCCTGGGGGATGAGGAGGCGCGCCGTCGTCGCACCCAGAAGACTGTGCTGGAGCGGGCCGCCGAGCCCACCTTCGCGATGGCGGTGGAGATGCACAGTCGCCATCGCTGGTTGGTGCATCGCGAGGTGGCGGCCACGGTGGATTTGTTGTTGCGGGGTCAGAGTCCCCGCCCGGAGATCCGGGAGCTCGGTGCGGACGGCCACTTGCTGCGGCGGGAGCTGGCCCCGCTCGCGGCGTCGGCCCCCGCTCGCCCTGGGACCAGTCCGGTGGTCGTCACGCCGATTGTTGGGTCGGGCCTGCGGGGCGGCAGGCCGCTCGCTGCTGTGCCCCTGCCCGATCCCTTCGCCTCCCCGTCGCGGGATCCACAGGTGGCTCCGCCGCAGATCCCAGCGCCGTTGGCGGCACCTGCTCCCCTGCGCCTCTGCGCGCTCGGCCTGCCTCCCCAGCTGTTGCAGGAGGCCTTGCGCAGCAGCCGCTTACCGGCGGAAGTGGTGGCCGAACCCGAGCTCGCCGATGCCGTGCTCAGCCTGCGCGGTGAGCTGGGGCGCGATCCGGAACTGCGGCGCCGGGCCCAGGCCCTGGGCCTGCCGATTCTGGTGATCAAGTCGGACAGCCTGCATCAGCTGCAGCGCGCCATTGAGCGGCTGCTGGAGCGCCGCCGGCCGCCGCTCCTGCCGGAAGCTCTCGCGTGTGGCCAGCGGCTGGACGATGACCACGGGGCCCTGGAGGAATGCCGTCTGGCGGTGGAACAGGTGGTGCTCCCCCAGGGCCGGCCCGTTGAGCTCCTGCCCCGCAGTGATCGGGTCAGGCGCATGCAGGAGGATCTGGTGCGCCATTACCGCTTGCGCTCTGCTGTCTTCGGGCGAGGAGCCCAGCAGCGGCTCCGGGTGTTTCCCCCATGAGCCCCAGGCCTGTTGACGAAGGACCGGCCGCTGTGGGTAACTAGCAAGGCACCGGCTTCGCCGGAGCGCGTCGGTTTTCTAACCGAACCAACCCTGGTCTCTTCTGTGGACCAACCAATGGGTCGTCGCCAAGCGGTAAGGCAGCGGGTTTTGGTCCCGCCATTCCTAGGTTCGAATCCTAGCGACCCAGTTTTTAAACTTTCTTGCGGTCCGGCTCCGCTTGCATGAGCTGATGGTCGGCGCTTCGCCCTCGGGCCCCTTGCTGGTCTTCGACTTTGATGGCGTGCTGGTGGATGGCATGCGCGAGTACTGGTGGTCGGCGCGTCGAGCCGCCCTGGGCCTGGCACCCAGCCTCTCCCTGCCTGAGGAGCCCCCCGCCGGCTTCGCCCGTTTGCGGCCGCTGATCCATCACGGCTGGGAGATGGTGCTGATGGCGGCCGAGTTGGGCCGGGCCGACGGCAATCTGGCTGGCCTCCTGGCCGATTACGACGGCGCCCTCAAGCCCGCTCTGGCGCGCTGGGGCTGGAGCCCCCAGCAGCTCCAGGGGGCTTTGGAGTCGGTCCGCTCCGAGGCCATCGCCAGTGACCGCAGCAGCTGGCTGGCCCTGCACCGCTTCTTTCCCGGCGTGCCTGAGCGCCTGGCTGCCCTCGGGCAGGAAGGCGCGTCCTGGGCGGTGCTCACCACCAAAGGGCGAGCTTTTGCGGCGGAGTTGCTGTCCGCCGCCGCTCTGGAGCCGGCGGCCCTCTATGGCCATGAGCAGGGCAGCAAGACCGAGGTGTTGCTGCGGCTGCGGCAACGGCCCCTCTGGTTTCTTGAAGATCGCCGTCCCACCCTTGAGCGGGTGCGCGCCACCCCAGGCCTGGAGGCGGTGCGCTGTTTTCTGGTGGCCTGGGGCTACCTGGCTCCGGGCGATCGCCAGGGGCTGGAGGAAGCCGGTATCCACTGGCTGGAGCCGGCGAGCTTTCAGCTCCCCCTGGCGCACTGGCCTTGACCCGCTAGAGTACGCCCGTACTATGCGCAAGTGGTACGCCGGCCCCGGCCGGTGGCACTAGCTCTCCAGAGGTCGCAGGATGGCCACCGGACTGGTTCCGGTCGTGATCCGGCTCCTGGTTCCGGCGTCCAGCTCCGGTCCCAAGCTTCTGCCCTGCGGCCCGTTTCCATCGCTCATCCTTTCCATGCCCGCCGATTCCAAGGCTGCATCCGGTACTTCCGGTTCCCTGTCCACCCCTTCCTCAGCCTCCAAGGCGGCGTCCGCCGCTGACGCCAAGGCCATTGCCGAGCGCGACAAGGCCCTGGGTCTGGTGCTGAACCAGATCGAGCGGAATTTCGGCAAGGGCTCGATCGTGCGTCTTGGCGATGCCTCCCGGATGCGGGTGGAAACGATTTCCACCGGCGCGCTCACCCTCGACCTGGCCCTGGGGGGCGGCTATCCCAAGGGTCGGGTGGTGGAGGTCTACGGCCCGGAGAGTTCCGGTAAAACCACCCTCACCCTGCATGCCATTGCCGAAGTGCAGAAGCGCGGTGGTGTGGCCGCCTTCGTCGATGCGGAGCACGCTCTCGATCCGGTCTATGCCGCCGCTCTGGGGGTCGACATCGAAAATCTGCTGGTCTCCCAGCCGGATACCGGCGAGATGGGCCTGGAGATCGTCGATCAGCTGGTGCGCTCCGGCGCCGTCGATATCGTTGTGGTCGACTCGGTGGCCGCACTCACGCCCCGGGCCGAGATTGAAGGCGAGATGGGGGATCTGGCGGTGGGCAGCCAGGCGCGCCTGATGAGCCAGGCGATGCGCAAGATCACCGGCAACATCGGCAAGTCCGGTTGCACGGTGATCTTCCTCAACCAGCTGCGCCAGAAGATCGGGGTCACCTACGGCAACCCTGAAACGACCACGGGCGGTAATGCGCTCAAGTTCTACGCCTCGGTGCGGCTCGACATCCGCCGCATTCAGACCCTCAAGCGCGGTACGGAGGAATACGGCATCCGCGCCAAGGTGAAAGTGGCCAAGAACAAGGTGGCGCCGCCGTTCCGGATCGCTGAGTTCGATATCCTTTTCGGCCGCGGCATCAGCACCCTGGGTTGCCTGCTCGATCTCGCCGAGGAAACGGGCGTGGTCTGTCGCAAGGGAGCCTGGTACAGCTACGACGGCGACAACATCGGCCAGGGTCGTGACAACACGATCATCTGGTTGGAGCACAACCCTGGCCCCAAAGAGGTGATTGAGCAGCTCACCCGCCGCAAGCTCACCGAGGGCTCGGAGGTCACGGCCAATTCGATGAAGCCCCTGGCTGCTGCCGCCAAGCTCGCTGCTACTGGTACGGCGGACACGGACACGGATGCAGATTCAGATTCAGAGGTAGAGACGCAGGAGGTGGAGTTGGGCACCCTGTCGGCGGCCAGTTGAGCCGGCCAGCCGATCGTGCCTGGAGCCGAGCCTGGTGGCACAGACCCAAGGCTCGGCTCCAGGCACGCGTAACCGATGTCACCGCCGGCGCCTCAGGTCGCTCCTGGAACGGCATCGGGCTTGTCCAGGGCAGGCGCCAGGCTGGTGGGTGGAGACTTGGCGCTGTGAACTGAGCTTCGGGGGCATTCCCGGCTGCGACGTTGTTCTGGGATGGGCTCAAGCACCGTGATCTGCGGCGTGCCAGTCGTTCGTTGCCGGGATGGCCAGCCCCGATGCAATTCCGCACGGTTCAGCTCAGACGGATCAGCTCAGACGGATCAGCTCGCACGCTTCCATTCCTACGGATCAGCTCGCCAACGCACCCAGCTCATCGTGCGTAGGGCCATGCGCAGAGTTCCCCACGTTCAGGCCAACGCAGACAGGCGTGAAGACACAGACGTTGGGACCGACGGCAGATCGCAGCGCGATGGATCTGGAGACGACTGCGTCGTCCTGTCAGGAATCGCCTCCGGTGCTGCTGCTGTCTGGATGGCGCTGTGCCTGGCTCCACCAGCTCTTTCTACCTGGCTGGACCCGGCTCACTGGTTGGTGTGGTCCCCGTGCTGGGGGCGTGATCCTCTGGGTCTTAGGCCGCTTTCGGTCTTGAGCCGAGCTGGGTTGGGGCCACGGAATCGATCGCCGGCCTGACGACGGCCTGCGGTGTGGCCACGGTGGATTGCAGGATCGCGGCGACCCGATGCAGTTCCTGGATGGCTTCGGCTCCCTCCAGCTTCACCAGCTCGTGACCGTCGCGGGATTCGATCCAGCTGATGCCGAAGTCTGAAACCAGGAAGCGCACCATGTGGTTCTCTCCGAGGTCGGCGACAAAGGAAGCACTGTCGCTGCCGTCGCCGCAGCCGTAGCAGCTGGCGACATGGCCCCGCTTCTGCAAGCTGCTGGCGAGGGCCTGCAGGCTCATCACCAGATCGCGCACCAAGGCCCGGTATTGCTCGGCCAATCGGGGAAACATCAGGGGCCCGAGAAGGACATCAACCCGAATTCTAAGGTTTTCTTCCGATTTGTGGAACGGAATGGGCCTCGGTCAGTGGATCCACGTTTGGCTTGGTCGTTGCGGTGAACCAGGTCTGGGGCTGGTTCCGATCTGGGGCGGGACCAGTGGTGCGCTGGGCGCTCAGCGATCGGCCAGGCTCCACCAGCCCGCCGCCGGGCCGATGAAGCGCACCGTGACCCAGAACAGCACCAGGGCGCCGATGCCGTACCAGGCGCCACGGGTGGTGAGCGAAACAAAGCGGTCGGCCTGATTGCGGCTGAGCGGCAACCAGGACACGATCCGAGGCGAGGTGTCAAGGGGTTTGTCGACCTTCTTCTGGCGTGGTGGCAGGCCCTGGATGGCGCGGCGCTTGGCTTCCCCCATGGGGGTGAATCTGGCAACTGAGCTCAGGCTAGGCGCCGCTGGGTCCTTGCCCCGGCGCGCTGCTCAGCCTGCTCCGCCTGGCCGGCGCCGGCGGAGCAGCGGCAGCGATCAGTTGGGCAGCAGCCGGTTCAGCTGCACCCAGGGTTCGAGGGCGCTGAACACCTGGCGGCCCCAGCTGCGGGCGCGCAGGCGGCCATCGAGCACTGCCAGCCGCCCGCCCTGGCGCCGCAGACTGGCCAGGCCCCGCTGCAGCCGATTGAGGGCATCGGGCAACAGCAGTTCGCGGAACCAGTCCCGTCCCTGGCGGCGCAGTTCACTCACCTGGGCCGCCGTCAACGGATCCTCCAGGCTGGCGATCGGCAACAGGGCCACGATCAGCTG
>CALPNT020000112.1 GCA_943325005.2 Bifidobacterium breve | reverse complement strand
CTGGGTCAGGAGGATCCAAATCGCGGTCTGGTGCTGATTCGCGCTGAAGGGGTTCTCGAGGAGACATTGGCAGCCTTCCAGATGCTGGCCAAGATCCTCGAACTACCCTACCGACGCGATTCGATCGAGAAGATTCTGCGAGACAATCTGCGCCGCGGCATGAAGCCAGATCTGCAGCTTTGTGGTCAGATCGCCGCCATGATGGGCCTTTTGGTGAGTGGAGCCAAGGTTCCTCCCCAAGCCGGCACACGCCTGATGACCCCTTGCCTGCTGCCCTGGGGAGGGAGTTTCGCAATCGGTGTCAGCAGCAATGCCAGAGGCCTCAAATTAGCCTCACCCGGTGAAGGCTGGATCCAGCTGAGCCCGGACGATATCGCTGAGAGGTATCCCGAAGGCATTGACTTGTTGATTCTAGAACGCAGCAGCACCAGTCCTGAACAGAACTTCGGGCCGAGTTGGTTCTGGCCGGCCCTGAAGCGTTACCGCGGCATGCTGTTTCAGGTGCTGCTGGCTTCCTTCGTCGTGCAGCTGTTCAGCCTTGCCAACCCACTGCTGATTCAGGTGATTATTGACAAAGTCATCACGCAACGGTCGATGGACACGCTGCAGATCCTCGGCATTGCCCTGGTGGTGGTGACGTTGATGGAAGGCATCATCAGCAGTCTTCGCACCTATCTTTTCGCCGATACCACCAACCGCATCGACCTGAGGCTCGGGGTCGAAGTGATTGACCGGCTCCTGAGGTTGCCGCTTGGTTACTTTGATCGCAGGCCTGTGGGCGAGCTGGGAACACGCATTGCCGAGCTGGAAAAAATCCGCAACTTCATCACAGGCCAGGCCTTGATGACTATTTTAGATTCCGCCTTTTCGGTGATCTACATCATCGTCATGGCGCTTTACAGCTGGCTGCTGACCATCATTGCGCTGATGGTTCTCCCTATTCAGATTGCTCTAACCCTGATCGGGTCGCCAATCATCCGTCGACAGATCCGCAACGTGGCCACTGAAAATGCCAAGACACAGAGCCATCTGGTCGAGGTATTGACTGGCATTCAGACCGTGAAGGCTCAGAACGTAGAGATGGTAAGCCGCTGGAAGTGGCAAGATTTTTATAGTAAGTATATATCACGCAGCTTTGAAAAAACCCTCACCGGAACCTTCCTCACCGAAACCAGCCAGGTTCTTCAAAAGCTTTCGCAGTTGCTTGTGCTGTGGGTAGGCGCCTCGCTTGTTCTCAAAGGCGAGTTAACCCTGGGCCAGTTGATTGCTTTCCGAATCATCTCGGGGTACGTTACCCAGCCCTTGCTCAGACTTTCTTCAATCTGGCAGAACGTTCAGGAACTTCGAGTTTCCTTTGAGCGACTCGCTGACATTGTCGATACCCCCGTTGAATCCGATGATTCAGACCGCTCCAAGATTCCGCTGCCTCCGATCAACGGTGACGTGCTGTTTGAAGACCTCAACTTCAGCTTCAGTCCAGGAGCTCCTGAAGTTCTAAAAAATATCAATCTGCACATCAAGCAGGGCACGTTTGTGGGCATTGTCGGTCAGAGCGGTAGCGGCAAAAGTACTTTGATGAAGCTTCTGCCAAGGCTTTACGCACCGACGCAAGGTCGAATCTTGTTAGATAAATACGATATTGCCAAGGTTGAGCTTTATTCGCTTCGCCGCCAGATTGGCATTGTCCCCCAGGACCCCTTGCTGTTCAGCGGCACAATCAGCGAAAACATTGCACTCACAAATCCTGATGCGAGCAGTGATTCGATTGTAAAAGCAGCAATGATTGCTGAGGCTCACGATTTCATTATGGAACTGAGCGAAGGCTACAGTTCGAGAGTCGGAGAACGGGGCTCCTCACTCTCGGGCGGTCAACGCCAGCGCATTGCCATCGCCCGCACCCTGCTCAGCAATCCCAAGCTTTTGGTCATGGATGAGGCGACCAGCGCCTTAGACTATGACACCGAACGCAGAGTCTGCGACAACCTGGTGGAAGCCCTACATGATCGTACCGTATTTTTCATTACCCATCGCCTCAGCACAATTCGACGAGCTGATCTGATCATCATGATGCACCAAGGAGTCATCGTTGAAACCGGTACCCATGACGAGCTGATGGCTCTGAAGGGTCGTTACTTCGCCCTTTACCGCCAACAAGAGGCCAGCTGATGAAACGCCCCCCGGCCAATCTTTCCCCCAATCAGCTCTTCAAAAAAACGCAGAATGCTATTGAAGAGTTTGTGCATACCGATGAAGATTCGGTGGTCTTGCGACAATCACGCTTTTGGGCGCGAGCGATCACCTGGACATTGGTGGGCGTCACTGGCTTTGCCATTGGCTGGCTGGCACTAGCCAAGACCGAGGAAATTGTTACTGTACAAGGAAAGCTTGAGCCGCTTGGAGACGTCAAGGACATCCAAGTTCCTGTTGGCGGAGTTATTGAAAAGATACTTGTCAAAAGTGGTGATCGCGTCAAGAAAGGCCAAACCCTACTGCTTCTTGATGCTGAATCGACCACGGATCAGCGACAATCCATTATCAAAGGTATTTCCTACAAAGAACAACAACTGGCACTGAAGCAGATAGAACTACAACGCTTCCTTGAAGGCAACACAACCGAGCAATATGTTTTAACCCAGAATTTGGCACTTGAGAATGAGATATTGGGTCGTCTTGATACGCTGCGCCTCGAAGGAGCGACTGCCGAACTTCAATATCTGCAGCAACGCAATAAGGTTCAGGAAGTTACAGGCCAAATTGAGCGCACCAAAGCTGATCGATTACGTCAAGACGCCGTCCTAGAGCAAGGCATCAGGCAGCTACAGTCAGAGCTGACAGAGCTGCGCAGCAAGTTGATTGAACTCAATATCAATATCCGCTATCAAAAGATCAAGGCTCCTGAAAATGGAATCATCTTTGAACTCAAGCCCAAATCACCAGGATTCGTAGCCCAGTCCAGCGAACCCATGATGAAGATCGTACCTTTCGACAAATTAATTGCTCGCGTCGAAATTCCCAGTCGCGAGATTGGCTTTGTTTCTGTCGGCAAAGCGGTCGATATCAGCATTGACTCCTTCCCAGCTTCTGACTATGGCGTACTTGTTGGCTCAGTCAAGAACATTGGCTCTGATGTTCTGCCGCCAGATCAATTCAAGCAAGAATATCGATATCCAGCGGATATCAAGCTCAACTCCCAGGAGCTGAAGCTCAAGGATGGCGGTCAACTGCCTCTGCAGGTCGGCATGTCTCTCACTGCCAATATCAAGCTACGCAAAGTGACCTATTTGCAGCTGCTGCTTGGCGAATTCCAGGACAAGGCCAAGTCATTGCAAAGACTTTGATGGGAACACTCAAAATGAGTGATCCAAGGATTTCCAACGGCTTGAGATCCAATCCAGCTGAGCAACCCAGCTGACGTAGGTCATCGGCAATGCCGAATTTCGCCATTCACGAACACATGCGGGGTCAGCTGGCTCGGCTCAGTCCAGAGACTTGATGATCCCCTGTCCCTGTTGCAGGCTGCCAGTCGCAGGCTGCTGTCTGCTGATGGTTGAGAGCGATCCAGTGCATCGGCACCTCGCGTCTGACCCTTCTTGCCGAACCTGATGCAGTCCGGGCAACCTGGTGGGGATGTGAAGGTAGCGTGAGCAGAGGACAATCCCATCCTCTTGAGCGCTGCGGCTGACCATCCCACCAATTCTCTGCGCTGGATCCGGCATCGTGCCGGCGCCCCAGGCCTGCGGTTGGGCCTTGGACCGGATTGCCGTCCCGTAGGCGCCATGCGGCAGCTGCAGCGCCTACTGAATCAGCACTGCTTCTGGGCCCGGGACCGCAGCCTGAGCGGGCTGCAGTGCATGCTCCGGGGCAGCAGTGCCATTGTCACCGC
This sequence comes from Bifidobacterium breve, assembly GCA_943325005.2. Classification (GTDB taxonomy): domain Bacteria; phylum Cyanobacteriota; class Cyanobacteriia; order PCC-6307; family Cyanobiaceae; genus Cyanobium. The sequence goes on along the minus strand of CALPNT020000112.1, from coordinate 5,714 downwards.
CTGGCGGCAGGACGACACCTTGGTGGGGTTCGCACGGGCCACCAGCGATGGGGTCTATCGCGCCGTCCTCTGGGACGTCGTCATCGCCAATGACGAGAAAGGCCAGGGGCTGGGGCGGCGCCTAGTCGAAACCCTGCTAAGCGACCCCAGGGTCGCCGGCTGCGAGCGCACCTATCTGATGACAAGCCAGAGCCGGGGGTTCTACGAGCGGCTGGGCTTCCAGTCCGTGACCACGCAGAACCTGATGCGGCTTGACAGCCATACCGGCTCCGCTGAACCAGACAGACCGGAGGATGATGGGCAGGGCCTGGCCAATGGGGGTCCGTCTGCAGAGACTGTCTCCCGACGCCTTCCTTGATCGTGCTGACAGCACGCATGGTGACTGCGGCGAGGCGTCTGGCTCAACGTCAGGAAAGACGGGCGTCGCTGGGCGTGAGGCCTCAAACCACCCGGCGGGAAGGCGGTTCAAGCGTGCAATGGGCCCTGACCCGAAGGAGAGGCTTTCGACAGCAAATCAGCGATGCTGACTTGGTGCCCCTGAAAGGTTGACAGATCGTATCAAGCGGATGAAGAGATTCGAACTCTCGACCCTCTCCTTGGCAAGGAGATGCTCTACCACTGAGCTACATCCGCAATGCCGGCCTCGACCGACAGATACAGAATGCACCACCGAGGTGCCTGCCGTCAAACAGCTCAGCTCCGGGTCGGAGCGCAACTCCTGCAGCCCGGCCCACGGCTGAGCGCCTTAGCGCCCCTTGGCCTTGAGCACGGTTTTGACCGTCTTGAGCAGGATCAGCAGATCAAGGCCAGTGTTCCAGTGCTTCAGATAAAAGAGGTCATAGCTGAGTTTCAGCTCGGCCTCCTCGACACTGGAGGCATAGGGAGCACAGACCTGGGCCCAGCCACTCAACCCGGGTCGCATCCAGTGGCGCTTGCGGTAATGGGGGATGGTTGCCTCCAGGTGATGCTCGAGTTCCGGTCGTTCCGGCCTGGGACCGATCAGGCTCATCTCCCCACGCAACACGTTGAGCAGCTGCGGGAGCTCATCGAGTCGGAAACGCCGCAAAATCGAGCCTACCCGGGTGATGCGCTGATCGAAGGGCAGCGTCCAGGTGGGGGTCGCATCAGGCCTGGCCGTGCGCATGCTGCGCAACTTGTACATACGGAACGTGCCGCCCATCAGACCGCTGCGCTCCTGCAGATAGAGCGGGGACCGACCGTCCTCCAGCCAGATGCAGAGAGCCGCGATGGCGACCAGGGGAAGCGTGATCAGCAGCAAGCTGATGGCGATCACCAGATCCGCCGCCCGCTTGAGCTGACGCTGCACACTGAGAGTCTCCTGCCAGGGCACATCCTCAATATTGAGGGCCTCTTCCGGCAACAGGGATGGCAGCAGCCGTTGCTGTCGGCGCTCGACTCTGGCAAGCACCGTTGTACCGGCGAGCCGCTGGCGATCCCGGATCTGCAGACGCAGCAATAGCCTCCCCCCCAGCGCCCAGAGGCTCAGGCACGACATCAGGGCCAGCTGGATACGCCGGTGACCCAGGCTGATCACAGGCGGCAGATGCAATAACCAGACAACCAGCACAAGCGACAGGACGGTGATCAGGGCCGCCACCCCCAGGCGCGCCATGACCTGGGTCAGCGGCAAGCGAGGCCAGCGCAGCAGCGTGTAACTCCCGAACAGCCAGCTGCAACTGATGTAGATGAGGCCGAAGGCAAGCAGCCAGCCCGGGTACTGGAGCAGATTGGCTCCCATCAGACGATCGATACCGGCCGCCACCAGGACCAGGCCGATCAGATCGAGCAGCGCGCAGAGGGCCAGCACCTGCCGAGGCCGCTGCCAGATCAAGCCCGCAGGGACGGACGGCTGGCCCATTGGCGGCATATCTGGCTTCCGAATCACTTATATCCGAAAATACCAATCATGCCGCTCATGATGCAGCAAAACGGTGCTTTGAATGCTGACCAGAACAGCATCAGACGGTCTGATCAGCCGATCACCGGCGGCGCCGTACACGCTGCCCCGACCCTCATGAGCCTGCAGGATCGGCTAGGGGTTTGGCGGGATTGCCGCCATCAAACTGCCCATCTCCAAGGCCTGCAGACCATAATTCCAGCCAAGATTACTCTTGATTCCAGCCCGTTCGAGGGCTTGTTGCAGCGTATCTGTGGTGAGGACGCCAAAAATCACCGGCACACCAGTGTCACGGGCCACGGCCGCCACGCCCTTGCTCACCTCCGCCACCACCACATCAAAGTGGGGGGTGTCACCGCGGATCACAGCTCCGAGGCTGATCACCACCTGGTAGCGCCCACTGGCCGCCAGCCGCTGGGCCACGAGCGGGATTTCAAAGCTACCGGGTACCCAGGCCACATCCAGCTGGCTGCTATCTGGGGTGGTATCGACGCCGTGGCGCGACAGACAATCAAGACAGCCACTCAGCAATTTGCCAGTGACCAGATCGTTGAAACGGGCCACGACCACGGCGATCTTCAGACCAGCCGTGTCGGTGAAGCGACCTTCGAAAACCGTCAAGGATTCAGACCACGAAGAAGCTCATGCCCCAGTTGAGCAGCACCAAGGCTACCCAAGCGGCGCTGCCGATCAGGATCAGGCGGTTGGAGCGGCCGCTGTCCTCACTGCTGGCGTAAAGCACCGGCACCGCCACAATCAGGGCAAAGGACATCACCACCAGGGCCAGAACGGTGAGGGTGTTGAGGATCTGCATGGATGAAGGGGCTCGCCGGCCGTATCAGGCAGTGGGCGGATTCTCACACGACAGCCCCGCGCCGCTGGCCCCGACGGGCGCCATCCTTCACATGTTGTGGGGTAGGAGCGGGCGGGGTGGAACTAAGGCTCACCTTGGCCGAGCACCACCAATGGTGGCCCATAAGATAGAGAACCCCACCACCAGTGTCATGGCGGCGCGCTCAGCGGCCCAGGCCCCTGCGGCCCCAGAACAGCTCTCCCTGGTGGCCGATCTGGGGCTGCCGGTGCCCCTGCCGCGTGCCCAGGCGCCCGGCCCAGCCGCGAACGCGGGCGAGACAGACCACAGACTCGATGACGCGGACTTGAGCGCCGATGCCGCCGCCCGGCCGCGGCCCCGCCAGAGCCCCGCCAGCGCTCTCCCAGCCGCCGACCACACCCCAGCTGCGCTCTCTGGCACTGACGCCGCGGAGTCCCCAGCGCCGCAAGGCAACGAGGCGGACTCCGACCTGCCCCGCTGGCACCACCACAGCCTGGTCGAGCCAGCCGCCCTGCCGCCGGTGCTGCGCCACTACGTGGAGCTCAAGGCGGCCCACCCGGAGCGGGTGCTGCTGTATCGCCTCGGCGATTTCTACGAGTTCTTCTTCGAAGACGCCATCCTGCTGTCGCGCCTGCTCGAGCTCACCCTCACCGGCAAGGAGGCGGGCAAGGCCATCGGCCGGGTGCCGATGGCGGGCATCCCCCATCACGCCGCTGAGCGCTACTGCGCCGAACTGGTGCGCCGCGGCCACTGCGTGGCCCTCTGCGACCAGCTGGAAACCACCGCTGCCAAAGGCGCTCTGCTGCGCCGCGACATCACCCGCGTGCTCACCCCCGGCACCGTGCTCGAGGAGGGGATGCTGGCCGCTCGCCGCAACAACTGGCTCTGTGCCGTGGTGCTCGCCCACGACGGCAGCAGCGGTCGCTGGGGCCTGGCCGTCGCCGACGTCAGCACCGGCGAGTTCCGCGTCACCGAACGCGACGGCAGCGCCGCCCTGCACCAGGAGCTGCTGCAGGTGGAGGCGGCCGAGGTGATCTGGCCCCATCCGCCTGACCCCAGCGCTGGCACCCCGGCCTGGTGTCCGGACAGCCGTCGGCTCACTCCCCAGCCGCGCACCCCCTTCGAAACCCCCCAGGCCCGGGCCCGACTGCTGGAGCGCTTTCGGCTCGCCAGCCTCGCTGGCCTGGGCCTCGGCGAAGTGCCCCTGGCGCTGCGGGCGGCCGGTGGCCTGCTGGCCTACCTCGATGCCACCCAGCCCGGCGACGCCGACAGGCCGCCGATCCCTTTGGACATGCCCACCGTCTGGCAGGCCGGCGACCAGCTGGTGCTCGACGCCCAGACCCGCCGCAACCTGGAACTCACCCGCACCCAGCTGGGCAGCTCCCTGCATGGCTCCCTGCTCTGGGCGCTGGATCGCACCGCCACTGCCATGGGCGGCCGTTGCCTGCGGCGCTGGATCGAGGCGCCCCTGGTGGCACGGCCCGCGATCCTGACCCGCCAGGACGGGGTGAGTGAGCTGGTGGCGCACCGCCCCCTGCGCCTGGCCCTGCGGCGGTTGCTGCGGCCGATGGGCGATCTGGAGCGGCTGGCCGGCCGCGCCGGAGCCGGCAGCGCCTCCGCCCGCGATCTGGTCGCCCTCGCCGATGGTCTGGAGCGGCTGCCACGGCTGGCCACCCTGGTGCGCGAGGCCCAGAGCGAACCGCTGCAAGCCCTGGGGCAGCCCTGGCCGGAGCTGGCCGCCGTGGCCGCGGAGTTGCGTCAGCAGCTGCTGGAGGCGCCGCCGTTGAGTCTCAGTGAGGGCGGCCTGATCCATAACGGGGTGGATGCCGTACTGGATGGCCTGCGCAATCAGCTTGATGACCAGGACCACTGGCTGGCCGAACAGGAGGCCCTCGAACGCCAGGCCAGCGGCAACGCCAACCTGCGGCTCCAGTACCACCGCACCTTCGGCTACTTCCTGGCCGTGAGTCGGGCCCGCGCCACCGCCGTACCGGAGCACTGGATCCGCCGCCAGACCCTCGCCAACGAGGAACGCTTCGTGACGCCGGCTCTCAAAGGGCGGGAGGGGCAGATCCTGCAGCTGCGGGCTCGGGCCGCCCAGCGGGAATACGAGCTGTTCACCAACCTGCGGGCCCGGGTGGGGCTGCAGGCCACCCCGATCCGCACCGCCGCCCGACTCGTGGCCGAACTCGATGCCCTCGCCTCCCTGGCCGAGGTGGCCGCCACCAGCGGCTATTGCCGGCCTGACCTGGTGGAAGGCCGGGAGCTGCGCCTTGAGGCCGGCCGCCATCCGGTGGTGGAGCAATTGCTGGTGGAGCAGAGCTTCACCGCCAACGATCTGGCCCTGGGGGGAAGTGGGCTGCCGCCCCCTGCTTGCACCAGCGTCCCGATCAGCGCCGACACCACCCCCGGCATGGGCGATACCGACCAGCCAGCCATCGCCAGCGAGGAGGAGCTCTCCCGCCCCGATCCCGTCAGCTGCAGCGCAACCGCGCCCGATCTGCTGGTGCTCACCGGCCCCAATGCCAGCGGCAAGAGCTGCTATCTGCGCCAGACGGGCCTGCTGCAGCTGATGGCACAGATCGGCAGCTGGATTCCGGCCCGCTCCGCCCGCCTCGGCATCGCCGATCGCATCTTCACCCGGGTCGGTGCCGTCGACGACCTGGCCAGCGGCCAGTCCACCTTCATGGTGGAGATGACCGAAACCGCCAATATCCTGCACCACGCCAGCGAGCGCTCGCTGGTGCTGCTCGATGAGATCGGCCGCGGCACCGCCACCTTCGACGGCCTCTCGATCGCCTGGGCCGTGGCCGAGCATCTGGCCAGCACCATTGGCGCCCGCACGATCTTCGCCACCCACTATCACGAGCTCAATGAACGAGCCGAGCTGTTGCCCAACGTCGGCAACGCCCAGGTGCTGGTGGAGGAAACCGGCGACGACCTCGTCTTCCTGCATCGGGTCAG
>CALPNT020000111.1 GCA_943325005.2 Bifidobacterium breve | reverse complement strand
TTGCGATAGCCGATCGCCCGGAAGGAGCCGAAGGCGCTGGGCATGGTGGCTTCCGCCTGGCGGCGCACGAAGCGTTCGGTGTCGAGGCGATAGCGGATCAGATCGGCGATCGAGATCAGGCGTAGCCCATGGCGGCGGGCGTACTCCACCAGTTGGGGCAGGCGCGCCATCGAGCCATCGGCGTTCTGGATCTCGCAGATCACCCCGGCTGGATATAGCCCCGCGAGGCGGGCCAGGTCGATCGCCGCCTCGGTGTGGCCGGCTCGCTTCAGCACCCCGCCTTCGCGGGCCCGCAGCGGAAAGATGTGGCCGGGGCGGCGCAGATCGCGGGGACGGGTTTCCGGGTGAATCGCCACCTGGATCGTGCGGGCCCGGTCATCGGCCGAGATGCCGGTGCCGACGCCGTTTTCCGGGCCGGCATCGACGCTGACGGTGAAGGCGGTCTGGTTGCTGTCGGTGTTGCGATCCACCATCAGCGGCAGATCGAGGGCATCGAGCCGTTCGCCCTCCATCGCCAGGCAGATCAGCCCCCGTGCCTCGGTGGCCATGAAGTTGATCTGCGGGGGGGTGGCGAACTGGGCCGCACAGATCAGATCGCCTTCGTTTTCGCGGTTCTCGTCATCCACCACCACGATCGATTCGCCGTTGCGGATCGCCGCCAGACCATCGGCGATGGCATCGAACTGGAAGTTGGGCTGGGAGTCGTCGCCGCCGGCTGATCTGGTGCCGAACGGGGCGACGAGGCTGGAGTCGATTCGAACGTTCAAGGGGTGGGAGGAACGCTGCGGAGCGTCAGGACAGAAGCCGCCGGAATCGGGATGGGGCCCGGTACGATCAGCCGTCCCCGCCGTCCCGGCGCTCCTTTCGCACCAGCATGTCAGGCAAACGCATCGCCGTGATCGGTGCCAGTGGTTACGGAGGTCTGCAGACGCTGCGGTTGCTGCTGGGACACCCCGAGTTTGCGATCACCTTTCTGGGGGGCGAACGCAGCAGCGGCAAGCGCTGGAGTGAGCTGGTGCCGTTCCTGCCGCTGTCCACCGACCTGGTGGTGCATAGCCCGGACCCCGACGCGATTGCGGCAGCAGCGGATCTGGCGGTGCTGAGCCTGCCCAATGGCCTGGCCTCCCAGCTGGTTCCCCCGTTGCTGCAGCGGGGTGTGCGGGTGGTGGATCTCTCCGCTGATTACCGCTACAGCTCCCTGAGTCAGTGGCAGGAGGTTTATGGAGCCGAAGCCCGCCAGTTCCCCCGCACGGACCGTGCTCTTTGTGAAGAGGCCGTCTACGGCCTGGTGGAGTGGGAGTCGCCGGAGCGGATCGCCGCCGCCCGGCTGGTGGCGGCTCCGGGCTGCTTCCCCACTGCCAGCCTGCTGGCCTTGCTGCCTTTCCTCAAGCAGGGACTGATTGAAACCCGCGGCATCGTGATCGATGCCAAAACCGGCACCTCCGGTGGTGGTCGCGCTGCCAAGGAGAACCTGCTGCTGGCCGAAGCGGCCGAAGCCGTGGCGCCCTACGGCGTGGTGGGCCATCGCCACACCAGCGAAATCGAGCAGCTGGCGACCCAGGTGGCCGGCCATGGGGTGCAGCTTCAGTTCACGCCCCATCTGCTGCCGATGGTGCGGGGTTTGCTGGCCACGGTCTATGCGCGCCTGCGGGATCCCGGCCTCACCGCCGAAGATTGCACCGTGTTGCTCGGCGCCGCCTATCGCCACAGTGCCTGCGTTGAGGTGCTGCCGGTGGGCACCTATCCCTCCACAAAATGGGTGCGCCAGACGAACCGTGCCCTGCTGTCGGTGCAGGTGGATCAACGCACCGGCCAGCTGATCGTGATGAGTGCCATCGACAACCTGGTCAAGGGTCAGGCCGGCCAGGGGGTGCAGTGCCTCAACCTGATGGCCGGCCTCGAAGCCAGCACCGGCCTGCCGCTGGCGCCGTTCTATCCCTGAGTGCCGTTCGATCCCTGAGGACCAGTGCCGGCGCGGCGGCTCAGCCGGCCAGACGAGCCGCCGCCAGGGCCACGGCCAAGGGCAGGATGGCGTGTTCCTGGCGTTGAATCCGGGCGCTCAGGCTGCTGTGGTCATCGCCGGGGAGTACCGGTACGGCGGCCTGCACCAGCACCGGCCCCGCATCCACCTCCGGCCGCACCAGATGGGCCGTGCAGCCCGTCAGCTGCACGCCGGCCGCCAGCGCCTGGCCCACCGCATCCAGGCCGCGAAAACTGGGCAGCAGCGAAGGGTGGATGTTGAGCAGCCGATCCGGGTAGGCCTGCACCAGTAGCGGGGTGACGATGCGCATCCAGCCGGCCATCACCACCAGATCCGCCTGGGCCTGCTGGCAGGCGGCGATCAGGGCGTCGTCCAGGCTGGCGCGGCTGGGATGGTCGCGATGGTTGATCAGCTGGCAGGGAATCCCCAGCCGTGCCGCCCGCGCTTCGGCGCCGCAGCCGGGGTTGTTCACCACCAGCAGCACCACCTGGGCGGCTAGCCGCTGGCCGCCATGCGGCTGGCCGCCTAGCGACAGGCTGCGGCAGGCTGCCACCAAAGCTTCGAAATTGCTGCCCTGGCCGGAGGCCAGCACTACCAGCCGCTGGGGTGGATGCAGCGGCCAGGGCTGTGCCAACGGCCACTGGACGGAGAGGGCCGAATCGCTAGGGTCTGCGTCAGTGGGCATTGAAGCCTTGTCCCATCTCTCCATCCTGCCAACCGTCCTGCGGGATGTCGGCTGTCTCTGCGACACCTTGCGCGCGCTCGGACTGAACCCCACGTGCGATGGCGTGATTGAAGGCTTTGCGGCGGAATCGCATGCCGTATTGGTGGCCGTACGCCTGGAGGATGGCACCAGCATGGGCTGGAGCCGTCGCCCCGATGGTTCCCTGGCCCTGGTGGGCGATCTGCAGCGCCTCAGCCACAGCCGGGATCTGCAGGCGCTGCTGGGCCAGCTCACCCGCGGCTATGCCGCCCGCGCCGCCCTGCGGGATGGGGCCCACCACCACGCCCTGATCGAATTCGGTGCCTGAGGTCCAGCTCGATCTTTCCGTCCCCTGCAGTCAGCTGGTGGAGGTGCGGATCAGCCTGGCGCCGCGCCAGGGGCCGTTCCTGCTGAGCTTGCCGGCCTGGACTCCCGGCTCCTATCTGATTCGCGACTACGTGCGCCATCTGGAGCGGCTGCAGGTGTGCCAGGGCAGCCGGCCGCTGCTGCTGGAGCGGCTGGCAGCGGCCCAGTGGCGGGTGCTGGGTGCCCGTGCGGAGGACGGGTCGTCGGAAGTGCCAGCCCAGGGCGAGCTGATCACGATCGGCTACGCGATTCAGGCCACCGAGCTCACGGTGCGCACCTGCCATCTCAACAGCGCCCATGGCTTTCTGGCCCTGGCGGCGGTGATTCTGCAGGTGGAGGGCGAGCGCTGGTCGCCGTATCGGCTCACGCTGCGGCTGCCCGCTGGCTGGCAGCCGTTCGTGCCCCTGCCAACCAGCCCCGCCGGCGGCTGGCTGGCCCGCGACTACGACCAGCTGATCGACAGCCCGGTGGAGGCCGGCCCCCACCCTTGCCATGATTTCACCGTGGCCGGCGTGATGCATCGCTGGGTCACCTGGGGCGACGATCTGCCAGCCCAGGACGAGCGCTGGCTGGCTGATGTGGCTGCGGTCTGTCTGGCCTGTTGCCGGCTGATCGGCGAGCCGGCGCCGGCGGCGGCGAGCTACCTGTTCATCCTGCACCTGACCGATCAGGGCTATGGCGGTCTCGAACACCATGACAGCACCGTGCTGCTCTATGGCCGCCAGGCCCTGGCCCGCCCGGAGGGGCGCCGCAAGCTGTTGCAGCTGGTGGCCCATGAATACCTCCATCAATGGAACGTGAGACGGCTGCGGCCCGCCCAGCTCACACCGATCGATTACGACCGGGCCAGCATCGTGCCGACGCTCTGGTTTGCCGAAGGGATCACCAGTTATGTGGATCAGTTCCTGCCGCTGGCGGCCGGCCTGGGCGGTGAGCAGGAGTTGCTGGAGGATCTTGGCAGCGATCTGAGCCGCTATCTGCTGACACCGGGCCGCCGGCTGCAGAGCCTGCTCCAGAGCAGTGAGGAGGCCTGGGTGAAGCTCTATCGCCAGGATGCCCATTCCGGTGATAACCAGATCAGCTATTACCTCAAAGGTGCCGTGTTGGCGTTGGTGCTGGATCTGCATCTGCGTCGCCATGGCTCCTGGCTGGGCGCCGTCCTGCAGCAGCTCTGGCAGAGCCTGGGTCGCCAGGGTCGCGGTTATAGCCAGCAGGATCTGATCCAGGCGTTTGCCGGCCCTGCGCCCGATCTGTCCACCCTGTTGCCGTTATGGCTGGAAAGCACCGACGATCCCCCGATCGCTCTCTATCTGGCGGATCTGGGTTTGCGCTTGGTGGCTGAACCTGCGGAAACCTGGTTCAGCGGCCTGCAGCTCGAGATCGCTGCGGGCGGCCAGTTGCGGCTGCGGCAGGTGGAGCGCCATGGCCCGGCCCAGCAGGCGGGGCTGGAAGTGGGGGATGAGCTGCTCGCCATCGATCGCCAGCGCCTCACCACGGTGGAGCAGCTCACGGCCCACACCAGGCTGGGTGCCCCTGAGCCCCCGGTGCTGCAGCTGTTGATCGCCCGCCGTCAAAGGGTGCAAGAGCTGAACCTGTTGCTCGCTCCGCCCCGGCCGCAGCGCTGGAGTCTGCAGATCGATCCTGAGGCAGGCGCCGACTGCGCCTTGCGGCGCCAGCGCTGGGCCCGGTTGCAGCCATGAAGGTGCGTACCCGCGCCCTGCTCACCTCCGTGGCAGGGGCCTGCCTGCTCACCCTCGGCGGCCTGGGCTGGCTGGCCCGCGATCTGCTCGCCACCGCCAGCACCGAGGGCAGCAGCCCCTCGCTGCTCGATCTGCTCGAGGAGGTGCGGCAATCACCAGCGGGCCTGGGAGCGCCCCGGCCGGCGCCGAAACCGCCAGCACCGCTCAACTGGAGTTCACCGCTGCCCCAGGCCTGTGCTGCCGTCGATCCCGAGCTGCGCCGCCGCCTTTGGCAGGAGCGCGAGGTGCTGGCGCAGCAGGTTCGGCGGATTCCCACCGATCCGAGCAATTTCGGTGAACGCTATCGGCGCGATGCCCTCGGCAATCGGGTCGATCCCACCCCCCGGGTGATCGTGCTGCACGAAACGGTCTACGGCCTGGATTCAGCGATCAATACCTTCATCACCCCCCATGCCAACGATGAAGATCAGGTGAGTTACCACATGCTGATCGGCCAGGAGGGGCAGATTGTCCAGGTGGTCGATCCGGTGAAGCGGGCGTTTGGTGCCGGATTTTCAGCGTTCAACGGCGTCTGGGTGATCACCAACCCGAAGGTGGGCGGCTCGATCAACAACTTTGCCCTGCATCTCAGCCTCGAAACGCCGCTTGACGGTGAAAACCAGGGCGCCGGCCACAGCGGCTACAGCCGCGCCCAGTACGACGCCACCGCCCTGGTGCTGGCGGACTGGATGCGGCGCTTCCAGATTCCTGCCACCCACATCACCACCCATCGCCATGTGGACCTGGGCGGTGAACGCTCCGATCCCCGCAGCTTCAACTGGAAGGAACTGGAGCAGCGCCTGGTGGCTCTGGGGGTGGAGTGTTGAGCGGCGGCTGAACCGATCGCGCTCAGATCAGCGGACTGGTGCGGGAGGTGCGGGTGCCGTAGATGAGGCCATGCAGCTCCGGATCCTGCATGTAGCGCAGGATGCGACCGGGGTAATCGAGCTTGCCGTTGTGCAGGTAGGCCAGGGTGGCCAGGGCCTTGGCATCGCGGGGGGAGCTGCTCGCCATCAGCAGATGCTGGCGGGGCAGGGAGAGCGCCTTGCTGAGCCGGGCAAACTTGCCGACCAACACCTGCACGTTGCGGTCGGGATCCAGCAACTGCTGGCGGGCTGCGTTGATCTGCTCGGAGGTGGCGTTCTGGCTCAGCAAGCCCTGCTTCTGCAGTTCGCCGATGCCGAGCTGGGCGGGACCATGGGTATGGAACAGGCCGGATTCCGCCATCAGCGGAGTGTCTTCGCCCGGTTTGGCATGCTGCAGTTCATCGAACAGCACGGCGGCCACCAGCATCGGATTGATGTGGTGGCGACGGGATTCCGACAGGATGATCGGTTGCAGTTCCTCCACCCGGGAGAGGGTGTGAACGCGTAGCGGCTGCAGCTGATCGAGCCCCTCGGTGAACAGCTGGGCCAGCTTGGGCTGAGGTCCGTGAACGCCAAAACGGCGATTCAGATCGCGGAGTTCGGCTTCAGAAAAATCGAGGGGGTCAGGTCGCTGGCCCTCATTGATCAGGCCTTTCGGATCGGCGCCATTGCTGGCCAGGCTGCCGATCAGGGACGGATCACTGAACAACACTGTGCGCGGGGCCTGCGACCAGCGCTGGATCTGGAGCGGCAGCAACGCCAGCCCCAGGCCAAGGCTGATCAGGGCAAGGCTGACCAGGCGCCCGCTGCCTAGTCGACTGCTGCCTGGCTGACCACTTTCTGGGTGACCACTGACTGGCTGACTGCTGCCCAGGCGAGGGCTGCGCAGGGTCCGTCTGAACCTTGAAAATCGGGCTACGACGTCCGGGCCTCCCATCAAGACTGGTAAAACGTCATGTTTCAGCTTTTATTTAAGGATCTCCACCGGATCTAACCGCCCTGCTGGGATCGGTCTGTGCGCTGGCCCACACATGGTGACCTCCGCGTACCGAAGCGCAGGAACAGCTTGCCGGAACGCAGCAGGACTGGATACGGTTCCGAGGCCTTCTGCGGCGTCCGAAGAGACCATGACATCGCTTCCGCCGTTCGACGGCCAGGATCCAGCCAGTCTCTGGACACGTTTCCGCGACCTTCTCTGGTACGACGACGACCTCGGCTTCTGGCTGGATGTGAGCCGCATGGCCCTGTCCCAGCCTGATTTCGATCGGCTGGCCCCGGGTTTCGAGCGGGCCTTTGCGGCCATGGCCGCCCTCGAGGCCGGTGCGATCGCCAATGGCGATGAGCAGCGTCAGGTGGGCCACTACTGGCTGCGAGCTCCGGAGCTGGCCCCCGATGCCGCCACCGCCGATCACATCCGGCTTGAGGTGGAGCGCATCGATGCCTTCGCCCAGGCCCTGCTCGCTGGTGAAATCCGTACACCAGGCGGAGCGGCTTACACCGATGTGCTCTGGATCGGCATCGGTGGTTCCGGTCTGGGGCCGCTGCTGATGGTGCGGGCCCTGCAGAAGCAAGACACCGGCCTGCCGTTCCACTTCATCGACAACGTCGATCCTCAGGGCATCAGCGTTGTTCTCGGTGGCCTCGGCGAGCGCCTGCGCAGCACGCTGGTGGTGGTGGTGAGCAAATCCGGCGGCACTCCTGAGCCCCATCTGGGTATGGCCCAGGCGCGCCTTCGGCTGGAAGCGGCCGGTGGCACCTGGGCCGCCCAGGCGGTGGCCGTCACCATGCTCGACAGCCATCTGGATCTGCAGGCCCAGGCGGAGCAGTGGCTGCGCCGCTTTGACATGTTCGACTGGGTCGGCGGTCGCACCAGCATCACCAGTGCCGTCGGACTGTTGCCGGCAGCGCTGGTCGGGGCCGATCTGCATGCTTTCCTCGAGGGCGCCGGTGCCATGGACCGGCTGACCCGCCAGAGCGAGGTTCGCCGCAATCCGGCGGCCCTGTTGGCGGCGGCCTGGTTTGCCGCCGGCGCAGGCCAGGGCCGCCGCGACATGGTGGTGCTGCCCTATCGGGACCGGCTGGAGGTGTTCAGCCGCTACCTGCAGCAACTGGTGATGGAGTCGCTCGGCAAGAAGCACGACCGGGATGGCCTGGTGGTGCATCAGGGTCTGGCCGTTTACGGCAACAAGGGATCGACCGATCAGCACGCCTACGTGCAGCAGCTGCGCGATGGCCTCGACAACTTCTTCGTCACCTTCATCGAAGCCCTCGATGATCCGGCCGACATCGGTCCTGTCGCTGGCGAGCGACCCGGTGATTTCCTCTGTGGCTTTCTGCAAGGCACCCGTGCCGCCCTCACCGAAGGCGATCGCCAGAACCTCAGCATCACCCTGCGGCGCTTCGATGCCCGCAGCCTCGGAGCGCTGGTGGCCCTGTTCGAGCGGGCGGTGGGGCTCTACGGCGAACTGATCAACGTCAACGCCTATCACCAGCCCGGGGTCGAGGCCGGCAAGAAGGCCGCCGCCGAGATTCTCGCTTTGCAGGTGCGGCTGGAAACGTTGCTGGCTGACGGTCAGCCCCGCAGCCTCGACGCGATCGCCCGGGAGCTGGAGCTAGCCAGTCCCGAACCGATCTTCTGGGCCCTGCGCCATCTGGGCGGCAATCCCCGCGGCTACCAGATCAGCGGCGACTGGGGCAACCCCAGCAGCCTGGAGGTGGTCACGGCACCAGGTTGACCAACTTGCCGGGGACCACAATCACCCGGCGCGGTGGCTGACCTTCCAGCCACTTGGTGGCCACATCGCTGTTGAGGGCGAGCTGTTCCAGCGTGGCCGCATCGGCATCGGCCGGCACCTCCAGCTGGCCGCGCATCTTGCCCTTCACCTGAATCACCACGGTGATGGTGTCGCGGCGCAGCGCCGTGGCGTCGGCCTGGGGCCAGCGCTGGCGATGCACGCTGTTGGTGCCATCAGGGTTGGCGCCGAGCCGCTGCCAGAGTTCGTCGGCCAGGTGGGGGGCGAACGGTGCCAGCAGCACCAGCAACACGGCCAGGGCTTCCAGAGCGCAGGGCTCACTGGCCGCCTCCAGGTGGCTGGTCATGGCGTTGCTGAGTTTCATCAGCTCGGAGACGGCGGTGTTGAACTGGTAGTCGCCGTCCAGGTCGTCGCTGATCGCGGCAATCGCCGTGTGCACGGCCCGCCGCAGCTCCTGATCAGCACCGCTGGCTGTCAACGCACCCGACTCCAGCAGATCACCATCGCTGCGGGGGCTGAGCCGCAGGCCGCGTTCGGCTGCAGCCTCCACCAGCCGCCAGAGCCGCTGCAGGAAGCGGTACTGCCCCTCCACATCGGCGTCATCCCATTCGAGATCTTTCTCGGGTGGGGCCTTGAACAGGATGAACATGCGGGCGGTGTCGGCGCCATAGCGATCGATCACCACGGCGGGATCAACCCCGTTGTATTTCGACTTCGACATCTTCTCGTAGAAGGTGTCCAGCGTCTCGCCACTGATCGGATCGCGAGGATCGGTGGGATCGGCCACATCGGCTGGGGCGATGTACTTACCGCTGTGGGGATTTTTGTAGGTGATCCCCTGCACCATGCCCTGGGTGAGTAGGCGCAGGAAGGGTTCGTCGAAGCCGAGCAGGCCCCGATCCCGCAGCACCTTGGTGAAGAAGCGGGAATACAGCAAATGCAGAATCGCGTGTTCAATGCCACCCACGTACTGATCGACGGGCAACCAGCGATCGACAGCTTCGCGGCTGAAGGGCAGCGCGTTGTTGTGGGGGTCGCTATAGCGCAGGTAGTACCAGGAGGAGCACATGAAGGTGTCCATGGTGTCCGTCTCCCGCCTGGCGGGCTTACCGCAGCAGGGGCAGGCGACCGACACCCAGCTCTCCAGCCGGGCCAGGGGGGAGCCTCCCTTGCCGGCCAGTTCCAGGCCCTTGGGCAGTTCCACCGGCAGCTGCTCGGCGGGCACTGGCACGACGCCGCAGGCGTCGCAGTGGATCACCGGAATCGGACAGCCCCAGTAGCGCTGGCGTGAGATCAGCCAGTCCCGCAGGCGGTATTGCACCCGGC
>CALPNT020000110.1 GCA_943325005.2 Bifidobacterium breve | reverse complement strand
TGGGCTTGAGCCCCGACGATGCAATCTGGCACCCGACCACATTCACCAAAAACCGTGATCGGCTCCTCAATGACGACGTCATGGGGCTGTTCCTGGAGAAGCTGATGGGGGCTCCGGAGGTCAAACCGCTACTCAGCGATGAACACTTCTCCGTGGACGGCACGTTGCTACAGGCCTGGGCCTCCCATGCCTCCCTTAAGCGGATCGATGGCCAGGAGGATCCTCCGCCTCCACCCACTGGTCCTGGTGAGGGTTTTGGGGCCCCCAAGGAGGGCAAGAAGCGAGCAAAAGGCGACTTTCGTGGCATCAAGCTCAGCAACGAGACCCATCGCTCCAGCACCGATCCCGAGGCCTTACTGGCCCGCAAATCCAATGCCCATCCAGCACAGCTCAGCTACCGGGGACACGTGCTGATGGATAACCGTCATGACCTGATCGTCGATTGCTGCATCACACAAGCCACGGGCACCGGTGAGCGGGATGCCGCCAAGGAGATGGCTGCAGACCTCGCCGGTGCCCATCAGAAGACTGTCGGCGCTGACAAGAACTACGACACCAAAGGATTCGTGGCTGAGATGCGGCGGATCGGTGTCACTCCTCACGTGGCCCAGAACACCGCCCGCAGCGGCGGCTCAGCGATCGATGGCCGCACCACCCGCCACGTGGGCTACGCCAAGTCGATCAATGCCCGCCGGGGGATCGAAAAGGTGTTTGGTTGGCTCAAGGCGTTCGGAGGGCTACGCCAGTTCAAACTGCGCGGCCAGGACAAAGTCAGTGCCGTGTTTGGCTTGCACGTGATCGCCTACAACCTGATCCGCTTGGGCAACCTGCTCAAGCCCGTGATGGAGGCGGCATGAAAAGCCAGTTGCCCAGAGGTGTGGCCCAAAGAACACAACCAATGCCTTGCAGACAGGCCAAAGCTGCCGAAATCGGGCTGTTTGCGAACTTGATCGGCGTTGATTCGTCTTTTTGAGCCAGAAATCAGCTTATGGCTGTGGAAAACTGACTCTTGGGCGGGTTTTTCTGCAAACTCCTAGGGCCCGTTGCAGGGCCGCCACTTCGGTGGAGAGTGCCCGCCGCTGGCCACGAGGCGGTTGCAGCTCGCGGGGATAACGGTCGTAGCGGCGCTGCAGATCGCTGGGGGGCGTGATCTCCAGCCGCTGCTGCTCGGGGAAGGCGCGCAAATCGAGTTTTTCGCCGCGGCGCTCCAGCTGCTGGGCCACCGCTTCCAGGGCGGTGTCCACATAGCTCCAGAGGTCGGGGAACAGGCTGAAGGGCTGGCGCTGGTGCACAGCAACCGCCTGTGTCCCTGACTCCGCCTCGCAAGCTCCGCTGCCGAACAGCTCATCAAACAGGGAGTCGCCGCTGTTCTTGCGCCGGTAGGGCTCGGCGTTGGCCTCCATCCGCTGCTCCAGGGCTTCCACCGTGCCGCTCTCGAACGCTTTGCTGAACTCCTCCTCCTCGCCAACGGCGTCGTAGACGCCGAGGAACACGGCCGGATCGTCGATGTTCTGCTGGGCCTGTTCGTCTTTGCGCTTGAGCAGGCGCAACACCTTTTCGGCATCGCCCATGCCCTCGCTGCGGGAGCAGCTCAGCAAGTAGCGAATCTGAGGTTGTTGCGGCTGGCCGTAGCGATCGATGCGGCCATTGCGCTGCTGCAGCGTCATCAACGACCAGGGAATATCGACGTGCACCAAGCGGTGGCTGAGGTCGTGCAGGTTCAGGCCCTCAGAAGCCACCTCGGTGTCCACCAGGATCCGCACCGGCTCCTTCTCCTGGGCGAACTGCTCCACCACCCGCGTCTGCTCCACATCGAGCATGGCGCCATCGAGACCCACCACCGCCCCCTTGGGCAGGCCCAGGTCTGCGGCGAGATGCTCCACCAGGAAGCGCTGGGTTTCGCGCCGGCCGGTGAACAGCACGATCCGGTCCTTGGGCTCGTTGCCGCGCCAGCTCCAGTCGCTGCGTATCAGTTGCAGCCGCCGCTGGTACTTGGAGAAGTCGGCTGGGGTGATCGCCGCCAGCAGCGGCTCCAGCTCTTGTAGGGCGGCGCTGTCGGCTGGGGCTGGCGTCGAGGCGGTTTGCAGGCGCTTGAGGCGATGACGCAAGGTTTGCAGCGCCGCCATCGGGCTCGACAGCAGACTTTTGGCCAGGGTGGTCTTGAACAGTTGGCCGGCCTTGGCCTTGGCGTCGCTATCGGGCAGCTTCAGATCCTTGAGCAAGGCGAACACCCGCTCTTCTTGGTCGCTGGCCGGGCAGTCCACATCGGCGCTGTCGCGCTCTTTCACGCTGCTGCGCAGATCCGCGATCACGTCCTTGCGGAAGCGCCGCACATACAGATCCTTGATGTCGTCCTTGGTGTAGTTGCTCGGATCGGCGATCGCTGTGGGATCGAGCATGTTCATCAGGCTGGCGAAGCTCTCCGGTTTGCCGTCGTGCGGCGTGGCCGACAGCAAGATCAAGGTCTCCGAGCGGGTCGCCAGCCGTTCCGCCAACTTCGCCCGCTGACTCTTCTGGGCGCCGCGGGCCCGTTCGGCCACGTTCTGACACTCATCAATTACGATGATGTCCCAGTTGGCGTTATCGAGATAGAAGCGATAATCGCGGTCGTTCTTGAGCGTGTCCACCGACACGATCGCCTTGTCGTAGTAGTGAAATGGGTTCTGATTGGTGGGGATCTGCTCGCGGATGTGCTGGATGCCGACCGAATCCAGCCGCACCAGCGGAACGAGAAGCGAATCCAGAACTCCTTCTGGAATTGCACCAGCATGCTCTTGGTGGTCACCACCAGCAGCCGCTTGCCGCGCCCGCCGGATCAGCTCACGGCAGAGAATGCCGCACTCGAGCGTCTTGCCCAGGCCCACCGCATCGGCGATCAACAGCCGCTGGCTCCAGTTGATAGGGCAGGGCATCCATCGCCGCCCGGTGCCCCACCACCAGGGCGCCATCGGTGGGCACGGAGCGGCGCAGGTGGGCCTCGAGAAACAGCAGGCTGTCGCGGTACTGGGGCGAAGGGTCGCTCACCAGGGCCGTGTCTTCCGGCTGCAGCACCTTGAAGCTGCCGGCCGCCTTCTCCACCTCCACCAGGAAGCGGGCTTCCTTGTCGCGCAGGAACGGCGAGACGCCCACCACATCCACGACCTACTGGCCATCGGAGCTGCGGCCAAGGTTGCGCACCAGCCATTCGGCGCTGCGGCACTCAAGGCGAGCGCCGGGGGCAAGGACGGCTTCAGGCACGGCTCACCGTCACCGGGCCCGCGCTGCTCTGGCAGCGCTCCAGGCGGCTGGAGCCACCATCCCATCGACGGGGAGGAGGGCCATGGTTGTGGCTGTCGGACGCATGGTGCTCATCCCGGGCGGTGACGCATGGTGCTGGCTGCAGACAGCTGTCCTACCGCACTCTGCTGGTGGAAGGGTGCCCATCAACTTCTGGGCCCCGCCGATCGGCAGCACCAGCTCCTTGGCTGTCGCTCTGTTGGCTTGGTGCTGCGAACGATCAAAAGCGATAACGCGCTCCCAGTCTTGCGCCCCAGCTGTTCATCGGGTCGTAGTTCACGCTGTCCACCGTGAAGCCTGCAAGTCCTTGATAGGTGCCTTCAACAAAGACATCGGTTGACTTGCTGGCGAGATAGCTCACCCCCACTTTCCCCTGGTAGCCGATCACCCCCTGACTGCCAGCAGCTTGGGAGAAGGAGGAGCCAAGGGCTGTTGCAGTGTAGGAACCCCAAGCTACATTCGTGTAACCCAAGCCACCGCCGATGTAGGGCACCCAGCGACTATTGGTGGGGATGTCGAGATAGACTGAGGCCATTACTGAGTTGGTATTGACGCCACCATCGCCGATCGAAGCTGAGACACTTTGATTCAGGATCGAGACGTTGAGACTATTGAGTGTGGCATGATTGTAGAGGTAGGTGAGTTCGGTGCGCACCAGTCCGAAGTCGTATCCGGCACCCACCTCTGTAGCAAAACCACCGCCAAGCTTGTAATCACCGCTAACATCGATCCCGAAGAGTGTGGTGCTTCCGGTGACGTCCTGTGGAAAGGCAGCACCGAGACCCAAAGTGGCATAAAACCCTTTGGCTGCAGAAGTCGGCTGTGCAGGCGAAGGCTCTTCAGCTCTTGCTGCACCCATGCCCATCGGCAGAATCAGGCTGGCGATCAACAGCTGGTGCAGAAGGGATGACATCAATGGCTTTGGCACTCGCAGGCAAGGAATAGGCATGGGAAAAGCGTATGACTTATGGATCATTGTGATTGTTGGCTCGGGGCGGTTCCTTGGCTGGTTCGGTAGTTTGGTCGCTTTTATTCAGTTTCTGTATGACTGCTGACCAATGCTGTGCGTAGCTGCTGCAGCAGGCACTGCAGAGCCGGGTGTTCTTCCCAGACACTTCTGAGCACCAACAGCCAGTGGCGCTCGCTGGTGTCACCGGACCAAGCCAGCCAATGCCAACCAGGCAGATGGGGATGGAGGGTCAGCGCCCAGGCTGGCGTTGCCAGCACCGGCCGGTTCTGTTGCAGCAGCCAGAGCGCCCAGGCCTGGGGGTCATGACAGGATCGATCCGCATGGAGACACTGGCTCTGCTGCTGCCGAACGAAGGAGGCCAGGCCTGGGGCGAACTGCTGAGGCGGCACAGCGATCGAGCTCCAGCGATCTGGCGCGTTGCTGGTTCCCGGTGGTAACAGCAATCCCAGGGGTGAATGGGTGATGGGGAAGAGCAGGCAATCCTCCCAACTCAGCCCATGGCTGTTGGCCTCCAGTGGCTGTTGTAAGGCGAGCTGAACGTCCAGCCCACTCACGACAGCAGCATCGATGGCACGGGCCCCCACCAACTCTCGCCACTCCGTTGGATGGCGGAAGCGGGATGGAACCAGGATCCAAGGTTGGAGTGGTTGGAGCACGGATTGATGCCACGGGCAACTCCCCACTCGCCAGGCGCCGGCTTGCAAGCGATGGGACTGGCAGGCCTGGCGCAAATGTTGCAGGCATAAGTTGTCGGTGTAGCGAAGGGTTTTCTTGATGCGATTTGAACTGGCTTTCAGACCTAAATCCAGCACCAGATGTTGGACTCGACGACTGACTGTGGGCTGAGAGAGACACAAGGCCATGGCCGCAGCGTTGGTGGTGCCGCCAAGCTCCAGGAGATCGAGGATCTGGATCGACCGCAGCAAAGCTGGAGTGTTGTAGGTCTCAGGGTTGGAGTTCAAAGTGATCCCATCAGCGCTCGGCCTTGCCATGCTCTGTCCTCTGCAGTGAAATCGCTGCAGCTCTCCTGCGAAAGAGCAAAGGCAGGGTCAAGGCCGGCTCCGGCAAGGGATCAGCCGGCTGATCCTCCGGGCCAGCCGAGGCAGCAACTGGACATCCCGCTGCAGACCCTCCCCCTCACCGTCTGCTCGAATCAGCGAGCGGCCTCGGCCAGCACTGCGTTGAGCTTCTCTGCTTTTGGCTGGGGAACGTCGGCCAGGTTTTGTCCAGGGTTCAACCCGGTGGGAGCGAGCTCCACTGATTGATTGTTGCCTTTGCCTCGTCTTCGCTATCGCGTCTCTCAAGAACGGAAGCCAGGCTCCCGTCTGCAGCGCCCATCGTCTTTGAACAATCCGCGGATCACCCCTACCCAGGGTGATGGGCTCGGCGCCATCCCACCCCAAGCAGCAAAAGCGATCGGAAACCCTTGGGCTCTTGCCATGGAGTGAAAGAATCCAACCCAGTGGCACAACGTTGATGCAGCGATCTTATTTCTACCGGCGACTGCTTCTCTCCTGCATCGCCCTGATGGTGTGTTTTGGCCTGCCAATGCCCTGGAGTCGCATCACCTCGTTTGGTTATCTGCTGCTGGGCATCGTCCTGATTCAGGGCTTAGGTCCAGAACCCAGGGAATCGGTCAGCAGTGGCGCCCCTTCGCGGCCCTACAGGCTGCTCGGCCTCGCTGCGATCGCTTTCTGGCTGCTGTGGACCCTCACTCCCGTGGAGATGCGCAACACCGGCATCCCGGTGATTCTGTTGTGGACGATCTTCGGGGGCTGGAGTGCCATTCGGCTGATCCAGCGACTGGCGCGGGAGTGCAAGGTGAACGGGGCCGTGCTGCAGGGGGCCCTGGCGGGATATCTGATGCTGGGATTGGCCAGTGGCCTGTTGCTGTGCGGGCTCGAAACCATCCAGCCGGGCAGCTTCCGGGGCATTGATATCAGCACCGGAGCCGTGGGTCTCGATCACTCGGTGTGGGGCCTGAACTTTGCGGAGTTGAATTATTTTGCCTTCGTCAGCCTCACCACCATGGGCTATGGCGATGTGGTGCCGTTGACAGCGCCAGCCAGCATGATCTGCGTGATGATCGCCGTGACCGGAACCTTCTATATCGCTGCGGTGATGGGGGTGCTGATCAGCCGGCTCACGATTCAGGAAACCGACCAGGCCCGCCTTCCCCCCCGCAACCAGGAGTAGGGCCCGGTGCTTTGCTGGTGTTGTTCGGGTTCACCGGCTGCGGCGAAGGTCGAGCGGGACTGGGCCGGGGCGGCTGGCGCCGGCGGGGCCGGTGGTACTCGGGGTCGGGATCGGCAGCCTGCATCGCCGTGACCGTGCTGAGGGCAAAGCCGGACAGCCCCCCCGCGACCGCCAGCAAGCCCAGCTGCCAGAGCGCTCGCAGCGGCGATAGCGGCGTCGCCGTGCGCGCCATCGCCGCCTGCAGTAGCAACGCCACCGCCGCCCCCAGCAGGGCACCCGCCAGCAGGGCCGCCAGCACGCGGCGGTTGGTCGCGCGGCGATTGCTCGCTCGGGGGCTGGCGCTGCGGTTCATCGACCAGGCGCCGGCCCAGCCGGTTTGGCCTCGGACAACCCAGGGGCAACGGCTGCAGGGCCACCGCCGAGCCAGTTTTTCATCACCACATAGAACACCGGCACCACGAACAGGCTGAGCAGCGTGGCCGCCAGCAGGCCACCGAACACCACCGTGCCCAGGGAGGTCTGGCTGCGGGCGCCGGCGCCGCTGGCCAGCACCAGGGGCAGGAAGCCGAACAGCGACGAGATCGCCGTCATCACAATCGGCCGCAGCCGCGCCCGCGAGGCTTCGCGGGCTGCCTCCAGGGCCGGCAGCCCCTCCGCCAGCCGCTGGTTGGCCAGATCCACAATCAAAATCCCGTTCTTGGCCGCCAGACCGATCAACATCACCAGGCCCACCTGGGCGTAGATGTTGAGCACCTCTCC
The DNA here is from genome assembly GCA_943325005.2 of Bifidobacterium breve. Taxonomy (GTDB): domain Bacteria; phylum Cyanobacteriota; class Cyanobacteriia; order PCC-6307; family Cyanobiaceae; genus Cyanobium. The sequence continues at coordinate 2,580 of CALPNT020000110.1, read as the reverse complement.
CCGCAGGCTGAGGAACAGCAGCGCCCCGAGCATGGCGGCGGGCACCGTCATCAGGATGATCAGCGGATCGCTGAGGCTCTCGTACTGACCGGCCAGCACCAGGTAGACCACCAGGATGCCCAGGGCGAAGATCACGATCGCCAGCGAGCCGGCCTTCACCTCCTCCCGCGACAGGCCGGTCCAGTCGGAGCTGATGCCGCTCACCCCCAGCTGATCGAACACGTTCTGGATGGCGACGATCGCCTGGCCGGAGCTGTGGCCGGCCGCCGCCTCGCCCTCCACCTTGATCGAGCGATAGAGATTGAAGTGGGGAATCACCGCCGGACCGGTGGAGGGTCCGATGCGGATGAACTCCGACAGCGGCACCGGCTCGCCCTTGGCACTGGGCACATAGAGATCCTCCAGCCGCTGGGGGGTGGCGCGGTAGGGAGCGTCCGCCTGCACAAACACCCGCCGCACCCGGCCCTCCTGGAAGGTGTCATTGATGTAGGCACCGCCGAAGTTGAGGCTGAGCGTCTGCATCGCCTGGCCGAAGTCGATGCCCAGCGAGGCCAGCCGGGCGCGGTCCACGGTGATCTGCAGTTGGGGGGCCTCGGGGCTGAACTGGGTGAACACCCCCTGCAGCTCCGGCTGGGCATTGGCGTTCTGGATCAACCGGCCGGCGGCGTTGAAGAACTGCGGCAGCGACAGACCACCACCGCTGCGATCGAGCAGCTGGAACTCGAAGCCGCCGGCATTGCCGTAACCGGGAATCGAGGGGGGCTGGATCGCGATCACCCGGGCCTCCCGCAGGCTGGCGAAGCGGCGGTTCAACCTTGCCACGATCGCCTCCATCGACTGATCCGGCGCGCTGCGCTCCTGCCAATTGGTGGTGCCGAAGAAAAACAGACCGCGGTTGGGTGCATTGCCGCTGAGGCTGGCGCCGCTGAACAGTGCCGCCGCTGTGATCGCTTTTTCCTCGGCCAGAATCGCCGCCACCTGGCGGTTGATCGCGCCGGTGATCGCATCGGAGCTGCCCTCCGGGGCCTGGACGATGCCAATCGCATAGCCCTGGTCTTCCACCGGCACGAAGCCGGAGGGAATGGCGTTGAAGGCCACCGCCGTGAGCACGATGCCGCCGACCAGGGTTGCCATCACCGGGCGCCGATGGCGCAGCACGCTGCTGAGGGCTCCGTCGTAGGCCCGTTCGGCCCGCCCGTAGAAGCCGTTGAAGGCCTGGAAGATCCAGGGGGTGCCCCAGCCGGCGCTGACGCCGATGCCGCTGAACAGCAACGCCAGAGCCGGGCTGCTCAGCCCCGCGAATAGCAGGGCCGCCCCGGCCCCGGCAGCACAGGCGGGTAGCAGCAGCGGCCGGCCACTCAGCAGGCCGAGGCCGTAGCCGAGCAGCGCCGCCAGGATCAGCATCCCCAGGGCCGGCAGCACGCCGCCGCCGCTGACCAGCAGGCCATACAGGAATCCGAGCAGGGCGCCGGCGATGGCATAGATGCGACGGCTGGGCTTCGGCTCCTGGCGCGATAGCAGCAGGGCCGAGAGCATCGGCGAGAAGGTGAGCGCGTTGAAGGTGGAGATGGCAATCGCGAACAGGATCGTGGCGGCGAACTGGCGGTAGATCGTGCCGGTGGCGCCGGGAAAGAACAGCACCGGCAGAAACACCGCCAACAGCACCAGCGAGGTGGCCAGCACCGCCCCGAACAGCTCCTCCATCGTCGCCTTGGCGGCCTGCAGGCCCGTCAATCCCTCGGCGCGCCGCGTCGCCGTGCCCTCGATCACCGTGATCGCGTCATCGACCACCAGCCCGGTGGCCAGCACCAGGCCGAACAGGGTGAGCTGGTTGAGGCTGAAGCCGAACACCTTCACAAAAGCGAACGTGCCCACCAGGGCCACCGGAATCGCGATTGCCGGCACCAACGTCGCCTTCCAGTCCTGCAGGAACAGGAACAGGATCAGCACCACCAGCACCACCGCATCGCGCAGCGAATTGCTGACTCCCTCGATCGAGGCGCTGATGAAATCGGTGACGTCGTAGATCTTCTCAAGCTTCATCCCGGGCGGTAGGCCCGCCTGGAACTCCGCAAGCACCTGCTCCACCCCCTTGGACACTTCCAAGGCATTGCTGCCGCTGAGTTGATAGATGGCCAGGCCGACGGAAGGCACGCCGCGCAGATCGGTGGCGCTGATGTCGTAGCTCTCGCCGCCGAGGCTGACACGGCCCACATCGCGCAGCCTTACCAGGGCGCCATCACCGGTGTTGCGCAGGATCAGGTTTTCGAAATCCTCGTTCTGCAGCAACCGGCCCTGCAGCTGCACCGAGAAGGTGTAGGGCTGGCCCGGGGGGGCCGGCGCACCGCCGACCCGCCCGGCCGGTACCAGGCGGTTCTGGCTCTGCAAGGCCGCCACCACATCGGCGGCACTGAGCTGCTGCTGGGTGAGGCGGTCGGGATCGAGCCACACCCGAATCGCCAGCCGGCGATTGCCGAAATAGGTGATCTCACCCACGCCCCGCACCCGCCGGACCTGATCGGTGAGCCCCTGATCCAGCTTGCCGCTGAGGGTTTCGACGCTGTAAGGATGAGCCGGATC
>CALPNT020000109.1 GCA_943325005.2 Bifidobacterium breve | reverse complement strand
CTCTGCTTGCGATCGATCTGATAGATGCGCATCGCCGCCCAGGCTCCGATCGGTGGATTGGGATCGGAGAGGGCCCACTCGTAGGCCGGCGTCTGGGCGTTGGGGGCGGTGTAGTGGGGTTTGCGCAGCAGCATGCACTGCTCCTTGGCTGTGGCCGGATCAAAGACGGCGAAGGCCACGGCGTGGAACATCAGATCCCACTGACAGAAGTAGGGGTACTCCCAGCAGTCCGGCATCGAGATGACGTCGTGGGCGTGCAGCCGTTTCCAGTAGGCGTTCTGGGTGTGCAGACGTTCGCTGGGGGGAGGGGTGCCGGTGGGGTCCCCTTCCAGCCAGCGCATCACGCTCCAGCCGTAGTACTTCTTGCACCAGAGCAGGCCGGCTGTGCCGGCCAGATGGATGCGGCGGTCGTCCTCGGACAGTCCCGGCAGCCGTTGGTCGAAGTACTCCAGCCACTCCCGTTCGCGCTCGGCGAACATCGTTGCGAAATCCGTGAACGGGCCCGGAGTCGGTTGGTCGGCGTTCTGAACGGGACCATCGACGCGGCGCAGGCGCAGCTCCACCACCCACTCCTCGCCGGCAGCCAGGGTGTGCTGCAGCAGCCGGCCCGCCTTGCTGCCGTGCAGGGCGGGGTTCACCGCACCGGCTTCGCCGTTCACCACGTGGCGATGGAAGCCGTCCTTCTGGAAGGGTGTGGCATTGGGCTGGCCCCAGAGCCGCTCGCTGTTGGATTCGTTGTCGGTGAAGATCCAGCTGCCGGGCTGCTGGCAGTCGAGCTGATACACACCCAGATGGGGAATGACATCAGTAATGACGGCATCACTGCCGGGATCGTTGCCAGCTGGGGCCGCCAGGCTGATCTGGTGCTCGATCTCGTCGGGATAGCCCCAGCGCCAGGTGTTGCGCAGCCACAGGCTGGGCAACAGGGTCAGCGGTGCGGCGTCGGGGCCGCGGTTGGTGGCCCTGATTCGGATCAGCAGATCTTCCGGTCCTGCCTTGGCGTATTCAATGACGACATCGAAGTAGCGACTCTCGTTGAAGATGCCGGTGTCGATCAGTTCGTATTCGGGCTGGTCGCGTCCGCGGCGGCCGTTCTCCGTCCGCAGATCTTCATAGGGAAAGGCTCGCTGCGGGTACTTGTAGAGCGCCCGCATGAAGCTGTGCGTGGGGGTGTTGGCGAGATGGAAGAAATAGTCCTTGAGGTCTTCGCCGTGGTTGCCTTCCGGGTTGCCGAGCCCGAAGGGCCGCTCCTTGAGAATCGGATCGACGCCATTCCACAGGGCTAGCGAAAAACAGAGGCGGCACTGTTCGTCGCAGAGGCCCAGCAGGCCGTCTTCACCCCAGCGATAGACCCGGGAGCGGGCGTGGTCATGGGGAAAGGAGGTCCAGGCGTCGCCGTCGGCGGAGTAGTCCTCCCGCACGGTGCCCCACTGGCGCTCGCTCAGGTAGGTGCCCCAGAGGCCCCAGGGCGCGACGTCGTGGTCGCGCTCGGCGATGCGCCGGGTTTCGGAGGGACTGAGCGCGTCGATCACATCGGCAGGGGGAGAGGCGAATGTCACAGCAATGCCTTCATCGCTTCGCCGATGCGCAGGGCGTTGGCGATCACCGTCAGGCCGATGCCCACCGAGGGACAGGAGGGCAACACGCTGGCGTCGACGATCCAGAGGTTGTGCACCTCATGGCTGCGGCCCTCCAGGTTGACCACCGAAGTGGCCGGATCCGAGCCCATGCGGCAGGTGCCGCAGGCGCCGCCGATCACGGGCAGGGGAGCCTCCCCGCGGGGATGGGTGGGAGCGGCCTTGGCCACCAAGGTGAGGGGATCGGCCTCCACGGCCTTGAGGCTATCGATCCAGCGGTAGACGAGGCGATCGTGGGCCTCGCGGTTGTTGGCCGTGTAATGGATCTGCAACTGGCTGCCCCGCAGCAGCACCCGGTTGTGGGGATCGGGCCGCACGGCGCTCATCGCCCACCAGGTGATTGAACGGGAGGCGAGCTGCTCGATGCCGAAATCCGGCAGCAGCCGGGTGACCAGCGAAAGCACCGGTGGCGATTCGGCGAACAGCGCATCCTGCAGGACGCCGCCGCCGCTGTGGATCGAACCGAGCGGGAAGTCGACGTTCTTGTCGCCCCAGTAGAAGTCGGTGATGCCATGGCCGCGGGCATAGCGGCCCGAATTGGAGGTTGCCGCCAGTTGCAGGATCGTGGTGAGCTGGGGCTTCATCAGGTTTCGTCCCACCTGGTCGGAGCCGTTGGCCAGGCCGCGGGCGTGGTGCTCGGTGGCGGAGCGCAGCAGGATTTCCGGGCTGCCGATCGTCCCGGCGGCGAGCACCACCTGATGGCTGCGGAACAGCCAGCGCTGGCCGGCGATGTCCACCTCGACGCCGCGCACCTCCTGGCCGCTGGGGTTGACGTGCAGCTGCACCACCTTGGCGTCCTCCTTCACCGTCACGTTGGGGCAGGCGCGGGCCGGATTGACGCCGAACAGTTCGGCGTCGCCGCTCGGATCAACAGCGGAATCTGACCAGCTCAAGGGCAGGTCGTAGGGATGGAGGCCTTGGCGCTCCAAGGCGGCGCGCAGCTCCACCAGGAACGGCTCCACGGGCCTTGGGGGGGCGGGATAGGCGCCTTCACGGGCAGGGGCGGTGGGATCGGCCCCGGCCACGCCATGAACGTGATACAGCTTCTCGGCCTGTTCATACCAGGGAGCCAGGTCGGCGTAGCGCAGTTCCCAGTCCGGGGAGGGGCCTTCCTGCAGCTTGACGCCACGGAACTCCTGTTCGCGCATGCGCTCAAGCACGCCCCCCCAGATCTTGGTGTTGCCGCCGATGGCATGCACCATCTGGGGTGAGAAGGGATCACCGTCGGTGCCGAACCATTTCTCGTCGGGGTGATAGCGCTCCTTGCGGAATAGATCCACTTCGGACAGGTTCTGGTCGGCTCTGGGCAGCACCCCACCGCGCTCCAGCAGCAGCACGGAATGGCCGCACGCGGCCAGGGCGGATGCCAGCGTGCCGCCACCGGCGCCGCTGCCGATCAGGATCACGTCGTAATGGCTGTCATCGATGATCATGACTCAGGCTCTCCAGACATAAAGCAGCACGAACAGGATGATCCAGATGACATCCACGAAGTGCCAGAACAAGGAAGTGGCTTTCACGCCTTCTTCGCCACCGCTGTAGTTGCCAGGGATGAACGATTTGACCAGCATCAGGCCCATCAGCAGGATGCCGGTGGCCACATGCAGGCCGTGGAAGCCGGTGAGCAAATAGAAGGTGCCACCGAAGGTGCCGGAGGTGAAGCCGAACTTGAGGCCGCTCCATTCCACCGCCTGGCCGTAGAGGAAGTAGGCCCCCATGGCCATGGTCAGCAGCCAGAACGCCCGGAACAGCCAGATCTTCTCCTTGCCCTTGAAGTGTTCCGCCGCCACCATCGTCATTGAGCTGGAGACCAGCACCACCGTGTTGATCAGCGGCATGCGCCATTCGAGGCCGTCCACTCCAGCGGGCAGCCAGTCGAGGGCGGCGAGGCGCAGAACCGCGTAACCACTGAAGAACGCCAGGAAAATGACGCTCTCGGAGCAGAGAAAGATGATGAAGCCGGTGAGATTGTGACTGGCATGTTGGCCTTCGCTGTGGGCGATGACCTGGCCGGGAGGGGGGATGGGGGTGCCGGTCATCAGGTCGCCTCTTGCAGGATGAGCGCTTGCTCGATCTCGGCCTGGTGTTCCACCAGCGGTTCACCCAAGCCGTAGCCGTAGGGCCGGCTGATCACGGTGGGCACATGCTCGCCGAAGTTGTCCTCCGGCGGTGGTGACGGCAGCAGCCATTCCAGGCCGATCGCATTCCAGGGGTTATGGGTGGCGCGCGGACCCCGCGCCCAGGAACTGATCATGTTGAGCAGGAACGGGATGATCGAAACGCCCAGCAGGAAGGCTCCCAGGCTGGCGAGTACGTTCCAGAAGGCAAATTCCGGGTCGTAGGAGGAAACCCGGCGTGGCATCCCCATCAGGCCGAGGGGATGCATGGGCAGGAAGTTGAGATTGGCGCCGACGAAGGTGAGCAGGAAGTGCAGCTTGCCCAGGCCCTCATAGGGCATGCGGCCGGTGAACTTGGGGAACCAGTGATAGATGGCGGCGAAGATGCCCATCACGGCGGCGCCATAGATCACGTAGTGGAAATGGCCCACGACGAAATAGGTGTTATTGACGTGGATGTCGATCGGTACCGTGGCCAGCATGATGCCGGTGATGCCTGCGAACACAAAGTTGATCAAGCCACCCAGGCAGAACAGCATCGGCGTGGTGAGTTGCAGCTTGCCGCGCCAGATGGTGCCCAGCCAGGCGAAAACTTTCACGCCGGTGGGAACGGCGATCAACATCGTGGTGAACATGAACAGATTGCGCATCCACTCCGGTACTCCACTGGGGAAGAAGTGGTGAACCCACACGACCAGGCCCAGGCCGACAATGATGAAGGAGGCCAGCGAAACGTAGACGTAGCCAAACAAGGGCTTGCGTGAATAGACTGGAAAGAGTTCAGAGAAGATGCCGAACACTGGCAGAATGATTACATAGACAGCCGGGTGTGAATAGAACCAGAAAAAATGCTGGTAAAGCACCGGATCGCCGCCCCCTTCAGGTCTGTAGAAGGAGGTGCCGGCGGTGAGATCGAGCAGCAGCATCACGGCGCCGCCGGTGAGGGCGGGCAGTCCGATCAGCTGCAGGGTCTGGGCGGCCAGGGCTGTCCAGCAGAACACGGGCATGCGGAAGAAGCCCATGCCCGGTGCTCGCATGCGCAGGATCGTGGTGACGAAATTGACGGCCCCCATGATCGAGGACACACCGGAGAGGGCTACGGCCACCAGCCACAGTCCCTGACCGCTGATCAGGTTGCCGAGCGGATTCTGGATGCTCACCGGTGGATAGGACCACCAGCCTGCATAGGCTGGTCCCCCGGGCACAAAGAAGCTGGCGATCAGCAGGCTGCCGAAGATCGGTACCAGCCAGAACGCCACGGCATTGAGCCGTGGAAAGGCCATGTCGGGAGCACCGATCATGGTGGGGATCAGCAGATTATTGAGCCCGTTGAGAATCGGAAAGATGAACAGGAACAACATGATGGTTCCGTGCATCGTGTAGAGACCGTTGTACACGGTGCGATCGACGAGATCGGCGGCTGGTGTGATCAGCTCGCCTCGGATGATCATGGCCAGGAAGCCACCGATCAGAAAAAAGAAGAAGGCGACCACGATGTACTGGATGCCAATCACCTTGGCATCGGTGTTGAAGCCGAAGTAACGGGTCCAGCTTTGCTCTGGTTCTGACTGGGGGAGGGGGATCGTGCTGGTCATGGCCTCAGGAGTCGTGGGGGAGGGTATTGGAACCGGGAACGTTCACCTGAGGGGGCGGGGCGGGCTGCACGGTGGCCCAGCCAGGATTGGCCTGTTTCTGGCGCTCGCGATACTCGCCAACGGCATCACTGAGGCCGTCCTGAAGCGGTTGGGAGGCTCCCTGATTTAGCCAGGACTGGTATGCCTCGTCTGTCTCGACGACAACATCGGCCTGGTTGGTGGCGAACCAGGTGCCGCTGAACTGGGAATCCCTGAGCCGATAGCGACCCTCGCGTGTGGGGGTGAGGGTGAAGTTGATCGCCTTGCCTGGAATCACATCCTGCTTGAGCCGGAAGGCCGGGATATAGAAGCCATGAATCACATCGTCGGAGGTGAGCCGGAAGGTGACCGGCTTGTCCACTGGTAGATGCAGCTCGGTGGAGGAGACCTTGGCGCCTGGATAGCGAAATTCCCAGGACCACTGGCGGGCGATCACTTCAATGGATTCGGACGGCAGTTGATCGCCTGGATAGCCGCCCTGCGCCTCGATCGCGTTGTGGGGATGGATGTGCTCCATCGGACCGAGGATTCCAAGCTGGTGGTTGATCCGCATGGCGTAAATCGCGATACCCATCACGATGGCCAGGGGAATCAGGGTCCAGATCACCTCCAGTTTGGTGTTGCCTTCGATCGGCTCGGCATCGCTGATGTCGTATTTCTCGGCGCGATGCATCAGCACCACCCAGGTGATCACCGAGATCACGCCCAGAAAGACAAAGGTGCCCAGTCCGGTTTCGAAGCTGAACAGGCCATCCACCAGTGGAGCGGCATTGGAAGCCTGTACGGGCAGCCAGTGATAGGACTGGCCGGCCATCCAGACACTGATCAGCACCAGCAGGCCGATCCAGAGAGCCAGAGCGACCAGCGCAATCGTGCCGGGGCGGCGTGGAGACGAGGAGGTCATGGGGAGAGATCCCTAAGGAAGGGCGACGTTCAAGTCAGCCCCGGAGGTCAGCAACTGGTCGGCGGTGATGTGAACGCCGAATTCGCCAGCCAACTCGGCACCGAGGGTGCCGTGCAAACCGATCACCAGAAACAGGCCCAGCCCCACCAGTAGGTAGAGCCACTGCACCTGGCGCCCCATGTCACGGCGCCAGAGAAAGCGCTGGTAGCCGCGCCAGACGGTCATGGCGATGATCACCAGCAGGATCGCTACCCCGCCGACGCCATGCAGAAGCATGGTTTCCATGCTCTGCAGGCCGATGCTGCTGGTAACACCGGGGATCGGCACCGCCAGCAGCATTTCAAAGAAGCCGGCTGCCACCGTGAAAAAGCTGACCACGGCACAGGCCAGCAGGTTGTACCAACCCACGTCGTGGAAGCCGGCCCGGGTGATCGGCAGGGCCAGGAAGCGGAACACCCGCTTTTCAATCGGATAAAGAGCCCCGGCGATGTCGAAGGCGATGGCGATCACGAACAGGCCGATCGTGAAATGGACCAGGGTCGGATGGATCGGCAGGCTGTAGGGCAGATCGTTGGGACCCAGCCAGCTGGCCAGCTGATGGATCGGTGAGCCGGCCGGCAGGGTGGTGATCTCCAGCAGCAGCTGGGGCCGTGCCGCGGTGGGCAAGAGCAGGGGGAAGGCCATCAGATCAATCCGGCGCGACCCGCGGCCACCACTGGCACGGTGTGCAGACCGTAGACCCAGATCAGCTGGTTGCCCAGGGTGACCTGTACCGCGACGAGCAGGGCCAGCACGCCGCCGGCCGCCAGGAACGGCAGCGGCAGGCTTTCCGGATCACGGTTGCGCAGCACATAGCGCCAGCCGGTGAGCAGCGAGAGGATGCCCGCCAGAGACCAGCCCAGGGTGCTGTGCAGATTGAGAATCGAGCGCGAAGCGCCGTAGGGCTCGGCCAGCCCCGCCTCCACCTGGCCAAAGATGATCGCCACGAAGATGGCCGCTGTGGCGAACAGCAGATTCCAGAAGCTGACCTCAAACAGGTTGGGTCGCCGCAGCACCACGCCGATCAGATCGAACACCACGCTGATCACCGCCATGGCGATGACGAAGTGAACGACGATCGGATGGAGGGTGTCCATCCAGGGCAGGTTGTGATCATTGAGTGCTGGCAGCAGCAGCTGCATCGGGGCCTTGCCACGATGAACCCCTTGAGGTTGGCCAGGCTTGGCCAGTCGCGCTGGAACTGTGACCTTTCGCTACAGGGCTGTGGTCAATCTCAGACGGGATTGGAAGCCAGCTTCAGTCCTTGTCGCTGGCGCCGAAGGCGTGCATCAGGGCATCGCCCCAGCTGTTGATCGCTTCGAGTTTGTGGTCGGGCGCTTTGCTGATTGCTTCTGCATGGGCTCTCAGCAGGGTGGCCTTGCTGAAGTCGTGGCCATGGCTGCTGGCCAGGTCGACGACATCGTCGAGACCGGTGGCGGCGTGAAGTTTCTGGCGCAGCTGCTCATCGGCGGCGGCGCTGCTGACGAAGGCCTGCAGGGCGGGGAGCGACACGGGCAGAGGGCGAGTGAGGGACTCTGCATCCTGGCAGGGCAGGGCTCCCCTGCCGGCAGATTGCCACTACCTTGCAAGCATTGTGCCGACCGCATCGATGGCGAAGGAACGTTTCTTCCTTGAGCTTGAGCCGAGCGAAGCCGTGATGAAGAGCTGGCCCCATGTGGTGATCGTGGGTGGTGGTTTCGCCGGGCTCAAAGCGGCCCATCGCCTCGCTGGCAAGCCGGTGCGGGTCACCCTGGTGGATAAGCGCAATTTCAATCTTTTCCAGCCCCTGCTGTATCAGGTGGCCTCCGGACTGGTGTCCGAGGCGGATGTGGCCACGCCCCTGCGGCTGTTATTGGCCAAGGCGGCCAATGTCCAGGTGCTGCTTGGTGAGGTGGTCGATCTCGATGCCGAGAACCGCGATGTGGTGTTCAACGATCGCCGCCTGCATTACGACAGCCTGATCCTGGCCACCGGCTCGGGTAGCACTTACTTCGGTCACGAGGAGTGGCGTGAACTGGCGCCGCCGATGAAGATCCTCGAGCATGCCGATGAGATCCGGCGGCGGGTGCTCTCGGCTCTGGAGGAGGCAGAGCAAACCCCGGATCGCGATCGTTGCCGTTGTCTGCAGTCGGTGGTGGTCGTGGGCGGTGGTGCCTCGGGCTGCGAGCTGGCCGGTTCCCTCAACGAGTTGATGCGCCACGCGGCCCAGCGCGATTTCCGCCAGCTGGATCCGCAGCTGTGTCGGGTGTTCCTCGTTGATCCCGGTGATCGGGTGCTGCGGGCCATGGATCCGGAGCTTTCCAAGGCGGCTGGTACTTACCTCAGCTCCCGCGGGGTGGAGCTGGTGCTGGGCGGCCGGGTGCAGAGCATCGAGGCCGGCCGGCTCACCGTGGCCTTCAAAAATCCGCCGGCCGGTACGCCGCCGGAGCGGGTGCTGGAAGCCGCCACGATCTGCTGGAGTGCGGGTGTGCGCGCCTCTCACCTCGGCAAGCTGCTCGCCGATCGCACCGGTTGCACGGTCGATCGCGGCGGGCGTGTGGTGGTTGAACCGGACTTTTCGATCGTCGGCCATCCCGAGATCCGGGTGGTGGGTGATCTCTGCTCCTATTCGCACACCATTGATGGCAAATCCCTGCCGGGTATGGCCGGACCGGCGGTGCAGATGGGCGGCTGGGTGGCGCTGGATCTGCTAGCCCAGTTGACGGGCGAACGCCAAAAAACCTTCCGTTGGTTTGATTTCGGCAGCATGGCCGTGATCGGTCCCCTATTTGCCGTGGCTGATCTGCGCGGCATCAAGCTCAGTGGCTCCTTCGGCTGGTTGCTGTGGGGACTGGCTCACCTGGCCTTCATGCCGGCTAATGAGAATCGCCTCACTCTGCTCACCAAGTGGCTGTGGATGATCGCCACCCGTCAGCGGGCTGGCCTGCTGATCACCGGCCGGCCCGATCAGCACATGGGCGTGGAGGTGGGATTGGAGCGGGCTGAACGGGTGGAGGATCCGACGCCCGCTCAGCCGTTGGAGGAACCGGCGACGGCCTGAGTCCAGAGGCTCGGGCCGTTGCCCCCCAGAAGGCTCAGAGGCCGGGGCTGCTGTGCATCAGGCCACCATCGGCGAAGATCGTCGTGGCGGTGATGTAGCTGGCGGCATCGCTGGCCAGGAAGCCCACCACCTTGGCGATCTCCTCAGGCTGGGCCATGCGGCCCATGGGAATCGCGGCGTTGAGCTTGGCCAGCAGCTCGGGGTTGTTCATCGTGGAGTCATTGATCGGTGTGGCCACGGCGCCGGGGCCGACGTTGACGATCGTGATGCCATGGGGGGCCAGCTCCAGGGCGGCGGTGCGGGTGAGCATGCGCACGCCGCCCTTGGCACAGCAGTAGGGGGTGTTGTCGGGCATGGGCCAGTCCTCGTGCACCGAGGAGATGTTGATGATGCGACCGCCGCCGCCCTGAGCGATCATCTG
>CALPNT020000108.1 GCA_943325005.2 Bifidobacterium breve | reverse complement strand
CGCCCTGAAGCCACACCAGCCCCGTAAAACGCACAACTGGCTCCCACCTGCGGCAGCGTGGCGGCCAGCAGGGCCCCATGGCCACCGAAGCAGAAGCCGACACAGCCAAGCGGAGCGTTGGCAGTACCCAGCCAGCCCCGCAGCCAATCGGCCGCCTGCCCCAGATCCAGCAACAGCTCCGCCGTGCTGGTGCGCTCCTTGTGGGAGCGTCCCTCCACCAGGCTGGCCTGGTCATAACCAAGCTCCAGGTCCGGCGCCGTGCGGGCAAACAGGGGAACCGCCAGGGCGGCATAGCCCTGGGCCGCCAGCCGAGCGGCAACGCTGCGCACCCAGCCGTTGATGCCGAACACCTCCGGCAACACCAGCACCCCTGGCCTGCCAGGGATTTGATCGGCAGGGCTGGCCAGCCAAGCCCGCAGCGGCACCTGGCCCGGTAACAGCGGTGGCAGCAGCTGCCACGACCCGTGGACAGCCGGGTCCATAGCGGGGAAAACGGCAGAAATCAAGGTGTCGTCCACAGCAACCGGCACATCCCGGCACATGCTCGTATGCCAACGCAGGAATTGTCACGGGGGCCAAAGCTCCTTAGGGTGGCCACGCGTCCATCTGGCCCACCCGGCGTGCGATTCCACATCCAGCAGGAAAGCGACATCCCGGCGTCGACCCAGCTGTACAACCAGATCTGTTTTGCGATCGCCGCCCGGCACTACCCGCCGGGCCACCGGCTGCCGAGCACCCGCCAGCTCGCCATGCAGACCGGCTTGCACCGCAACACCATCAGCAAGGTCTACCGCCAGCTGGAAACCGATGGCGTCGTCGAGGCGATGGCGGGCTCAGGCATCTACGTACGCGACCAGCAGAAGCCCCGGGAAATCAAGCCGCCGCCGGGACTGCGTTCCAAGAGCCTGCCCGACATCGACCGGGAGGTGCGTCAGAGCGTGGATGGGCTGCTCAATGCCGGCTGCACCCTGCAGCAGGCCCGCGAACTGCTCACCCACGAAATCGACTGGCGCCTGCGTTGCGGCGCCCGGGTGCTGGTGTCCACCCCCCGCGAGGACATCGGCGCCTCGATGTTGATCGCCGAAGAACTCACCCCCAATCTGGAGGTGCCGGTGGAAGTGGTGCCGATGGAGGAGCTCGAAGCGGTGCTGGAAAGTTCCAGCAAGGGCACGGTGGTGACCAGCCGCTACTTCCTACAACCGGTGGAGGAGATCGCCAAGGCCCACGGTGTGCGGGCCGTGGCCGTGGATCTCAACGACTTCCGCCAGGAACTCGACCTGCTCAAGGAACTGCGCGCCGGCAGCTGCGTCGGCCTAGTGAGCATCAGCCCCGGCATCCTGCGGGCCGCTGAGGTGATTCTGCACAGCATGCGCGGCAACGAGTTGCTGGTGATGACGGCCAACCCCGACACCGGCAGCCGCTTGCTTGCCCTGCTGCGGGCGGCCAGTCACGTGCTCTGCGATCGCCCCAGCCTGCCCCTGGTGGAGCAGACGCTGCGCCAGAACCGAGCCCAGCTGATGCGGCTACCGGTGGTGCATTGCGCCAAGAGCTACCTGGGCAGCGCCACGATCAACCTGTTACGCAAGGAGATCGGCCTGCTGGCGGTCTGAGAGGGGAGCCGGAGCGGAGCTCGAGCGCAGCCGACGGGCGAGACCCGAACCGCTGGCCCCTGAAGGTAGAATGGAAATCTTTTCTACCCCCGGTGGCGCCATGGGGATGAATATCAAAGATCCCCAGGTCCATGCCATGGCCCGGGAACTCGCTGAGCGCCGGGGCAGCAGTGTCACCGACGCCGTGCGCCAGGCCCTGGCGGAGGAGCTCAAACGGACACCTGACACCAAGAGCGCAGCCTCAAGGCAGGCTCGTCATCAGGCCCTCACGGAGCTGCTGGAGCGTTGCCGCAAGCTCCCCCGTCAGGACGCACGCGACCGAGAACAGATTGAGGCGGAGCTCTACGACGCAGCTGGGCTGCCATGGTGATCGACAGCTCAGCCCTGCTCGCCATCCTTCTCGACGAAGCCGATGCCACTTTGTTCCTCGACCACCTCAGCCGGGATGCGCCCAAACACATCAGCACCGCCACGCTGGTGGAAAGCCAGATCGTCACCCTCCGAATCCTGGGCGAGGACGGCCTGCAGGAACTGAGGCTGCTGCTGCAGCTGGGACAGATCACGGCGATCCAGCTCACCCCCGATCACGTGGAGTGGGCCCTGCAGGGTTGGCGGCACTATGGCAAGGGCCGGCACCCCGCCGGCCTCAACCTGGGCGACTGTTTCAGCTATGCCCTCGCCAAGGCCCTTGAAGAGCCGCTCCTTTACAAGGGCAATGACTTCGGCCGCACCGACGTGCAATCGGTCGAGCTGCCCACTTGAAAGACCGCTACATGCTGCTGCGCGCCATCCGAGCCGATCTGGCGATCATCAAGGAGCGGGACCCGGCCTGCCGCGGCACGCTCGAGATCCTGCTCTGCTACCCGGGCTTCCACGCCCTGGTGCTGCACCGCCTGAGCCATCGTCTCTGGCACCTACGACTGCCCCTGCCCGCACGACTACTGAGCCAGCTGAGCCGGGGCCTCACCGGCGTCGAGATCCATCCGGGCGCCCGCATCGGCGAAGGGGTGTTCATCGACCACGGCATGGGTGTGGTGATCGGCGAAACCAGCGTGATCGGCAACAACTGCCTGCTTTACCAAGGCGTCACCCTGGGCGGCACCGGCAAGCAGCACGGCAAGCGCCATCCCACCTTGCTGGACAACGTGGTCGTGGGAGCCGGCGCCAAGGTGCTGGGGGCGATCACCGTGGGCTCCAACACCCGCATCGGCGCCGGTTCGGTGCTGTTGCGGGATGTCGGCCCCGACAGCACGGTGGTGGGCATTCCCGGTCGGGTGATCCATCAATCCGGCGTCCGCATCGATCCCCTGGCCCACTCCGCCCTGCCGGATGCGGAGGCCCGGGTGATCCGCAACCTGATGGAGCGCATCGACAGCCTGGAAAACGACCTGGCCCGCACCCAGGCCTGCCTGCGTGAGGTGGCCGCGGGCCGGCCGCTGGCGGAGCCCTGTCGAGGTGAATCGCAGAGCTTGAAGGACCGGGAAATCCTGGAGTTCCTGGGTCCGCCCCTTGAAACCGCGGACTTCAGACCAGAATCCGATGGACACGATGCCTGAGATCCCAATGGCGCCATGGCGGTCCGCCCGCGTGCTCTGGAAGAATCGCGGTCTGCTGTGGCGCCTGGTTGAACGCGAAGTCCTGGGCCGATACAGGGGCTCACTGATCGGCTGGGGCTGGACGTTCCTGCAGCCGCTGCTGATGTTGCTGGTCTACACCTTTGTGTTCTCCCAGGTCTTCGTCTCACGCTGGGGCGGGCAGCAAACCGGAGGCCCCCTGGCCTTCGCGGTGAACCTATTCGCAGGGCTGGTGGTGTTCAACCTGTTCGCCGAATGCACCAACAAAGCGCCAGCGCTAGTGCTCGACAATCCAAACTACGTCAAGAAAGTAATCTTTCCACTTGAAATCTTAACGGGCGTGTCTGTGGCCAGCGCCAGCTTTCATGCGGTGACGAGCCTTGTAATCCTGATGGTCTTCGAGCTCCTGGCCTTCCATCAGTTGCCACCGACAATTCTCCTGATTCCACTAGTTTGGCTACCCCTGATTCTGGTATGCCTAGGCATCAGCTGGGTCCTGGCGGCCCTGGCTGTATTCCTACGCGACATCAACCAGATCGTGCAGGTGCTGGTGACCATGTTGATGTTCCTGAGCCCGGTGTTCTTCCCGATTTCAGCTTTGCCGCCCCAATGGAGACCATTCCTGTCGCTCAACCCCATGGCTGAGGTGATCGAGGAAACCCGTCGGGTAGCCATTCAAGGCGCGCTGCCAGACCCCATCTATCTGCTGGCAGGCATCCTGGGCGGTCTACTGGTGGCCGAACTGGGTTGCCGCTTCTTCCAACGGGCCAAACGTGCCTTCGCCGATGTCCTCTGAATCGCCAAACCACAATCAAAGCAGGAGCGATGAACCCAACCAGCAACGACCGAACCGAAGCGAACAGCGGCAGCACGACAACACCAGCCAGCCAGGCGTCGAATGATGTACTGATCGAAGCCAGAGACCTGAGCAAGTGCTATCGGATCTACGACGATCCAAAACATAGACTAAAACAGGCCCTACGCAGAAGCAAGCAGTATTACCGAGAGTTCTGGGCGCTCCAGGATGTCAGCTTCCAAGTACGGCGTGGCGAGACCCTCGGGGTGATCGGCCGCAACGGCAGCGGTAAAAGCACGCTGCTGCAACTGTTATGCGGAACCCTCACCCCCACCAGAGGAGAGATTCGCTGTCACGGCCGCATTGCTGCACTACTAGAGCTCGGCAGCGGTTTCAACCCTGAGTTCAGCGGCATTGAGAATGTCTATCTCAATGCCTCCCTGCACGGCCTAAACCAAGCCCAGACAGAAGCCAGACTCGAAGACATCCTGGCCTTCGCAGATATCGGCGAATTCATTTACCAACCAGTCAAAACCTACTCCAGCGGCATGGCAGTTCGACTGGCCTTCGCTGTAATCGCCAATGTGGACGCCGAAATTCTGGTGGTGGATGAGGCACTGAGCGTGGGGGATGCCTTTTTCAACCAGAAGTGTTTCCGCTACATGAACCGACAACGAGAGGAAAACTGCCTGCTATTTGTCAGCCATGACACCACAGCCATTCGCAGCTTATGCAGCAAGGCGATCCTGCTGAGCAAGGGCACCATGCAATACCAGGGCAGTGCCAACGAGGTGAGCAATTTATACCTCGCTGAACTCTACGCCGAAACCGATCAGCGAACGGTGGTCGATGGAGAGGGAGAAGGAGAGGAAGAGACAGACAGGCCAAATTTATTTGAGACCACTTCAGCCAGCGATGAAGCCGGCTGGCGCGACTACCGGCAGGATTATCTGAAGCAACACGGCCAGCCTCCCCTTCTGGAGATCACCCCCTTTGATCAAGCCTTGCTGACCAGCAGCTCATTCGGCACCGGCGAAGCCGAAATCACAGCCGTGCACCTGCGTGAAGGACGATCAGGGCGCCCGTTGCTGAACGCTATGGGAGGGGAGAGGGTTGAATTAGAAATCAAGGCAAAGGCCCATGCCGATATCCAGATGCCCATCATTGGGTTCATCCTCAAGGATGAACGCGGCCTGGCCATTCTTGGAGACAATACCTGCGTCAGCCATCACGACCCAAATCAACTGATCAACAGCGGTTGCGAATACGGCGCAAGATTTATATTCACCCTGCCAGTTCTAGCAGCCGGAGACTATTCGTTCTGCGTCTCCGTTGCCGCCGGCACCCAGGGCGACCATCGCCAACTGCAATGGCTGCATGACGCTGTGCTGATGAGGAGCGAATGCCGCTCGGTATACGCAGGCATAGCGGGGATTCCGATGCAGAGCGTAGAAATGTTCACAGCCGCAGGGACATTACAATCATCACTCCAAACACAACATCAATCACCAAGGGCCTGAATCCATGGACGAGACCACACTGGAAAGCCTTACACTACTGCCGCGCTATCTGGCCAATTCAGCATGGTGGCAGCATGTGCCCATTGCCCATTGGCTGATCGGTCGACACAGGCCAGAAACAGTTGTCGAGCTGGGGAGCCACTATGGGGTCTCATTGTTCAGTTTCTGTGAAGCAGCAGAAGCACTGAAAACTGACACTTTCTGCTTCGGGATCGACAGCTGGCAAGGGGACGAACACAGCGGCACCTACGGCGAAGAGGTGTACGCCAAAGTCAGCAGGGAACAAATGCTTCACCATCCAAGTCGCTGTCGCCTAGTTCGCTCAAGCTTCGATGAAGCATCTGCCTACTTTGGCCAAGAGAGTATTGACATACTCCATATTGACGGACTGCACACCTATGAAGCTGTGCGCCATGACTACGAAACCTGGTCTCCAATGCTGCGTCCGGGCGGAGTCATCCTATTTCACGACATCAATGTACGCGAAAATGGTTTCGGCGTCTGGCAACTTTGGCAGGAACTGCAGTCCTGCAGCGGGTATCACAGCCTGACACTGCGGCACGGCCATGGCCTAGGCATCCTTGCCCATCAAGGCACGCCCCAAGACTGGCTGGCAGAACTCAAGCAAGTCCTGCCAGCCCTGACAGCCAAGGGGAACCTGCTGGCCCAGTTAGCAGAACTGCGCCCAGAATGCACCTGGGGGGAACAGGACCCGACCCCCTACCGCCAGAGAGCTGATCGCACCTGGCAAGAGCTGGAGGCGTGCCGAATGCAATGCAAAGCCCTGCACCAACAACTGAATGAGCAAGCAAGTGCCCAAGCGCAAGATCTCAGACGGTGACCTGATCCGAAACCGGCTGGGGCTGAAACATGAACATCGAATAAATCACATTACGCCGCACCTGAGTCATCATCTCCAAAAACATATCGTAGCCCTCATTCTTGTACTCAATCAGAGGATCTTTTTGGCCATAGCCACGCAACCCCACAGATTCACGCAGGCTTTCCATCGCCTGCAGGTGCTCACGCCATAGAGTGTCAATCTGCTGAAGAATAAAGTAACGCTCCGCCTCGCGCATCAATCCAGGACGCATCAACTCAACCTGACCTTCCTTAATGTCATAAGCATTGCGCATCTGCTCCTGCAAGAAGGCTTTGAGTTCCTCCGTCGAAAGACCTCGGACTTGATCCGGGGAAAGATCTTCAAGCAGATAAACAAACTCCTTAACCTTCTGCACTAGACGCTCCAGATCCCACTCTTCTGGCGGCAGATCAGGATTCACATAGGCATCAACGATATCACCAATAGTGAGCTCTCCATAGCCGATGACCTGAAGCTTGAGTTCGCGCCCATCCAGAACACGTCGACGCTCGGCATAAACGGCCTTACGCTGATTATTCATAACTTCATCATATTCAAATACCTGCTTGCGAATGTCATAGTAGTAAGTTTCGACTTTCTTCTGTGCGCCCTCAAGGGAGCGTGTCAACATGCCAGATTCAATTGGCATATCCTCCTCAACCCGAAAGGCATTCATCAAGCCGGCCACCCGCTCACCCCCAAAAATCCTCAGCAAATTGTCTTCCAGAGACAGGAAGAAGCGGGTGCTACCGGGATCCCCCTGGCGGCCAGCGCGACCCCGCAGCTGGTTGTCAACCCGGCGGGATTCATGACGCTCCGTGCCGATGACATGCAAGCCACCCGCCTGCCGAACCTGGGCATCCTCCTGCCTGACAACCGCGTCATACTCAGATTTGACCGTGGCGATCAGATTACGCAGGGCCTGAATCTGGGGATCGTCGGTGGGTGCCTTCTCTGCCGCCAGGGCAATGCGATCCTCCAATTCGAGCACCGAGAGTGAGCGGTCTCCCCAGCTGTTAACCAGCTGGCGCGCCAGAGCCACCAACGCCTCGTCGGTCTGGTCGGACAGGGTGCAGGGGTAGAGATTGCCCATGGCCTTCACCTCCGAAGGAGCCGTTGACAGAGCTGAGCCACTGCCGAAGCCGCCACCTCCCTCAAGCTGACGCTGTAGTGGAATCGGTGGCTTGTGGCTTTCTTCGGGACGCACCAGCCGCGGCAGCAGCACCTCCCGAAGCTTGAGGCGGGCCATATAGTCGCTGTTGCCACCGAGGATGATGTCGGTACCACGACCGGCCATGTTGGTGGCGATCGTCACCGCACCAAGACGGCCAGCCTGGGCGACGATCTCCGCCTCGCGCTCAACATTTTCCGGCTTGGCGTTGAGCAGATTATGGGGAACCTGCTGTTCAGCTAAAAGAGCCGACAACAGCTCAGACTTCTCGACGCTGGTGGTACCCACGAGCACCGGCCGGCCGATCTTGTGGATTTCAGCCGTTTCAACAGCAACAGCCCGCCATTTAGCCGTTTCACTTTTGTATACTTGATCCGCCCAGTCGGCACGAGAACGAGCCCGATTAGTAGGGACGATAGTGACCTCAAGCTTGTAAGTCTTCTCAAACTCCACTTCCTCAGTCTTGGCCGTACCCGTCATGCCTGCCAGGCGCGGATAGAGCAGAAAGAAATTCTGATAAGTAATGCTCGCAAGGGTCTGGGTTTCCGGCTGGATTTCCAGGCCTTCCTTCGCCTCGATCGCCTGATGCAGGCCATCACTCCAGCGGCGGCCAGGCATCACCCGACCAGTGAACTCGTCAACAATCACGGCATCGCCTGAACGGACAATATAGTTGACATCTTTAGCGAACAACTCTTTAGCCTTGAGGGCATTATTGATAAAATGTGCCCAGGGGTCGGCCGGATCATAGAGATCAGCAACGCCCAACAGCTGCTCCACTTTGCCGAAGCCATCGTCAGTCAAGGTGACGTTGCGCTGCTTTTCATCAACCTCATAGTCACCTTCCGGATCGATGCCATCCTTACCTAACTCGGCAGCACGCTCCAACTGTCCAGCGATGGCTGCAGCACTGCGATATTTCTCCTGCGGCCGCTCTATCTGCCCAGAGATGATCAAGGGCGTACGTGCTTCGTCTACGAGAATCGAGTCGACTTCATCAATAACACAATAAAAGAAGTTTCGCTGCACCACATCGGCGATGTCGTTCGCCATGTTATCCCTTAAGTAATCAAAGCCAAGCTCTGAGTTGGTTGCATAGGTGATATCACAGCCGTAGTTGCGGCGACGCTCCGACGGAGGCATGTCCTGCTGAATCAATCCAACGGACAACCCAAGGAACCGGTGAATCTGGCCCATCCACTCGGCGTCGCGCCGGGCCAGATAATCATTGACGGTGACCACATGCACACCGCGCCCCGTCAGAGCATTGAGGTAGGCGGGAAGAGTGGACACCAAGGTCTTGCCTTCACCCGTCTTCATCTCAGCGATCTGGCCGGCATGCAACACCATCCCGCCAATCAGCTGCACATCAAAGTGACGCATGCCAAGCACCCGCTTGCCAGCCTCACGCACCACAGCAAAGGCCTGAGGCAGAAGCTCGTCCAGCAGAGCACGCTGACGGCTGGGCGACTCAGCCTTCTGCAACTGTTGACGAAACTCGCCAGTAAGGCTACGCAACTCCTCGTCGGAAAGGGGGGCAATCTCCTCCTCAAGCAGATTGATATCGGAAACCAACGGCTCGTAGCGCTTCAGCTTGCGGGCATTCGGATCACCCAACAACAGCTTGAGCATCGGGGAAGTGGACAACCTGAATGGGACCAGCCTACCACCGGCGAAGCCCGGTCGTGAAGCAAGATAGTAGATAGCGCAATGGTTCTCATGGATTTCAGCCCGCCAAAGCCCAATCTCAGCCTGAACATGAGGAGCCTATGAACGCAGGCCGTATAGCGACAATTCATCACCAACTCGGCCAGGGTCGCCGGCTCCAAAACAGCCAGGGACGGTGCAAGCCCTGACCAAGCAGCAAGGCGAGCAGTTTCATGACCATTGCCAAGCCCGCAAGAACCATCTCAAAACCACAGCGCACCGGGAGCAAAGAGCGTTAACGGTGAAGGCGTTGTTCGGCGACGATTAGATAGGCGCAAGCAACTGAAACTGCCCCAGTTCCGCAGCCAGTGGCAGGCGGCCGAGCAGCAGGCCACAGCCGATGGCTGGAGTCCAGCCAGTTACCTCTATGTGCTGGCGGAGCAGGAACACCAGCAGCGGCATCAAGCCCGTCAGCGGCGGCTGTTGCATGAGGCCCAGCGGCCGGTCCCCAAGCCCCTGGCGGACTACGACTGGAACGCCATCCCGGATCTGGAGCGTCCCCAGATCGAGCAGCTCGCCCACGACCCCGGCTGGCTGGACCGCGCCGAGAACCTGCT
>CALPNT020000107.1 GCA_943325005.2 Bifidobacterium breve | reverse complement strand
CCTGGGCGCGCTGTTGGTCCACCAGCTCCTGCAGCTGACCCGCTTCCAGCTGCTGGGCCAGGGTGCGCAGCGCAAAGCCGAGCACGGCCACGGTGGAGCGCAGTCCAAAGGCTTCCTGCAGGGCCCTGGCGGCCTGCAGTTCGTTATCGCTCAGGCGGATGCGGAAACCACCGGTATCGCGCTGGCCTCCCTGGGATTGCCCCCCTTGGCGCTGACCGCCTTCGCGTTGTCCGCCCTCGCGCGAACCTCCCTCCCGACGACCGCGTCCCGATTCCTCGGAACCAGCGTTGGTCTGGGGAGTGTTGGTGTCGTCAGCCATGCCCGCAGCACGCATTCAGGCGCAAGTGTGCCGCATCGAGCGACGGGCCGGATCTCCTTCGGCGTGAAGCCAGTGCAGACCGTGCTGGCTGGCCGCCGGGATCGCTGTTCGGGCCAGCACCAGCAGCGGCAGGGGGCGGTACCCCTCGCCATGAAAGTGCAGGCGGTACTCCTGAATCAGGGCGAGGTAGCGCTCCAGGGTCCAGCCTTGGTTGCCGCGCTCCTGAGCTCTCCAGAACCGCTGCAGTGCTTCGCGACAGGCGTCGCTGCCGAACTCGTGCCAACACTGTTGCTGGGCCTGCCATCCCTGCAGGCCTGCCGCCAAGAGCTCGCGATAGCGTCCCAGTTCGGGCGCATCACGACTGGTATCGGGGGGAAGCCGGTAGGCCAGCTGATCGATGCGAACACAGTCCAGGCGCAACCAGCAGCGATCGAGCAGCAGCACCGGCAGTCCGCCATGCCAGCGCGGCTCCTGCTGTTGCTGGGCCAAACAACGTTGCAACTCCTCCCGCTGGCGAGGTCGCAGGCACATCAGGGCATCCATCATCAAGCCTTGAGCCTCCGAACATGACGCCGTTCGCCAGCTCAGGCTATGGGGCTGGGGCAATGGCGGTCGGTGTCGCCCGTAGCCACGCGTTGGTGCTGCTCCCCTCATCTGGGCTAAACAGGCACAGCCCCCGGCCCCCCCCGTGACCCGCTCGGATTCCAGTCTTGGCCCCGTGGCCCTTCAGGCCGATGCCACCGCCGTAACCGCTCCGCTCTGGCGCCGCCCGATCGTGCTGGGGGGCGTGGCCCTGCTGGCCGCTGACGGCCTGAGCCAGCTGCTGCATCTCGAGGGGGGATCGCTGCTGGGAATCGGTGCCCTGGCCGGGGGCTGGTGGCTGCTGTCACGGCGACGGCGCCCCGTGACTCCACAGCTGCCGCTGGACTTGGAGGGCTGGATCAGCCGCTGTGATGCGGTGATTGGCCAATTCGAGCGCCTCGATCAGGCGGGCGGTAGCGACCAACAGCAGCGGCGCCAGGAGCTGGAAACCCTCAACGCCACCCTGGCTCGCCAGGAGCTGGCCGTTGCCCTGGCGGGCTGCCGTCTGCCAGGTGCGGAGCTGCAGCCCCGCTTTGCCGAGGCTCTGCGGGGCAACCGCCATCTACGCCTGCACTGGGGGGAGCCGCTGCCCAGCAAAAGCGCCGATTGGCGCTGGCCGCTGGCCCTGGAGCAGGCCGATGGCCTGCTGTTTTATCTGCATCTGCCCCTCAGTGCCGCCGATCTGCTCTGGCTGCAATCCCAGGCCAAACGCCAGTCAGCTGGTCACAGCCAGCCGATCTGGTTGCTGATCCAGGCGCCGCTGCCGCAGGATCGTGCCGACCTGGTGGAGGAGCTGGCCAGCCAGTGGTCTGCGCTTGATCCCGACCGAGTGCTGCTGTGGGATGGAAGCGAACAGGCCCTGGCCTTGGCCTTGGAGCCGTTGGCCCTGTGGCTGGCGCGGCGCGGCCAGCAGCTGCGCAACAACACGGCGCTGCGCAGTTTTGAGCAACTGCATGGCCGCTGGCAGGCTGATCTGGAGCTGTTGCGGCGGCGCGAGTGGCAGGGCCTGCAGCAGCGAACCCAATGGATCGTGGCGGCCGGTGTTTTTGCTTCACCGCTGCCCAGCGTTGATCTGGTGGTGCTGGCGATCGCCAATGGCCTGATGCTGCAGGAGATGGCCCGCCTCTGGGACTGCCCCTGGAGCCTGGAGCAACTGCGCGCTGCCGCCACCGAACTGGGCCGCGCCGCCCTGGCCCAGGGGCTGGTGGAGTGGAGCAGTCAGGCGCTGTTGGCGGTTCTGAAGCTGCATGGCGCCACCTGGCTGGTAGCGGGGGCGGTGCAGGCCCTGAGCGCGGCCTACCTGACCCGGGTGGTGGGCCGGGCCATGGCCGATGTCCTGGCCCAGTCCTGCGGGGTGAGTGAACCCGATCTGGAGCTGATCCGCCGGCGGGCCGCCGTGCTGGTGGCCGAGGCGGCCGAGAGCGAAAAGCTCAACTGGACTGGCTTTGTCAACCAGGGCAGGCTGTGGCTGCAGCAACAGCCTGCGGCGGCCTGAGCCCATCTGCGCCGGCTTGAGCCCAATCGGGCCCTGCATAACTTCAAATAACTTCATGAATGAATCTGACGATTCTCGTGCACCTTTGAAGGAAACGAGCGGCGTCAAGATTCCGCCATAGCATCAAAAAATCCTTGGTGAGTTATTCGCCATGGGACTCCATCCAGTCCACACCCTCGCTCTTTTGCCATGACCACTGCCATTCGCAGCGGCCGCACCGGAAGCTGGGAAAGCTTCTGCCAGTGGGTCTCATCCACCAACAACCGTATTTATATCGGTTGGTTCGGTGTGCTGATGATCCCCTGCCTCTTGGCGGCCACCATTTGCTTCGTTGTGGCCTTCATCGCCGCCCCCCCCGTCGATATCGACGGCATCCGTGAGCCCGTGGCCGGCAGCCTGCTCTACGGCAACAACATCATCTCCGGCGCGGTGATTCCCTCCAGCAACGCCATCGGCCTGCACTTCTACCCGATCTGGGAAGCCGCCAGCCTTGATGAGTGGCTCTACAACGGTGGCCCCTATCAATTGGTGGTGTTCCACTTCCTGATCGGCATCTCCGCTTACATGGGTCGCCAATGGGAGCTCTCCTACCGGCTCGGCATGCGCCCCTGGATCTGCGTTGCCTACAGCGCACCGCTGTCGGCCGCCTTCGCTGTCTTCCTGATCTATCCGTTTGGTCAGGGTTCGTTCTCCGATGGCATGCCGCTCGGCATCTCCGGCACCTTCAACTTCATGCTGGTGTTCCAGGCCGAGCACAACATCCTGATGCACCCCTTCCACATGCTGGGGGTGGCCGGTGTCTTCGGTGGCAGCCTGTTCTCCGCCATGCATGGCTCCCTGGTGACCAGTTCGCTGGTGCGTGAAACCACTGAAACCGAGTCCCTGAACTACGGCTACAAGTTCGGCCAGGAAGAAGAGACCTACAACATCGTGGCCGCCCACGGCTATTTCGGTCGTCTGATCTTCCAATATGCCTCCTTCAACAACAGCCGCAGCCTGCACTTCTTGCTGGCTGGCTGGCCGGTGGTGGGCATCTGGTTCACCTCCATGGGCATCAGCACCATGGCCTTCAACCTCAACGGCTTCAACTTCAACCAGTCGATTCTGGATTCCCAGGGCCGGGTGGTGAACACCTGGGCCGATCTGATCAACCGCGCCAACCTCGGCATCGAAGTGATGCACGAGCGCAATGCTCACAACTTCCCGCTGGATCTGGCCGCCACCGCCATCGTGCCCCTGGCACTGACCGCCCCCGCCATCGGCTGATCCCGCCGGCCCCCGTGGCCAGAGCCTGGATCCCCTCAGCCCCTGCCCCAGCGGGGGCTTTCCGCTGCCTGGGCTCCTAGATTCGATCGCTGATGAGAACGGTGTTTGACAGCTCGGATCGGTGCAGAGTCCAGGAGCCCATGCCGGCACCGTCCCGCCGGGAGCATGGGCTGGTTGATCGCCATCCTGTTGCTGCCTGTTCTGGCGGGCTGTCGCGGTTCCGGCCCGGTGACCCAGGAGCGTCCCCTGGTGATCACCACCTTCACGGTTCTGGCCGACATGGCCCGCAATGTGGCCGGCGATCACCTGAGGGTGGAATCGATCAGCAAGCTGGGGGCGGAGATCCACGGCTACGAACCCACCCCCAGCGATCTGCGTCGGGTCGCGGGGGCCTCGCTCGTTCTGGAAAACGGCCTGAACCTGGAACGCTGGAGCGACCGCTTCCTGGCCGGCATGCCAAACCTGAAGCGATCCACCCTCACCGCTGGGATCAAGCCCCTGCCGATCACCGAGGATGCCTACCGGGGGAAGCCCAATCCCCATGCCTGGATGTCCCCCCGCCTCGCTGAGATCTACGTGGAGAACATCCGCCAGGCGTTCAGCCAGCTCGATCCGGCCAACGCTGAGGATTACCGCCGCCGCGCTCGGGCCTACAGGGCCCAGCTCCGGGCCCTCGACCAGGAGTTGCGCCGTGAGCTGGCCACGATCCCTGGACCCAGGCGGGTGCTGGCTAGCTGCGAAGGGGCCTTCACCTACCTCGCCCATGACTACGGCCTCGATGAGGCCTACCTCTGGCCGGTGAATTCCGAGTCCCAGGTCACACCCCAGCGCATGGCGAGGCTGATCGCCACTGTGCGCCAGCGTCAGGTGCCGGCCGTCTTCTGCGAGAGCACCGTCAGCGACAAGGTGCAGCGTCAGGTGGCCGAGCAGACGGGGGCCCGCTTCGGTGGCGTGTTTTACGTCGACTCGCTCTCCACCCCCCAGGGGGAGGCGCCGACCCTGCTGAAGCTGCAGCGCCACAACGTGCGCACCTTGATCCAGGGCCTGAAGGGGAGCTGATCGCATGGCCAGCCATCCCGCCCTCGCCCCCAGCACCGAGCGCATCCGCGTCAGCCACCTCTGCGTCAGTTACCACGGCGTGGTGGCTCTCCATGACGTGTCTCTGACGGTGAAGGCCGGCATCATTTGTGGTCTGGTGGGCACCAACGGCGCCGGCAAATCCACGCTGTTCAAGGCCTTGATGGGCTTCGTGCGGCCCTCCCAGGGCGAGATCAGCATCAACGGCCTGCCCCTGCGCCAGGCCCTGCGCCGTCAAGCGGTGGCCTACGTCCCCCAGATGGAGAGTGTCGACTGGAACTTCCCCATCCACGTGGCCAACGTGGTGATGATGGGCCGCTACGGCGGCATGAACCTGCTGAGGATTCCCCGCCGCGACGACCACCGCGCCGTGCGCGAGAGCCTGGAGCGGGTGGAGCTCTGGCCCCTGCGCCACCGCCAGATCGGTGAACTCTCCGGTGGTCAGCGCAAGCGGGCCTTCCTGGCGCGGGCCCTGGCCCAGGGCGCGTCCGTGCTGTTGCTCGATGAGCCCTTCGCGGGCGTCGATATCCGCACCGAGCGGTTGATGATCGAGTTGTTCCAGCAGTTCCGCACCGAGGGCCGCACCCTGCTGATCTCCACCCACGACCTCTCCCACGTCACCGGCTTCTGCGATGAGGTGGTGCTGATCAACAAGACCGTTCTGGCCTACGGCGACACCTCCGAGGTGTTCACCGAGGAGAACCTGGCGCGCACCTTCGGGGGCAGCCCCGCCCAGCGGCTCACCAGCCCGAGCCTCGCGCCCCGCCCGGAGCCGGGGCGCGAACCCTGGGGGAGCGAGCGCTGATGGATCCCCTGAGCTGGCTGCTGGAGCCCCTGCGCCACGACTTCATGGTGCGGGCGCTGCTGGTGAGCGCCCTGGTGGCGGGTGTCTGTGGACTGCTCTCCTGCTTCATGACCCTCAAGGGCTGGGCGCTGATGGGGGATGCGGTTTCGCACGCGGTGATGCCTGGCGTGGTGATCGCCTACGCGCTCAACCTGCCCTTCGCCCTGGGGGCCTTCGTGTTCGGGGTGGGCTCGGTGGCCGTGATCGGCTACATCAAGCAGACGACCCGGATCAAGGAAGACGCCGTGATCGGCCTGGTCTTCACCGGCTTCTTCGCGCTCGGTCTCACGCTGATCTCGAAGGTGCGCAGCACCATTGATCTCACCCACATCCTCTTCGGCAACGTGCTGGGAATCAGCGGCGATGACATCCGCCAGACCGTGCTCATCAGTGTGCTGGTGCTGCTGCTGCTGCTGTTGTTCCGCCGCGACCTGATCCTGTTCTGCTTCGATCCCACCCACGCCCGCTCGATCGGAGTGAACACCGGCTTCCTGCACTACCTGCTGCTTTCGGTGCTCTCCCTGGCGGCGGTGGCCGGACTGCAGACCGTGGGCATCATCTTGGTGGTGGCGATGCTGGTGACCCCGGGCGCCACCGCCTACCTGCTCACCGACCGCTTCGACCGCATGACCTGGATCGCGATCGGCTCGGCCGTGCTCTCCAGCCTGCTGGGCATCTACTGGAGCTACTGGATGGATGCCTCCACGGCGGGCTGCATCGTGCTGGTGCAGACGGGGCTGTTTCTGCTCAGTTTCCTGTTCGCCCCCCGCCACGGGCTGCTGGCCCAGCGGCGCCGTTGAACACCGGTGGAGCAGCCACAGGGGCAGCTGCTTCTGCTTCGGCATCCTTCCCGGCACTCCGATCTGCGCCGCGTCGCGATGCAGAAACTGATGCAGTGGTTGAGGGCACTGCCAGTAGCTGGCACCGACCGGCTCCTCCCCGGCCCTGCGGGACGACTAAACTAAGACTTAGTTCAAAGTGATATCCCGTGGCCGTCACGAAGGAGCCCCTGGCCAAGCGGCCCGTGGCCGACCAGCACGTGGTGAACGTGCACCAAGCCAAGACCCATCTCTCCCAGCTGCTGCAGGAGGTGGAGCAGGGACAGGACGTGGTGATCGCCCGCTCTGGGGTGCCGATTGCGCGGCTGGTGGCGTGGCAGGCTCCGGCCCGGCCGGTGGCGGCGCCTGGGGCGATGCGCGGCCAGATCGTCCTAGCCGATGATTTCGATGCGTCCCTGGATGGGCTGTTTGAGGCGTTGCAGTGACGCGGCTGCTGCTCGATACCCATCTGGTTCTGTGGTGGCTGAACGGCGATCCACGGCTGCCGCAGCCGGTGGTGGAGCGAGTGCAGGCGCCTGAGGCGGAGGTGTTCGTGAGCCAGGCGTCGCTGTGGGAGATGGCGATCAAGGTGTCAGTCGGCCGGCTGCAGGTGGATCTGGCGGAATTGGAACGCCAGGTGCCGTTGCAGGGCTTCCGCTGGCTGCCGATCAGCAACGCCCACGTGCTGGCGGTGGGGAATCTGGAGAGCGATGGCGTTCACCGGGATCCCTTTGATCGCTTGCTGGTGGGCCAGAGCCGGGTGGAGCCGATGCTGCTGCTGAGTGTGGACAGCCAGCTGAGGAGCTATGGCGCCACGGTGATCGTGATCTGAACCTGGCTTGGATGGATGCCTGCTGGGAGAGATGGAAGTGCATGAGGCCGCTCATGAGCCCTCTACTCCCCGATACCGCGCCCGGGCTTGTCCCGCGCTGATGCCGCATGGATCGCCTCCAGGGGGATGGCGCCCTCGATCAACTGCTTACGGCGGTGGACGGGATCGTCGGTCATGGGGTCAGACCGGGCGGTTCAGGCGGTTCAGCTTCAGGGCACTCACGGAGGCGATGGTCTCGAAGTCGGCGTCGAAGCTCACCAGCACGGCCTTGTGGTGCAGGGCCACGGCGGCCACCAATAGATCAAGGATCAGCACCGTGCGGCCGATCTGGCGGCAGGCCTGGCCCAGGTCGATCGCTCGCTGCCACAGATCCGCCGGGGTGGGGAGCGTGGGCAAGGTGGCGAACTGAGCCTCGAGTTGGCGGGTCTCGTCCGGCCGAGCTGAGCGCAGCAACTCAAAGCGCACCGGTTCGGCCAGGTGGGCCTCGGGATCGAGCACGAAGGGCGCGATGAATTGCTTCAAGGCAACCGGGCTTCGAGCACGGGTGAAGTCGATCCAGAGACTGGTGTCGAGCAGCAGGGTCATGAGGCGAACTCCTGATCCCGCTGGCGCTCACGCTCCTGGTCGGCCTCAAAGCTTTCCAGCTCCACGCCCCATTCGCCACTGAGGAAGCGCTGGGCGATCTGTGCCCGGCGCCGCTGCTGCAGCGCCTCCTCCATCAAGTGGCGGATGGCCGGGCCCTTCTTGCGCTCGCCGGTGAGGTCGAGGATTTCGGCCATCTCTATGTCTGAAAGCTCGACGGTCACTTTCATGGTTTTGCCCTCCCGAAGTCGGACTCTGAGGTCAGCGTGGCACCGTTCGTCCACGGGATGTCCTCCCTGCCGTCAGCGGTCGCCCTGTCCAGCTCAGCGGCGGCACCATCGCTAGTATTACTTGGTAATATCTGCTTGTGTTCGGCTGTGGATGCCTCCAGCATCTGCTCGATGACCAGCAAGGGGTAGCCGCACTTCGAGCTGGTCGGTGACCACATCGAAGTGCGGCCCTTCAGGCCACAGCAGTCCCTGCCCGCCAGTGGCTTCGGCCTGCTCAAGAGCCAGCGCCCGCCCGTGCCGGTCGATTTCGATGCCGCCTGCTTGTTGCGGCCGTGATCGGCCTTGATCCCTATGTGCTGGCCTGTTACTTCGTGGAGGAAGCCGACGCCGACAGCGCCACCGAAGTTCAGCGTCAGGCGGCCCGCCAGTTGATCGAATCCGGCCTGGAGCTGTTTCTACCCAAGACCGTGGCCCTGGAGCTGGAGTGGGTGCTGCGCGGCTATTCCTGGCATCGCTACTGAGCCAGGCAAGCCAGCGAATCGCTCCGTGCGTGGGGCTGAATATTCTCCGGTCAACAAGCAGGCTCTGATCTCCAGCGATCTCAACAGCAATCAGAACCAGGTGAGTGACATGGCAGGCGCTGCCACAGCGTTACCGCTGTTCACTCCAGCAGGGCCACCTCAACGCTGAGACCGGGACCGAAGGCCATCGCCAGGCAGGGGCCGGGTTCGCCACTGCGCCGCAGTCGCTCGAGGATGAACAGCAAGGTCGGCGAGGACATGTTGCCGCAGTCCCTCAGTACCGATCGGGAGGGCTCGATCAGGGCCGGATCGAGCTCCAGGGCTTCTGTCACCGCCGAGAGGATGCGGGGACCACCGGGATGCACGGCCCAGGAGCCGATGGCTGCGAGCGTCAGCTGATGCTCTGCCAACCACCCTTCCAGCCAGGGCCTCAGATGCGCCGCGATCAGAGCGGGGACCTGGGGAGACAGGCCCATGACGAAGCCGTGATCCTCGATCGTCCACGACATGGCCTCGGCGCTGGCGGGCACCAGCAGGGAGCCACTGGCGACCAGTCGCCGCAGCCCCGGAGCGGCCGGCCCCGGAGCCGCCGGCACCTCCCCGGAGGCCACCAGGGCGGCGGCGCCGTCGGCGAACAGGGCATTGGCCACGATCCTTTCTCCGTTCCAGCCGTATTGCATGTGCAGGCTGCAGAGCTCGACGGCGCAGAGCAACACGCAGGCCTCAGGATCGGCGCCGGTGAAGCCGGCCGCCACCCGCAGGCCGTTAAGGGCGCCGTGACAGCCCATGAACCCCACATGGGTGCGGGCCACGCTGGCGCTCAGCGGCAGGGCGGCCATCAGGGCCAGATCGACGCCGGGCGCCTGGAAGCCTGTGCAGGAAACCGTGACCAGGTGGGTGATGCGTTCGGGGGCGACCTGCGCCTGCTCCAGGGCGGTCCGCACGGCCCGCAGGGCAAGGGGCGGTGCTTCCTGGCTGTAGCGCCGCATCCGCTCCCCGGTGCCGGGGCTGGTGGTGCCGAAGAACCTCGGCTCTTGGCCGGCGTTCGTGCCCAAGAGGTCCGCCAGGACGATGTGGCGCATCGCGACCCCAGAGCGGCGATGGAGGGTCTCGAGTAGCCGGCGCTTGGACGGGGACGGCAGCGGCTCCGGCAGGGCCACCCGGGCCGCGACCGTGGCGGCATCGCCCTGGCTGAGGCGATGCGGGGGCAGGGCCGTGCCCAGACCGTGAATCGT
>CALPNT020000106.1 GCA_943325005.2 Bifidobacterium breve | reverse complement strand
AGAACCAACCCCCAACAAATTGACGATTCAGATTGTCTTCACAGAAGAGATGGAGCAGTGACTGTCACCAGGGCGCTATCCAAGTTTGTAATCAAAACGAGAGACCAGAGGGCTGAAGCCAGCAAAATTGAGCCTGAAATGAAGCGAACTTCCTAGTCCATCCTTCCAGGTCAAAATAGGAAGCATTCAGTAGAATGGTCCATAATCTGAGGCCACGACTATATCCTGATGTGAGCCGTTGGCTCTATATTGCTAGGCGATGGTATTAAGTCAAGATTATCATAGCCGCTTTTATTTCTTGTTCGTCATCATGGCTTGCTGATTTCAGGATCTGGATGACGGGGGTCGTCGCAATCCTGCTCATAGGCCAGGTCAAGTAGGGAACGCTGCGCATCCATCCACATCTCGACAAGTTGCTCGTTGGGCACGCCATTCTTCTGTGCCTCGATCAAGCGCTGATTGGATTGGGCGCGAACGGCGATGCGCCGCCAGCCCTCAAGCTGAAGATCGTGAATGAGCAAATCGATACAGGGATAGCTTTTCAATACGTCGTCCGCAAATTCGAGGTCCTGAAGATTTTCCAGGCATCGAATGGCCAGAGCTGTTTTTTCGCAAAAATACTCCATAAACTAAATGGGGGCACTAAATGTCATTTGGAGCAGATAAGATCTTAGTGTTGCTTGGTCTATGGGTGTGACCTTGGATGCCAAAGTCTTTATTAAGAGTCGGGTCTTTGGTCGATTGATAGGCGCGCCAAGTCGGTGGCCATCAGCACGAGTGCTGGATTGGCGCGATAGGAATCGGCCCGGCCTCCATTGCTGGCGGAAGTTCGGATCAGCAGATTCAGCTCACATAGCAACTGCAGTTGACGACAGATGTGGGGCTGCGTCATCTGTAACAGCATCACCAGCTCCTTCACCGTCAAGGAACGATGAATTGTCCAGCCGAGGATGCGTAGGCGCGTGGGCGTGCTCAGCCCGCCAAACAACCTTGAAATCGTCTCGGCCTGTGACACCAAGAGTTCAGCGACGGGATTTTCCACAGCTCTTGGAAGATTCTTAAGACAATCAGAACATCGCCGCACGCCTTCACGCTATGGGTATTTGTTCCCATTCCGCGTTGAGGAGGCTTTGCTCGGTCTTTATGATCATGGCCGGCAGCATATTGTCGATTCAATTAGTTAATTTGGGTCTGCGCACGATGGAATCGTGGCGACGGGAATAGGGCGATGGCTGCCTGCTCATTCCTAGGGGCCTGGCGATTGGCCAGGTTCCGGCTTGCGGCCAGGGCTGATCGGTCCAGCACCTCCTCCAGGAATGGACCAAAGGATCGGCCTCCTGCAGCCGGTGCAAAGCGCCGCAGACGGGCCCTGAGCAGCTGGAGTGGGCAGCGGGCCGGCTCCGTTCCAGCTGAATCTTGACCACCACCGGGGCCTGACGCTGCTCGTCCCCGTCAACCCAGGGTGGCCGCTCCGAACCAGCTGGTGCCGTGAAGCAGATCAGCAGCGTCGGCGCTGCGGCGAAGCTGGAGTCCAGGGATCGATTGCCACCGTTGATCCCAGCCGGGACAAGGTGCCGCAGAGCTCCTGGATCGTCAGCAGTCGCTGGCTGACCTCCTCCAGTTGCCTTGTCCGTGCAGCCAGGCCCTTCATGATCTGTTACAGTCTCTTCAAGTTTCGTAACCAACGAACCAATCCATGGCTGACTCCACTTCCCGCTTCGGTTTTGTTGCTTTCGCTGAAACCTGGAATGGCCGCCTGGCCATGCTCGGCTTTGTGATCGGCCTGGCCACCGAGCTGCTCACCGGCCAAGGCATTCTCAGCCAGGTCGGTCTCGGCTGATCGTCCAACCCCACGCTGGGTCATCACATCGGCCCGGATGGCATTGCCATCCGGGCTTTGATGGCATACCTCTCTATCCACATCAGGATGGCCTATGGCATCGGCCCTCATCTTCGTACTGGCTCCTGAAACGCAGCTACCCGTCGATGGGGCCAGCTGGAGCGAACTGATGCAAGCTCAGAGCCTGCGCAGTGGTATCAACCTCAGGATTTTTCCCGTCCTTCCAGACAATCAGGATTCGCTTGACCTCCTCATCAGCCGGGGTTCCGCCGCTGTTGGTGGTGCTAATCCGTTTGGATCCAAGCAAGGAAGAGCCCTCTGTGATGCTCTCGTGCCTCATATTGACCCCAGAACTTTGGGAATCGGTGTCTACGAGATCAGTGACAGTCCTGACCCCTCAGTAGCAGTGAATGCTGGCCATCGCAAAGTGGATTCAGCCGAGCTGTCCGACGTGCGGCATCCCGCCTCAGGATTGCCGATCCGATCGATCCGTTGCCTGGATCGCTTCGCCCTGCGGGATGCTGAGAACGAAACCTGCTGGTTCTATCCCACCGAGCCTGGCACCTATCTGAGCTGGGAAAATCGTTGTCGGCTGCGCACCGAGCCTGGATTCCTCCCCGAGATTCCACCTCAGGACAATCCCAGTGAATACCGCCGCGACCACATCCACGTGTTGTGGTCGCTGATGGCGGACGACCGAGCCCTCACCTGCGTCGGCCTGACCTACGCCAAGCGCCGGATCGAATGGCCGCTGCTGCGCAGCGAAGCGGAGGAGTGCGCCACCTGGACGGCTTTCCGCATCGATCCGATGGCCGAGGAGAGTTTCGAGGAACTCAGCTGCATCAGCGTTTTTGGAGCGGATCGGGCACCTTGAGCGGCCGGCTGGCGATCACGGCAAAAAACGGGTCACCCTGGCCACCCAGCCAGCCCAGCGGCCCCTCAGCCTTCGTGGTTTCGGCCAGGATCTCCGGCCGGGGCCAGCCTTGGGCCTCAAGCACCCTGGCCACGTAGTCCAGATGATCGCGGTCGCCGCCATCGGTCCAGATCTGGGGAGCTTTCTGAACGAACATGCGATTGGAGAAGGCAATGATCACCTGCCCGCCCGGGCGCGTGATTCGCAGCAACTCGGCGGCGATCGCTTCTGGCTGCTGCAGATACTGCCAGCCGGCCACAATCAAGGTGACATCAACACTGGCATCGGCAAGCGGAAGCTGTTGCTCCTCATTGAGATTCTGAATCCAGTGCTGATCGAGGCGGGGATTGGCCGCTAACTCCTGTTCATTGAGTCCATGGCCGATCACCCGCTCATAGGAGACAGTCTCCGGTAGATGGCTGACCCAGCTACTCATCAGATCCAGGACCACCGCACAGGGGGGAATACGCTGTCGATAGAGGGCCGTGAGTCGGGCCCGGAAAGCACCATCAAGATGGTGCACAAAGCGGGGTTCGGCATAGAACAGCGCATCATCGGAGCGATCGAGCTTGAAACGCTGCTGATCCGCCAGCACCTGTACCACCATCACGCTCATCAGCCAGGGATTCAGCGCCCAGTCTGGCAAGCATGGAGCTGGTCCATGGTTTTGCCCCGCCATGCTGTTCAGAACCTGAATCGGATTGTGGGACGATGAACTTGCCATGGTTCGACAGCTCTCCATGCCCATGCGTCGTCGTGCCTTCCTGTTGCTGGGCGGTGTTGGTGCACTCCTGAGCCAGTTGTTACGCCCGTTTCAGGCCCAATCGGCCCAGCTTGCGCTGGCTCACCAGGCCCCGGCTGCCGACACGTTGACAGCTCTGGCCCAGACCGCTGATCTGGCCAGCCTGGCCGAGCTCAACAAGAAGGGCCAGCTGTTGATCCGCACCAGCCGGCTGGGACCGGTGCTGGTGATCCGGGATCCGGCTACGCAACAGCTGCGGGCGGTCAATCCCACCTGTCCGCATCGCGGCTGCCTGGTGGCCTGGAACGATTCGAGTAACAACTTCCTCTGCCCCTGTCACCAGGCCCGCTTCAATGCCAGTGGCCGCTGGATCGGAGGCAAGGCGGTGAATCGACCCTTGGACAGTTATAAGGTCACAGTCAGCCAGGGCCGGATTCTGGTGAGTAAAACCTGAGCAAAGGCCCGTCTCGCCGATTCGGCCTGCAGATAGCGCAGGGAGGGCTGCGGCGCACGACCCCATCCAGGCGCTGACTGGCGAAGCGATGCGACGCGCTCTGGAGGCGCATGGCGCGGCGGCAGCCCAGACGCCTCGTTGGAGTGCTTCTACAGTTCGCTCGGATGGGTGATCTCCAGCGGAAGCACGATGGATCTGCTGGTGCTCTCTCTGGTGGTGCGCTGGATCCTGGGCTGGCTGCTCTGCGCCCGACTGCCGCGCTTACCCGAAGCCGAACCGCAGCAGCAGGCCCCAAGTCTCTCGGTGTTGATCCCCGCCCGCAACGAAGAGCACAGCCTGCCCCATCTGCTGGCGGCGCTGCAGCAGCAAACTCTGAAGCCCCAGGAGGTGATCGTGATCGACGATCACTCCAGCGATGGCACGGCCCGCTGCGCCAGGGCCGCCGGTGTCCAGGTGCTGCAACCGCCGCCGCTGCCGACGGGATGGTGTGGCAAAACCTGGGCCCTGCACCATGGCAGCTGCAGCAGTTGCGGTGAACTGCTGCTGTTTCTGGATGCCGACACCGAACCGGGCCCGCAGTTTCTGGAGCGAATCGTGGCGGCCCAGCAGCGATTGGGTGGTCTGGTGTCGGTGCAGCCGTTCCATCGCACCGAAAAGGCCTACGAACAGTTATCCGTTCTGTTCAATCTGGTGGGGCTGATGGCCGTACCACTGGGGGAGCAGGCAGGCGTGGCCTTCGGGCCGGCGATGGTTACCAGTCGCAGCGATTATGAGCGGGTGGGCGGCCATGGCGCCGTAGCCGACAAGGTGGTGGAAGACTGGTTCCTCGCCCATGTCTACGAGCGGGCCGGCCTACCGGTGAGTGCTTACATCGGTGCAGGCCAGATCGCCTATCGCATGTATCCCGGTGGCCTGGGCGACCTGGTGGTGGGATTTGACAAGAACTTCGCCACCGCCGCCGGCGAAGTGCGCTGGCCCCGGATGCTGGCGGTGTTGCTGTGGCTGTCGGGGCTCTTCTGGATGGCTTGGGCCTTGCCCGCCTCCCTGCTGGGCTGGCCCCTGGTGGGCAACCCCGATCCGCTGGCCAATCTGGTGATCTATGGGGCCTACGCGCTGCAATTGCTGCTGCTGAGCCGTCAGGTGGGGCGCTTCAGCTGGATCACGCTGTTGTTCCCGGTGCCGGTGCTGTTCTTCCTCACCGTGTTCCTGCTGGCCATCTTCAATCTGGAACGGGGCAGCGTCAGCTGGAAAGGGCGCCAGTTCCCGACGCGATGAGCAGTTCAGGCCCGCTGCTGACACCGGTGTTGGCGTGCGCTGCTGGCTGGTTCGGTTGGTCGTTGCTGGTTGGTGGTCTCGCCAATCGCCTGCCCCAGGCCAACCTGCGCCGGGACAACGGACTCACCCGCCTCCAACCATGGGAACAGCGCCATTGCTATGAACAAAGGCTGGCGATTCGATGCTGGAAAGGGTTGCTACCCGATGCAGGCCCGGCCCTGCCGGGAGGGAGGGCCAAGAGTGGCCTGGTCCAGCGCGATCAGCTGGCGTTGGAGCAATTGGTGGTGGAAACCCGGCGGGCGGAACTGGTGCACTGGGCTCTCTGGCCCTTCTGGATTGTCACCAGCCTGTGGTTGCCGCCGCTGGGCGTGCTGCTCAATCTGGTGTTTGCCAGCCTGTTCAACCTGCCCTGCCTGGCGGTACAGCGCTACAACCGGCTGCGACTTCAGACCACGCTGGAGCGGTTCAGCCGAAGCTGGGGCCGATCGCCGTGGAGCCAGACTTCCGAAGCTCAGGAGCAGGGGTGAAACCAGGCCAATGCCAGTGAATCCAGAACATCGCCACCAGACTGAAGGTGTTCGGCGACGATTAGATAGGCGGGCGCGCCAGCCTACGTCGTTGACACCGGGCACCGGGCAGTCAGAGCCTCCAATTCAGCGGCACTGCCGGCGCAGGACCGTCGGCGCAGGACTGCCGGCGCAGGACCGTCGGCGCAGCTCAGCTCAGCCCGGCCGATCCAAGCCAACAGAGAGGTTTGATGAAGGGTGCAGCAAGCAAAACAATGATGAACCAGCCGCAAAAATCAGCAGCAGGCGATCGACACCTGGTCAGCACACCCACAGCAGTCTGGAACCTGATCTCGGATCTTTCATGGATTCCAATAATGGCAACTAAGCCAATACCTAATGCCGGGCAATGATTACCCCGCAGGACTGATCAACCGCTGGGCTGGGTCCAGCGCTGATAGAGCCAGAAGCCACCGCCACCCCAGGCCAGGCTCCAGACGATAAAGGTGACGGCCGTGCCCAGCTGGCCGCCCTCTAGGGAGTACACCCCCGCCTGGATCAGACCCGCATCAATCAAAGAGCCGCCGATGCCCCAACCCAGCACCCAGCTGATCAGGAAGCCGATGGCCTGGAGATTACCGGTCATGGGAGTGGGATGGGGGACAAAGGAATCCAAGACAACAGCCGGCCCGGGTGGTTCGGTCGTTCCGTGGGGTGAATCCACTGCAGACTGAGCTGCTGCCAACCATGGTGATCGCACGTGGCGATCGGACGTGGCTGACGGACAAGACATTGATCGTACGGGCCCGGCCGGGGCTTGCTGGCCAGCCGGAGACGATCGGCAGGCCTGGCATGAAAGCCACCGACGTCTGCTGGCTCAGTGGATTCCAGACAAAGGTGATCAGCCTGGATTCCTGATCGCGTGATGGCCTTGAGGCCCAAGAGCTGATCGATCTCCAGCGTGATCTCGTGCCGAGCGTGGATCGACGCGGTGCCTGGTCTGGTTCCCCTCCTCTGCCGCCAGCCATCGGCTCAGCCGTAGGCTTTTGGCTTGGTTTCGATCTGGACTTTGGCGTCTGGCCGCATGTCGGCTGCCTGGAGCGCCCAGCTCGTCTCGGACCAGCCTGTTCAGACTGCCAGAGGCAGCGGACAGAGCAGTTGGGCCGGCTGCAGGATGGTGCGCCAATCGCCACTGGCCGTGCTCACCTCCAGGCCGATGGCTGGATTGAGGGCATGGGGGCCAAGCCCTTCCACCCAGCAGATCGCATCACGCAAGGCGTCTTCCATCGAGTCGTAGAGACCATCGAGGTGGGGATGGGGCTGAAACAGAGGATCAATCAGTCGATAGGCCCTGGGGGAAAGGCGGCGGGAGAAGGGATCGCGAGCCGAAATCAAAACCATCACCACAAACTCCAAGCGAAAGAAAGTCTGGTGGCTGTGCCGGATTCAAGATTGTCACCTCTAACACCGGCGGATGTTCAAACCACGTCATGTGGCCCCCGTGCGACGTATTCGCTGCAGCGGTGCGCCAACAGCCGGATCAACGGCGCCAGCACGGCTTGTCAGCCGTCGACTGCAGCACCACACTTCCACGGCCCAGGCTTGAGGAACGCCTCTACAGAGCTGTCCCAGGGCAGGCCCTCCGCCCCTGAGAGACCAACCGGCAGCAACGATCCTGAAGAATCAATCTGTTGGCCCATCCAACGGTGGTGCGGCGACCTCCATCAGGCTCGGAAACACTCTGGGAGCCGCCAGGATCAACACCCAGGCCATGGTGAAGCAGGCCCCGGTTAGCCACTGCTGGCGCAACAGGGCCACGACGGCCACGGTGCTGGCGCCGACTCTCACGGCTCGCACCGCGAAGCGTCCAAAGGCGATCAGCCTTGATGGTGGACTGGAGGCGGCCGGAGGCTGGTGGGACATGGCTGGCAAGCAAGCAGGGAGAGTTTCGGCGGCGTTCTCTTGGTGCCCATTCTG
The DNA here is from genome assembly GCA_943325005.2 of Bifidobacterium breve. Lineage (GTDB taxonomy): Bacteria > Cyanobacteriota > Cyanobacteriia > PCC-6307 > Cyanobiaceae > Cyanobium. The sequence goes on along the minus strand of CALPNT020000106.1, from coordinate 2,125 downwards.
AGCTGGGGCCCCCAGATCCATCAACCAGAGCTTGTCAGGCTTGATGATCGGCTTGCCACGAGGCGTCCGCCCAGAGGCGCAGGGCTGCCACGGGGAGCAGGGCTTTGCCTGATCCAGGCGGTCTTCACAGCCACGAACAACGATCCTCAGGCCCTGATCGAAGGGCCAGCCTGGGCGGCCCTGCCTCTAAAGTGACAAGGGTCTAAGACCCAGGCCGGCTTGGCTCAGTGGTAGAGCAGCGCTTTTGTAAAGCGAAGGTCATCGGTTCAAATCCGTTAGCCGGCTTTTTCTCAAGAACCCAGGCGAGAGCTGAAAAACGAGTAGTTGCAGGCAGTCCTGATGGGTGACTGCTTGACTCAGGCACCAGAGGGATTGATAAAGTGGTTTATAAAGGCATCAGGAAATGCCTAAAGAGCACCTCGAAAAATCAATAAGGCACTTGATACCGATATGATCCCAGTTATGATTAGTTGAGTAATTTTTATGACAACCGTGGGTCAGAGAGGCTTCTGGAACGAACAGCAAAGAGTCACAAGGCTCCAGGATAAGAAGCCTGTTCTTAAGAGCCTGGCTGACTCAGTCCCATGGGAATCATTTCGCCCACTGCTTGACAAAGGCTATGAGCATGAGTGCAAGAGCAATGCAGGGCGTAAGAGGATTGATCCGCTGATCCTTTTCAAGATGCTCGTTCTCCAGCAGCTTTTCAACCTGAGAGTAGGCGTAGCCTTCCGCTTGCGGTTGAAGAGCTTGAATTCCAGGTGAATGACAGACGCTCCTTTGAGCAGTTTGTCGGGCTTGGTGTGATGAACAGCATTCCAGATGCCACTACAGTCGCCATCTTCAGGCAGCGACTGCGCCAGGCGGGAGTGATCGAGGAGCTCTTCGAGATGTTGGAGGCGTAGCTCCGTTTCCAGGGTCTCCACGCCCGCGGTGGGCAGATTATCGATGCGACGCTTGTCCCGGTTCCTAAGCAACGTCATACCCGCGAGGAGAACGAGGAAATCAAAGCTGGGAGGCTTCCTGAGGGCTGGGACGAAAGCCCAGATCGCTTGCAGCAAAAGGATTTAGATGCACGCCGGACAAAAAAGAACGGCATCGGTTACTACGGTTACAAGAACAGCATCTGCATCGATGTCGACCATGGTTTCATCTGCCGATATGCTGTTACTCAAGCCAATATCTACGACAGCCAGATACTTCCACGCCGGTTGGATTCAGAAAACGAACATGACTATGTCTGGGCCGACTCAGCCTATTCAGGTGAAAGCTTTGAGAATCTTCTGAATCTCGGTGGCTTCGAAAGCCTGATCGACGAAAAAGGCGCTCGCAATCATCCGCTAAGCGACGCAGCCAAGGAGCTGAATCGTATCAAGTCTTCAATCAGAGCCTGTATTGAGCATGTCTTTGGCGGCATGACCATGTCCATGGGCGGAACGCTGACACGAAAGATTGGGCTCGAAAGGAACGAGGCTTGGTGGGGACCCAAGAACCTGACCTTCAACTTTCTTCGTTTTCTTCAGCGCTCTTGCCATAGAGCAGTGGCTGCATCAATCTGGCGGGGAGACTCACATAGTTCAGGCGATCTCGTCAATGGTTGAGATGAGATTGTCCTGCTCTGCCGCTTCTTTGTCGGCTTTTTCATGGACGCAGAGCCTCTGCAAAATACTGATTATTCGAGGTGTCCTTACCTTTGACTTTATTTAATAGTTTGCACCATCCGGACCTTCATCAAACATCTGGGAGTTAAATGCATCTTCTTGTTGTTGCCGCTTTTCTCGCTGCAGCTCTAGGCGATACATTCGTGAAAGATGCCAATATACTTCAAGTTCCAATAGTAATGATATGTCTTTGCCAGGACGACGTGCAAGTCCAGAGAATCCTATCGCCAGAAAAAAACTGGCAAAAGCATGACGAAGAATGCTGGGCAGCAAGAGGAGTGGATTATTCGGGGGCTGTTGTTGCTTTTTGCGAGCCAGCTGAGCTTCGGCCTGGTCAAGCACCTGATAAACCTGGGCCTTGATCACGGGTAGGGCCAACTGTCGGTCAGCATCATTCAAGACTGGGCCACTTAACGCCAGCAGCTGATGGTGTAACTCTGTTGTATCAGCGGCTTTTGTAACTACTT
>CALPNT020000105.1 GCA_943325005.2 Bifidobacterium breve | reverse complement strand
TGCTCCTTGAGAAAACGCAGGCCTTCGGCCGGATCCACCACCTCCTCGTTCAGGCGGCGGCGCAAGGCCTCCAGCACCTGATCGGTGGCCTGCACACCCACATCGGCCCGCAACAGGGTGGTCTCGAGATCGTCGATCACCTCCGGGGTGAGGGGATCGTCGCCGAGGTTCTCGAGCAGCTGGGTGACGAAGCCCCGGCGGGTCTTCTCCAGGCCGCGGCGCAAGCGGCCGAGCCAGTCGATCTCCTCGAGCGACATCTCCTCCACCTGGCGACCCTGGGCCGCCAGCACTTCCGCCGACCAGGTGAAAGTGTCGTCGAACTCACCCAGTTGGGGTTCGCTCTCCACCAAGGCTGGAGTGGATAGCACCGGGGCGGCTTCCAGCAGCGGCCCAGGCTCGCTCTGCAGGATCGGTGCCGCCGCCGTGAGCTGCTGCAGCCGTTGCTGACGCTGGGCGGCAGCCTGCTCCAGCAACGACAGGCCGATGGGGGCGGCGGCGTTCGCAGGGGGGGACTGCTCTGCCAGCACCACGGCCGGCAACGGCGTTGGCGGTTCGCCAACCGCGCTCCCCTCGGCAGGAATATCGAGGGACTGGGCAGCCGCTGTTTCCTGGGTTGCAGCCGTCGGCTCAGCCACAGCCGTTGGCCGGACCGCAGCCATGGGCTCGACAACAGCCGCTGACTGGCCATCAGCCTGTTGTTCTGCAACCGCCACGGACTCGGCAGCAGACACGGAGTCAGCAACAGCCATTGGCTCAGCAGCAGCCGTTGACTCAACTACCAGCGGCAACGCAGCCGGGGGCAAGGACTCGGCGACCGCTGGGCTGCTGGCTGGAGGGCTCGAGATCGGCTCAGGGACAGGCGTCGCGCGGGCCGCCTCCTGCTGGGCCTTGAGGCGGGCATAGGCCTGGCGAGCCCAGTCGAGGGCGTCCTGATCTACCGCACCAACGGCCGGAGGCTGGTGAGCGACGACGGCGGTGCCATCAACAGCGGCGACAACCTGGGGCCCTGCCGAGACGCCAGGACCCGGCTCCACCGATGCAGACGCCGTGGTTTCAGCGCCAGCTGCCGCTGCTTCTACTGGAACTGCTTCAGCCGGAACGGATTCAGTGACAGCCTGATCGGTGCCGCTCAGCCCGGCGCCTGTGAAGCCAGAGCCAGAGCTGAGCGAAGGCGCCGATCCCTCTGCAGGGACAGAACCTTCAGGCGACAGGGCAGGGGCGGACTCACCGGCGGCCGACGGCTCGGCGGCTGGTGGCGGGGAGACAGGCGAAGGGCTCTGGGGCGCCACCGCACGTTTGAACCAATCGAACACCATGGAGCGCTACACCGTTGCCGAGGTGAAGCGTCGCAGGACGCCATTGATCATGCGCCGGCCCTGCTCATCGCTGTAGCGATTGGCCAACTCGACCGCCTCATTGCAGGCGACCGCCGGCGGCGTGGCAAAGCTCTCCAGATCCACCGCCGCCAGGCGCAGGATGTCGCGATCGATGCGGGGCAGGCGGGTGAGCCGCCAGCCCTCCATCACCCGATCCAGGCGTTCATCAATCTGTTCGCGATCGCGCAACACCGCCCGAGCCCGGGAAATGGCACCGCGGCGCACCTCCTCCAGATCGGCCAGCAGCAGCAAACGCGGCAGCTCGAGGCTGGCGGAGAGGCGATTGAGGGCCTGCTCGGCATGGCTGAGTCCCGTCTGCAGATGCTGACGCACCCGCGGCAATTGGGCCTGACCTTCCTCCTGCAGTTCGCTGTCCAGCAGCTCCTGCTGGGCCTGCTGCAGATCCTCGGCCGAGCGATCGAGCGCATCGCGCACATGCTGACTGAGGCTGGTGAGGGCCTGCTGCAACAAGCCTTCGAGCGAACCCTCCGCCAGGGCGGCCGTGCCGGCAGCAGTGGCCGCCGGGCCTCGATCATTGACTTGGCCGAGCATCAGCAGGGCCAATTCGCGGGCAAGAGTACGGCTCTGCATCAGGAAAGCTGGGGTGCACGCAACTGGGCCAGGAGACTGGAGAAGCTGCGATTGGACGGGTTGGGCTCACGCTCGTCGGGACTGACGATGCCGGCTGAAATAATCGTGCGGAAAGCGTCTTCGACGCTGAGATCGATGTCCTTGACGAGGCGCTCAGGCACCACCGCATACCAACCGGTGGTGGGGTTGGGGGCCGTGGGGATGAACACACTCAACATCGACTCCTGGAAATCAGCCTGAACGGCGCTGCTGATCGTGCCAGTGACAAAGCCAACGGCATAGAGACCCTCACGGGGATACTCCACCAGCACCACCCGGCGAAAGCGATTGCCACCACTTCCCTGCAGAAAGGTTTCCAGTAGTTGCTTCAGCGTCTTGTAAACCGAACCGGCCAGGGGAATACGCAGCAGGGTTCCCTCGCCGAATTCCAGCAACCAGCGACCGACGATGTTGCGGGCCATCAGGCCAATCAACAGAATGCCCAGCAGGGGCACCAACAGGCCGACCCCGAGGTTGATCAGCTCCTGAAGCAGGGGATTGAGAGTATTGAATGGATTGAACTGCTTCGGGATTGAGGTGAGAAAGGCAAGCACAAACCGACTGACTGTGGTGGCCAGCCAGATTGTGGTGGCCAGCGGGATCACCACCAGCAGACCAGCAATCAGATCATTCTTGAGATCCTGCTGAAGGCGATCGCCCAGCGGCTGGTCGGTACGGGGGCTGGAGGTCACCAAGGGGGTCTGGGGGGAGTTCGGATCGAACAACCTGACGCTAACCAGCCGGTGGTGCGCCGGAGCGGCCGCGCCGGATTGTTCAGAGCACGCTGCCGAGGCAGAGGATCGTAAAGGCAATGATCAGCACCACAGCACCACCCGAACCAGCGAAGCGGCGCTGGCTGAGACTCACCTTGGAGGCCTGCTCAGCCTGCTTGAACTGGGCTTCCATCTGATCGAGCTGGCGATCGATGAACGCTCTGGCCGACTGGTTTTTCTGAGCATCAGAAGCGTTGGCGGGCACCTGGCCGGAGGCCTCGGCCTGCTTGATCAGCTGCTGCACCAGGGCCGGATCCTGGCTTTGCTGGCGGGCCATCTCCAGTTGCCCCTTCTTACCAGCCAGCTGCTGATCCGACTGCTGCTGCATGATCTGGTCACCGCCGATGGCCACCGGCAGAGAAGCCGTGAGCACAACGGCCAACAGCCCACTGATGATGCAGATCGTCCAGAGCACCGGGGTGCGCGTCTCGGAATCATCCTCAAGCCGGGAGGAGAGATACATCAGCACCAGACCCACCAGCGCCATCGGCGACTGGTTGATGAGCCGTTCCACCACCAGCTGGCGGAACGGCTCCTGGTTCCAGTCCCAGAGCGTGAGCACCGCCAGCATCTGCAGCAGCAGCAGCGCCACCAGGGTGATGCCCATCCAGCGCAAGAGCGGGCTGAAACGGCTAGGTGAGTTAGCAGTCACACGATCTGATCCAGCGGATTTCGACTCTACCGACCAGCGATGAACCAGCCCCAACCCAGACCAGCCGGCGGCGATCTGGCCGAAGCCCTCAAAAACGAAGCCAGGCGACTGGGTTTCGACCCGGTGGGCATCGCCTCTGCCGCCGGCAGTGATCGCTTGCAGCTGCGCAATGCCGCCCTGGATCGCTGGCTGGCAGCGGGCCATCACGGCTCGATGGCCTGGATGGAGGATCCCCGCCGACGGCAGATCGAACGGCTGCTGCCCGGTGTGCGCAGCCTGCTGGCGGTGGGCCTGTCCTATTACGTGCACCACAGGCGTGCACCGGGCAGCCTCAAGGTGGCCCGCTACGGCTGGGGGCGGGACTACCACCGGGTGATCGAGCGCCGTTTGCGCCAGCTGGGCCGCTGGCTGGAGGAACGGGTGCCGGGCACGACCTGGCGGGCCTGTGTGGACAGTGCGCCGTTGCTGGACAAGGCCTGGGCAGAAGAGGCAGGCCTGGGCTGGATCGGCAAACACGGCATCCTGATTCACCGCCAACGCGGCTCCTGGCTGCTGCTCGGCCATCTGCTCACCAACCTCGACCTACCGGCGGATCAGCCCAGCGACAGCCGCTGCGGCCGCTGCAGCCGCTGCATCGATGCCTGCCCGACCGCGGCCATCCGCGAACCCTTTGTGGTGGATGCCCGGCGCTGCATCGCCTTCCACACGATTGAGAATCGCGATCCCAGCTTGCCGACGGACCTGACCAGGGAGCTGCAGGGCTGGGTGGCCGGCTGTGACATCTGTCAGGACGTATGTCCCTGGAACGGCGCGGCGCTGCAGAGCTCCGAGGATCCCGACATGCAGCCCCGACCCTGGCTGCTGGATCTACGGGGTGAGCAGGCCCTCGGCTGGAGCGATCAGGAATGGGACGAGCGGCTGCGGGCTTCGGCCCTGCGACGCATCCGACCCTGGATGTGGCGCCGCAACATCGCCGCAGCCTCCCAGCTGTCGAATCTGGGTGAAACCGAGACCAGTCCCTAGGCTGGGTCGAATTCCTTGTGATCCCATGGGCCTGCGCCGGTGGCAGTTCCTCGCCTCCCTACCGATCGCTGGCTTCTTGGTGTTGGGCGCGATCCCGCCGGCCCGGGCCCTGGTGCCCTACGTCTACTTACCGCAAACCAAAGAGCTCGAAGCGACGGGTCTCGGCATTGCCCAGGCAGCGGCACGGCTGCTGCGCCTCGGTCAGGCCGAAGATGCGGCCCGATTGGCCGAACTTTCGGTGCAACTGCTACCCGATGATCCCCGCAGCTGGGTACTGCTGGCAGAAGCACTGTTGCGCAGCAATAACAACAGCAAAGCCTTGGTGGCCCTCGATCGAGCCAAACGATTGGATCCCACCAACGCCGGTATCTGGTTTGCGGAGGGTTCCCTGGCGCTGCGCAATGGCAAACCAACCGAGGCCCTCGACCTGCTGCGCCGCGGCCTGCAACTCGATAGCCGCAATTCAGGTGCCTACTTCGATCTGGGCAACGCCAATCTGCTGCTGGGCCGACCGACGGAAGCCCTGACCGCCTTTGAAAAGGCCTCTGGACTGCGCAGCGATTTCTGGGAAGCGGTGAACAACCAAGGGCTGGTGCTGTTTGAACTGGATCGCCCCAAAGAGGCGATCGGACGCTGGCGACGGGTGCTCAAGATCAAGTCGGATGCAGCTGAAACCTCCCTGGCCCTGGCCTCCGCCCTGTTCGACGGCAACCCTCAGAACCGCAGCGAAGCACTGCAATTGGCGGAGAACGCCCTCAACGAAGATCCCAACTACGTCCATGACGCCTACCAGAAAGAACAGCTCTGGGGCGTGAAACTGCGGGCCGCCACCGGGCGCCTGCTGGCTCGGCCCGAACTCAAAGCCAGCGTTGAACGGGCCTTGGCCAATGCCAATGGTCACGAGAAGGACGACGAAAGCCCCTGAACTCGCCTGATCCCTGCTGGAGTCGGATCATGATCTGTAGGCTGAGCCCCGTCTTCAGCCCCCAGACCCCAGCACCGGATGGCCGAGGAGCGCCCAGCAGCACGGATCGAGCCGATCGCCCTCCATCTGGAGATGCAGCGCTCCTACCTCGAATACGCCATGAGCGTGATCGTGGGCAGGGCCCTGCCGGATGTGCGCGATGGCCTCAAACCGGTGCAGCGGCGCATCCTGTTCGCGATGCACGAGCTCGGGCTCACCCCCGATCGCCCCTACCGCAAGTGCGCCCGGGTGGTGGGCGATGTGCTCGGTAAGTACCACCCCCACGGCGACCAGGCGGTCTACGACGCCCTGGTGCGGCTGGTGCAGACCTTCGCCAGCCGCCATCCACTGCTTGATGGCCACGGCAACTTCGGCTCCGTCGATGACGATCCGCCGGCGGCGATGCGGTACACCGAAACCCGTCTGGCGCCGATCGCCCACGAGGGGATGCTGGCGGAGATCGGTAATGACACCGTTGATTTCGCCGCCAACTTTGACGGCTCCCAGCAGGAGCCGACGGTGCTGCCGGCCCAGCTGCCCTTCCTGTTGCTGAACGGCTGCACCGGCATTGCCGTGGGCATGGCCACCAGCATTCCGCCCCACAATCTCGGTGAAGTGGTGGATGCGCTGATTGCCCTGATCCGCAAACCCGATCTAAGCGACGAAAAGCTGCTGGAGTTGGTTCCCGGCCCCGATTTCCCCACCGGCGGTGAAGTGTTGATCGGCGCCGGCGTGCGCGACACCTACCTGAGCGGACGGGGCAGCATCCCGATGCGGGGCGTCGCCCACATCGAAGAAGTGCAACCCGGCAAGGGACGCCATCGACGCGGTGCCGTGGTGATCACCGAGCTCCCCTATCAGCTCAGCAAGGCGGGCTGGATCGAAAAGCTGGCGGAACAGGTGAACGACGGAAAAATCGGTGGCATCGCCGACATCCGCGACGAAAGCGACCGCGAGGGCATGCGCGTCGTGGTGGAAGTTCGCCGTGATGCCAATGCCGAAACCGTCTTGGCGGAGCTGCAGCGTCGCACCGCCCTGCAGAGCAACTTCGGCGCCATCCTGCTCGCCCTGGTGCATGGCCAACCGGTGCAGCTGAGCCTGCGGCGCCTGCTCCAGGAATTCCTGGATTACCGGGAACTGACCATGATCCGGCGCACCACCCATGCGCTGCGCCGCTGCGAAGAACGCCTGGAAGTGGTCGAAGGCCTCACCAAAGCGCTCGATGCTCTGCGAGACGTGATCGCGATGATCACCGCCGCCGCTGATGCGGCCACCGCCAAGGCCAGCCTGCAGGTGCACCTGGATCTGAGCGAACGCCAGGCTGATGCCGTGCTGGCGATGCCCCTGCGACGACTCACCGGACTCGAGCAGGAGAGCCTGCGCAAGGAGGCCGAGGAGCTGAAAATCGAGCGCAGCCGGTTAAGTCATCTGCTGAACGATCGCTCCACCCTGCTGGACACCCTGGTGGCCGAGCTCAGGCAGCTGAAGAAGCGCTACAACACCCCACGTCGCACCCGCCTGGTGGAAGGCGGCGACCTGCTGGTGGCCCAGCGGGCGGCGGCCGTCAGGCCCAACACCGAACTGCAGCGCCAGCAGGCCTTCAAGGCCCTCGCCCCCGACAGTCGCCTGTTGATCCTGGCCGATGGTGCCGTCAAGATCGTCACGCCCCAGATGCTGGGCCGGCTCCATCTGGATGAAGCCGCCGAGCTGGCCGAGCAAGCGCCACCCGCCCAATTGATCCTGCCGATCAGCGCCCAGCCTGGCCTACTGGCCTTCAGCGCCGATGGCCGGGTGGCCTTGCTGCGCTGGGAATTTGCCGGCCAGCAACAAGGCGGTCTGGACAAATTCCTGCCGGAAAGCCTCAACGATGCCCGGCTGATCCAGGTGCTGCCCCTGCCCAGCGACGGCAGCCACACCAGCCTCGGCCTGCTCAGCAGCGATGGCCGCTTCAAGCGCCTGCCGCTGGAGGAGTTCCAGGAACTCTCCGGCCGCGCCGCCACCGTGCTCAAACTCAAAGAAGGTGTGGAGCTGCAGCGGGTGGTGACCTGCCGCGACGGCGAGGAGCTGGTGGTGGCCAGCAGCACCGGTCGGCTGCTACGGCTGGCGGTGAATGAAACCAATCTGCCGGTGATGGGTCGCACAGCTCAGGGTCCGATCCTGCTGCGGCTGCTCCCTGGCGAAACGGTGGTGGGTGCGGCCGGGGTGGGAGCTGATGGCAGCGTGCTGTTGGCTAGCCGCCAAGGCCAGCTCAAACGCCTGCGCGTCGACAGCCTGCGGCCCTGCGAACGCGGAGACCTCGGCCAGATCGGTCTGCGCTTCCTGGAACGGGGCGATCGCCTGGTGGATCTGCGTGCAGAACGCGGTGGCGTGGTGGGCGTGCGCTTGGACAACACCGACAGCCGCAACCTGCGGCTGCGGTCCGAAACACTGGAGGCCCAGGACTGCACGGGCACCGGCCTGCTGCTGTCGCTGCAGAAAGGCGACACCCTCCAGCAATTGGTACCGCTGATCGATCGCTGAGCTGGCCAGGCCATCGCGCCAGCACTGGCCCTACGGCAGCCACCAGTTGACCCTCGCCCTGCTCAGCTTCGCCCCGGTGCCGACCCTACCTGGCCTGACCTGGGCCGCGCTTCACCACTAGAACGCTCGAATGCCGCAGCCGGACCTGCTCACGCTTCAAGCCGCGCCACAGCCGCCAGAAACGTCGCCGCCACCTGATCCCAGCTGAAGTTGCCGACATGGCGCCGCCCGAACCGGCGGCAGCGCTCCTGCAGGGCGGGATCGGCCAACAGGGTGAGGATCGCCGTCGCCAGGGCCGCTGGATCCCGCGGCGGCACCAGCAACCCCGCCTGACCATCGGGCACCACCTCGGGAATGGCCGTGGCCGTGGTGCTCACCACCGGCAATCCACTAGCCATCGCCTCGAGAAAGACGATGCCGAACCCCTCCTGAATCGAAGGCAGACAGAAAATCGAGGCGCGCTGGTACCAGGCCCGCACCTCCTGATCGGACGCAAGGGCACCGAGCAGCTGCACCGAAGCACCGAGGCCCAGCTCAGCCACCTGCTGGCGCAGGGCACCATGCTCGGGTCCATCGCCGATCACCACCAACCGGGCCTGCGGCCGCTGGGCCAGCACCTGCGGAAAGGCGGCGATCACATCGGTGACCCGCTTGCGGGCGTACTGACGGGCAACACAGAGCACCGTGAACGGATCGCGAGCGGCATCGATCTGCGCCAGCGCAGCAGGATCGGTGTTGGGACTCCAGAGGCTGAGATCAAGGCCCTCCGGCACCAGGGCCAACCGTTCCACCGCCACGCCGTAATGAGCCTGGATCCGCTCGCAGCAATAGCGACTGGTGGAGAGCACCAGGGGGGCGCGGCGGGCATTGAGGCGCTCCAGGCGGGAGAGCAGCCAGAGCATCAGCCGCGGCCAACCCCGCTCACAGCGGGCCTCCTCCGCCAGCACCCCCTTGATCGAACAGGCATAGGCCAGCCCGGGCCGACCGGCGAGGCGCACCCCATCGATATCAAAACCGACGCAGAGGTCGTAGCGGCCACGGGCCAGCCGGCGCGGCAGGGTGAGATTGAACCAGAGACGGCGCAGCAGCAGATTGCGGGGCCAGCGGCCCACTGGCGCCAGGCGCTCAACCTGATGGCCCCGTTCGATCAGGCTGCGGGCCAGCCCACCGATGGCGACGGCAGTTCCACTGCCATTGGCGGCATCCTGCAACCAGGAATCAAGAAAAGCAATCCGCATCAGGCGCCTGCGATCAACAGCCGAACAAGATCAACAACACAACCGCAGCAACTTCAGAGGCTCGCGGCGATGCCGGCTGGTTCCAGCATCAGCTTGCTGGCCCGCACCGAGGGATCCAGATCAATCGGATAGTTGCCATCAAAACAGGCCGTACAGAATTCACCGGCGTTGGTCTGGGCCGCTTGCACCATGCCCTCCTTGGTGAGATAGGCCAGCGAGTCCACTCCCAGGTGCTGTTCAATCTCAGCCAGGGTGAGCCGAGCCGCAATCAGATGATCCTGGGTGTCGGTGTCGATGCCATAAAAACAGGGATGGGTCACCGGGGGTGAACTGATCCGCATGTGGACTTCAGTGGCACCGGCATCGCGCAACGCCTGCACCAGTTTGCGGCTGGTGGTGCCCCGCACGATCGAATCATCGATCACCACCACTCGCTTGCCGGCGAGTACATCAGGCAGGGGATTGAGCTTCACCCTGATACCGGCCTCCCGCATCGCCTGGGTGGGCTGAATGAACGTACGACCGACATAGCGATTCTTGATCAGACCATCGGCGAAAGGAATGCCACTGGCATGGGAATAGCCGATGGCAGCAGGAATACCTGAATCCGGAACGCCGATCACGATGTCGGCAGCCACGGGATTTTCCTTGGCCAACACCTC
>CALPNT020000104.1 GCA_943325005.2 Bifidobacterium breve | reverse complement strand
GGCCATCGCCTCGGCCCCCTCCAGCACCACCAGGCCCCCAGGGGCCTCCACCGGATGGCGGGCCAGAAAACGGGTCAATTCGCGGATCTGCTCCAGGCGGATCTGGGGGGCACTGCGGCGATTCACCCCCTCGGCCAGGGCCTCGGAGGCCTTCACCAGCCGGCCCTGATGCTGATAAGTGGGCTCCACCCAGAGCAGATCCGGATGGTTGCCCTGGGCCAGGCGGCGACGCAGGATCGGCAGCCCCGTGCGCCAGGACTCGGGCCCGGCCACCACCCCCTCCAGGAAGCGCAGCGCCGCCAGCCGCCGACCGACACCATCGGCACCCGCGAACAGATAGGCCGGCGCGATCCGGCGGCGCTCGAGGGCGGCCTCCAGCAACGCCACGGCCCGGGGCTGACCCAGCAGATCGGCGAACAACTCAGCCATTCAGGCCCCTGCGCCTGGCAGAACCGGGGCCTCAGCATCGAGCGCCACAGAGGGCACCGCAGCGCGCTGATCGCCGCGGCCGAACGCGGCCTCCATCAGACGGCGGCAGGCGATCGTGACCTCGGGCGCCGGAGCGCTGGCATCCAGCCTGGACCAGCCCCGCTGCGCCGCCAGCTGGCCGAAACCGGCGGCGACCCTGGCCAGAAAGGCCTCGCCGCTCGCCTCGATCCGGTCGGCCGGCCGGCCGTGGCGGCGCTGCAGAGACAGCGCCAGCGGCAGATCGAGCCAGAGGGTGAGATCGGCCCGCAGACCAGCGGTGGCGATCGCCTCCAGCTGCGCGATCAAGGCCAGCGACAGCCCGCGGCCATACCCCTGATAAGCGACCGTGGAACCGGCGAAGCGATCACAGAGCACCCAGTCGCCGGCGGCCAGGGCGGGCTGAATCGTGGACTCCACGTGCTGGGCCCGGTCGGCGGCGTAGAGCAGCAACTCCGCCGTCGGGCAGGGGGCAGCAGCTTCAGGCGGATGCAGCAGCAACCCTCGCAGGGCCTGACCCAGAGCCGTGCCGCCCGGCTCCCGGCTCACCAGCAATCGCGCCCCGGCTGGCAGCAGGCCGCTACCGGGCAACCAGGCCCGCAAAGCTTCGAGCTGGGTGGTTTTGCCACAACCATCGATGCCCTCGAGCACCAGGAAGCGCCCCCGCGGCAGCGGGCGGGAGGCGGGACTGGAAGCAGGATCAGCGGCGCTCAAGCCGACGGACTCCGGTGACGGCGAGGACCGACCTGCAGCAACAGGGCATTGAGCACCACGGTGATTGAACTCAGGGCCATCAACAACGCAGCCAGCGGCGGCGTGAGCAGCAGGTTGAAGCGCGGCAGCAGCGCCCCAGCAGCAATCGGCAGCACAATCAGGTTGTAACCAAAGGCCCAGAACAGGTTCTGGCGAACCTTGGCCATGGTGCGAGCGGCAATCTCGAGGGCGTCATCGAGCCCCTGAAGGCGATCGCCCATCACCACCAGGGAGGCGCTCTCCTGGGCGATCTGGGTGCCCGTGCCCACGGCCACGCCCAGATCCGCCGCCGCCAGGGCTGGGGCATCGTTGATGCCATCCCCCACCATCGCCACCGCGCGCCCCGAGCGCTTCTGGGCCAGGATCCGCTCCAGCTTCTGCTCGGGCCTGAGCTCCCAGGCCAGCTCCTCGTCGGCCAGCCCCAGGATCCCGCCCAGCCGGCGCACACTGGCCTCGCGATCGCCGCTGAGCAGACCCAGACGCAGACCGCGGCGGCGCAGGGCCTCAAGGGTGGCAGCGGCGTCCTGACGGGGACGGTCCTGCACCGCCACCAGGCCCCGCAGTTGACCGGCTTCAGCCACCGCCAGCACGGTGGCACCACTGGATTCGAGGGCCTCCTGGCGGCGGCGGGCCCGATCGCTGACCGGCACCTGGCAAGCGGCCAGCCAGGCGAGCCGGCCCACCAACAAGCTGGGCGGACCATCGGCAGCCACGGACTCCTGCCAGCCCTGCAGGCCTTCACCCACCACCGTGCGGCACGCGCCCAGGGGAAGCAGCGGCAGCTGGCGCCGCTGCGCTTCCTGCAACAGGGCATGGGCGAGAGGGTGACGGCTCTGCTGTTCGAGGCTGGCGGCCAGCTGCACCAGCCGATCCTGCGACGCCAGGCCCTCCGCAGCATCACCTTCGTGCCATGGCTCAATCGCCGTCACCAGCGGGCGCCCCAGGGTGAGGGTGCCGGTCTTGTCGAACAGCACCACCTGCAGGCGGGCGGCCATCTCGATCGCGTCGCCACCGCGGAACAACAGGCCCGAGCGGGCAGCCAGACCCGATCCCACCGTGATCGCCGTGGGGGTCGCCAGCCCCAGGGCACAGGGACAGGCCACCACCAGCACAGCGATCGCCAGCTGCAGCGCCAGGGCCAGCGGTGTGCTCGCCCTGGCGCCGAACACGCCATGGCCGGCATGCAGACCGGCAGGGGAACCGGCCTGGGCCATCGCCGCCATCGCCGGATCGACCAGCACCCCGGGCCAGAGGCGGGTGCCCCAGAGCCACCAGAACAGGAAGGTGCCCAGGGCCAGGGCCAGCACCACGAGCGCGAAGCGTCCCGCCACCTGATCAGCCAGCCGCTGGATCGGCGCCTTGCGGGCCTGGGCCTGCTCCACCAGATGCACGATGCGGGCGATGGCGCTGTCGGCACCGCTGCGCAGCACCTCCAGCACCAGCGGCGCTTCCAGATTGAGACTGCCGGCCGCCAGATCGGTGCCTGGGCCCGCCTGCAGCGGCAGAGGTTCACCGGTCAGGGCGGAGATGTCCACAGCCGAGGCCCCCTCCCGCACCACCCCATCCACCGGCACCCGATCGCCCGGCAGCAGTCGCAGCCGATCCCCCGGCCGCAGGCCCCCCACCCGCACCTGGCGGGGGGGGCCATCGCCGAGCAGCAGCAGGGCATGGTCAGGCTGCAGGCCGGCGAGTTCCTCAATCGCCCGGCCGGTGCGCCAGCGGGCACGCTCCTCCAGAAAGCGACCGGCCAGCACAAAGCCGAGCAGCATCACCGGCTCATTGAAGAAACAGGGCCAGCCGCTCTGCGGCAGCAACAGGCCCACCAGGCTGGCCAGCCAGGCGCTGGCCACACCGAGGCCCACCAGGGTGTCCATGCTCGGCATGCCGGCCAGGGCCGAACGGGCCCCCTGCAGCAGAATCGAGCGACCCGGACCGGCCAGGGCCACGGTGGCCACCAGGCCATGCAGCCAGGGGCTGGCCAGCAGACCCCAGGGATCGTGCCAGGGGAGCTGGCCGGCATCAGCCAGATGGCCGAAACCCGAAACCAGCACCAGCACCAGGGCCACCACCAGCTGACGCCAGCGCTGCCACCAGTGCCGCTGCCGGCGGCGCTGCTCGAGGCTGCGGGGCAGGGCCTGGGCCCCATCGCGCAACCGGGCCGGAAAGCCCAGGCCCGCCAGGCTGGCCAGCACCGGGGCAAGGGGATCACTGCCGGCGTCTGAAGCCGGGGCCGCAACCACATCCGGGGAGCTGGGCGTAGAAGCGGTCGCTGAGGCGCCCGACCAACCACCGGGCTCCAGTTCCAGCCAGGCCGTGCGCGTCAGCAGGTTGACGCTGGCGGCCCGCACGCCGGGCTGCTGCAGCAGTCGCTGTTCCACGGCGCGCACGCAACCACCACACTTCATGCCGTCCACCTCCAGCAGCACCGTCAGGGGGGGCTGGGCCAGCGATGCCGAAGCCGGGACGGCGCCAGCAGAGGTGGCTTCACTGCGCCCTGACGCGCCAGCAAGCGGCTCAGGCACCTGGAAGGCGGGAAGAAGCAACGCACCGATCGGCTGTTCTGCCTCTGACTGTTCAGGACTTGACTGCTCAGCGGCAGGCCGCTCAGGACTGGGCAGCTCGGCACTGGGCCGCTCAGTACTGGGCCGCTCAGTACTGGGCAGTGCGCGGGGAGCAAGCTCGCTGCGGATGGGCCGATGGGGAGCGGAAGGGGCCAACGGCAGCAGGGAGCGAACACCGGGGCCCCACGGTAGGAAGATCAAGGCCCAGGGCCCGTCCCTCCCGGGGAACGGGGCAGGATGGTGGGCAGATCCAGACAGCCCGCCGTGCCCCGCTCCCAGCGCAACGACAACTTCATCGACAAGAGCTTCACGGTGATGGCAGACCTGATCGTCAAGCTGCTGCCGATCGATGCCAAATCGAAGGAGGCCTACGTGTATTACCGCGATGGGCTCTCCGCCCAGAACGACGGCGACTACGCCGAGGCGCTGGACAACTACGACGAGGCGCTACGGCTCGAGGAGAACGCCATCGACCGCGGCGAGATCCTCAAGAACATGGCGATCATCTTCATGAGCACCGGCGATGAGCAGAAGGCGCTCGACTTCTACGGCCAGTCGCTGGAGGCCAATGCCAACTCGCCCTCCTGCCTCAAGAACATGGGGCTGATCTACGAAAAATGGGGCCGCATCGCCGCCGAAAGTGGCGACCAGGACACCGCCGACCGCTGGCTGGACATGGCCGCCGAAACCTGGGGCAAAGCGGTGAAGCTCTACCCGGGCGGCTACCTCGACATCGAGAACTGGCTGAAGAGCTCGGGCCGCAGCACCGTCGATGTCTACTTCTGATCCTCACTCCATCGCCGGATCCACCCCCAGCGCCGCCACCAGCGCCTCGGCCACCGAACCGGCCTCCAGCAGCTGCAGCCCGAAGGCGGCCTGAGCCCCGAGGCCACTGCCACGGGGCACCACGGCCCGCACAAAGCCCAGTCGGGCTGCCTCCTGCAACCGCAGCTCCAGCTGGGACACCTGCCGCAATTGGCCACCCAGGCCCAGTTCCCCCACTAGCACCGTGCCCGCCGGCAGGGTCAGATCGCGGAAGCTGGCCACCACGGCAGTCGCCACCCCCAGATCGGCCGCCGGCTCCTCCACCTCCAGCCCGCCGGCCACGGCCAGGTAGCAATCAAAGCGAGAAAGCGGCAGGCCCAGGTGCTTCTCGAGCACGGCCAGAATCTGGTGCAGCCGGTTGACGGCGATGCCGGTGGCGGTGCGGCGCGGGCTGGCATAACTGGTGGGACTCACCAAGGCCTGCAGCTCCACCAGCAGGGGCCGGGTGCCCTCACAGGCCACGATCGTGGCGGTGCCAGGACAGGGCCCTTCCTGGCCGAGGAACAGCTCGCTGGGGTTGCTCACCTCCGCCAGCCCCTGCCCCCGCATCTCGAACACCCCCAGCTCATGGGTGGCGCCGAAGCGGTTCTTGACGGCCCGCAGCAGCCGGTGGCTGGCGAAGCGATCCCCCTCGAAGGTGAGCACCGCATCCACCAGATGTTCGAGCACCTTGGGGCCGGCCAGCAGGCCCTCCTTGGTCACGTGGCCCACCAGCACCAGGGCCGTGTCCTGGCGCTTGGCGATGCGGGCCAGGGCAGCGGCGCACTCGCGCACCTGGGCCACCGATCCCGGTGCACTGGCCAGCTCACCGTCGTGGAGGGCCTGGATGCTGTCGATGATCGCCACCGCCGGCCGCAGCACCTCCAGCTCCTGCAGCACCAGCTCCAGATCGGTTTCAGCCAGCAACTGCAGGCGCGACAGGGACAAAGCCGGCGTGGCCTGGCCAGCGTCTGCCGCCTCCCCCAGGCGCCGCCAGCGCAGCTTCACCTGCTGGGCCGATTCCTCCGCACTCACGTACAGCACCGTCTGGTGCTCCGCCATCGCCCGGGCGCTCTGCAACAGCAGCGTGCTCTTGCCGATGCCGGGATCGCCGCCAAGCAGCACCAGGGAGCCCGGTACCAGGCCTCCCCCGAGCACCCGATCGAGCTCGCTGTAGCCGCTGGTCAGCCGCTGCAGGGGCGTTTCGCCGAGGCTGGCGATCGGCTCGGAACGATGGGCTCGCCTCGGTGCCTCGGCCTCACTGGCGACCGCCACCGGCCGGCGGCGGCGGTTGTCGACGGCGGTGTCCCGCTGTTCCACCAGCGTGTTCCAGCCGCCACAGGCGGAGCAGCGCCCGAAGAACTGGCGGGTGCGGGCGCCGCAGGCCTGGCAGACGAAGGAAGCGGCAGAACGGGCCACGGACTATGAAGAAAGGTTGAGTTTGGTAATGAAGCACCCCCCGGCGCTTTTCAGTGGTGGCGATGGGTAGGCGCCAAATCTGCTGGTGCTCCAGCAAGGCGCTCGAGCTGCAGCATGACCACGACCTCCCCCGCCACCGCGCCAGCCCCCGCCAGGGAAACCATTCTCGTCGTCGACGATGAGGCCAGCATCCGGCGCATCCTGGAAACGCGGCTGTCGATGATCGGCTACCAGGTGATCACCGCCTGCGATGGCGAGGAGGCCTTGGAGCTCTTCCGCCAGCGTTTGCCCGATCTGGTGGTGCTGGACGTGATGATGCCCAAGCTGGATGGCTACGGCGTCTGCCAGGAGCTGCGCAAGGATTCGGACGTGCCGATCGTGATGCTCACCGCCCTGGGCGATGTGGCGGATCGCATCACCGGCCTGGAGCTGGGGGCCGACGACTACGTGGTCAAACCCTTCAGCCCCAAGGAACTGGAAGCCCGCATCCGCTGCGTGCTGCGCCGGGTCGAGAAGGAGCAGCTGGCCGGGATTCCCGACTCCGGCCTGATCGAGATCGGCAACCTGCGGATCGACACCAACAGGCGTCAGGTGTTTCAGGGCCCTGAGCGCATCCGGCTCACTGGCATGGAGTTCAACCTGCTGGAGCTGCTGGTCAGTCGCTCCGGCAAACCCTTCAGCCGGAGTGAAATTCTGCGCGAGGTGTGGGGGTACAGCCCAGACCGACATGTCGATACCCGGGTGGTGGATGTCCACATTTCCCGGCTGCGTTCCAAACTGGAGGATGATCCGTCCAATCCCGAGCTGATTCTCACAGCCCGGGGAACCGGTTATCTGTTTCAGCGCCTCGTCGAACCCCGCGTCGAACCCGTTGCCAACGAAGGAGCCTGACCCCACCGACCAGCCCGCCGCCCCTTACCGGGCAAAGCCGGTCCGTGCCAAACCGAGCCGGGCGATCCGCCGCCTGGTGATCTGGTACCGCCGCAATGCGGCGGTCACAACGCTGGTGGACACCGCCTCGGCCCTGGTGGACACCGCCAATGCCACCGCCAACGTCACCGCTTCCATGGCCGGCTCGATGGCGGGGGCGGCCGGCAACGCCGCCGGCTCGGTAGCCGGCGCCGCCAGCTCGGTAGCCGGAGCTGCAAGCTCCGTCGCGGGCTCGGTGCTGCAGCCCCTGGTGTTCGATCCGCTGCGACGCCTGCAGCAGGGAAGCGGCGGCGGCGATCTGGCCAGGATCGAGCCGATCGACGATCGACAGCGGCTCTGGGTGGCGGTCGATGGCATGGGCGGGGATCACGCCCCCGGACCGATCCTGGAGGGCTGCCTGCGGGCCGTGGAACTGCTGCCCCTGCGCATCCGCTTCGTGGCCGAAACCGAGCCTCTGCAGGCCGCGATCCGCGCCATGGGCCTGCAGGAAGAGCTCAATGAGGCCGTCGCTCGCGGCCTGCTGCACCTGGTGGCGAGCGGGCCGTCGGTGGCCATGAACGAAGAGGCCAAGGTGGTGCGCCGCAAGCGCGATGCCAGCATCAACCTGGCCATGGACCTGGTGAAGCAAGGCGAAGCCACGGCCGTGTACTCCGCCGGCAACTCCGGCGCCGTGATGGCCGCGGCGATCTTCCGGCTGGGGCGGCTCAAGGGCATCGACCGGCCGGCGATCGGCGCCCTGTTCCCCACCAAGGATCCCGATCAGCAAGTGCTGGTGCTGGATGTCGGCGCCAACATGGACTGCCGACCCGAATGGCTGCACCAGTTCGCCCTGCTGGGCAACATCTACAGCCGCGATGTGCTGCAGGTGCGCCAGCCCCGCATCGGCCTGGTGAACATCGGCGAGGAGGAGTGCAAGGGCAACGAGCTCTGCCTCAAGACCTACCCGCTGCTGGCCGGCGATGACCGCTTCCTGTTTGCCGGCAACTGCGAGGGGCGCGACATCCTCTCCGGCGACTTCGATGTGGTGGTCTGCGATGGCTTCAGCGGCAACGTGCTGCTGAAGTTCCTCGAATCGGTAGGCAGCGTGTTACTCGATGTGCTGCGGGCCGAACTGCCCCGCGGCCGCCGCGGCAAGGTGGGGTCGGCCTTCCTGCGCAGCAACCTGGTGCGCATCAAGAAGCGCCTCGACCATGCCGAGCACGGCGGCGCCCTGCTGCTGGGTGTGGATGGGATTTGCGTGATCGGCCACGGCAGCAGCAAGGCGCTGTCGGTGGTGAGTGCCCTGCGGCTGGCCCATTCAGCAGCCAGCCACGGCGTGATGGACGACCTCCACGCCCTCGGTGGCGACAGCCCTGCCAGCGCCCTGCTTAGCAGCGGCGACGCGGCCGCCTGTGGTTGACTGACCCGCAAGCAACAGTGGCTGGATTCCCGTGTCAGGCGGCGCAGGCAACTCCCAGAGGCCCAACCGGGGGATGGCACTGGTGGGCAGCGGCAGCGCCCTGCCAAGCGCCAGCATCAGCAATGCCCTGCTCGGCCATCGGGTCGAAACCAGCGACGAATGGATCCGCAGCCGCACCGGCATCGGCTCCCGACGCGTCGCCGGTGCCGGTGAGACGGTGACCAGCCTGGCCAGTGCAGCGGCGCTCGCCGCCCTGGAGCAAGCCGGCTGGAGCGCGGCAGAGGTGGACCTGATCCTGCTGGCCACCTCCAGCCCCGACGACCTGTTCGGCACCGCCCCGCGGGTGCAGGCGGCGATCGGCGCCCACGCCGCCGTGGCCTTTGATCTCACCGCCGCCTGCAGCGGCTTCCTGTTTGCCCTGATCACCGCCAGTCAGTACATCCGCAGCGGCAGCTTCGAGCGAGTGCTCGTGATCGGCGCCGACCAGCTCAGCCGCTGGGTCGACTGGGACGATCGCAGCACCTGCGTGCTGTTCGGTGACGGAGCCGGAGCCGTGGCCCTACAGGCCTGTGAGCAGGCCGACGACGGTCTGCTGGCCTTCCGGATGCGCTCCGATGGCAGCCGCAATGCCTGCCTGACCCTGGCCCAGACGCCGGAGCACCGGCCCTTGGTGGCTGGCCTGACCGCCCAGGTGGGGGGCTTCGCTCCGATCCATATGAACGGCCAGGAGGTCTACAAGTTCGCGGTGCGCGAAGTGCCCGCTGTGCTCTCCGAGCTGCTCGAAGCCACCGGCATCAAGGCCTCCACCCTCGACTGGCTGCTCCTGCACCAGGCCAATCAACGCATTCTCGACGCCGTGGCCGATCGCTTCGCCGTGCCCCAGCAGCGGGTGCTCAGCAACCTGGGCCTCTATGGCAACACCTCCGCCGCCACGATTCCGCTGATGCTCGATGAGGCCGTGCGCGATGGCCGGGTGCAACCGGGTCACCTGCTCGCCAGCAGCGGCTTCGGCGCCGGCCTGAGCTGGGGCGGTGCCCTGCTGCGCTGGAGCGGCCGACTGGCCTGAGGCGCCCCTGCCGGAGCTGCCCGCAGCCGCGATCTAATCTCCTGCCGTTCGATGGTGCGGCGCCGCAATGGGTATTGCCTGGGTGTTTCCTGGTCAGGGCTCGCAGAAAGCCGGCATGGCCGCCCCCGTGCTCACGTTGCCGGGAGCCCGCGACCGCTTCGCCGCCGCTTCCGAACTGCTGGGCCGCGATCTGCTGGCCATCTGCGCCGGCGAAGCGTCCGGCACGGCGGAGCCGAGCGACCTCAACGACACGCGCAACACCCAGCCGGCCCTGTTCGTGATCGAAAGCCTGCTGGTGGATCAACTGCGCGACCAGGGCCGTCAGGCCGATCTGGTAGCCGGCCACAGCCTCGGCGAACTGGTGGCGCTCTATGCCGCCGGCGTGTTCGACGTCAGCACCGGCCTGGCCCTGATGCAGCGCCGCAGTGAACTGATGGCTGCCGCTGGCGGCGGCGCCATGACCGCCGTGATCGGCTTCGAGCGCAGCCAACTCGAAGAGCTGGTGGCCGCCCATGAGGGCGTGGTGATCGCCAACGACAACAGCAACGCCCAGGTGGTG
>CALPNT020000103.1 GCA_943325005.2 Bifidobacterium breve | reverse complement strand
TTCCCAGGAGCAATTTGGTGGTGCCATCACGGGCATCACTGCGGTGCAACAACGGCAGGCGGCCGATGTTGGCGCCCTGGCCTTCACCGTGCTGCAGCGTCTCGCGCCAGGCCTTGGGCAAGACCGTGATCGCCTCCAGGCTGCGGGCCCCTTTGGCATAGATCCAGTCGTGCAGCTGGCGGCCGCGAAAGGCCGGTTGACCCTGACTCTGGGCCCAGTGCTCGAGTTCCGCCAGACCGAGGCCCAGCAGAGGGATCGCGGCCGGCTGAGGCGCCATCGGATCTGCAGCCGGGGCGTTGGCTGCAGCCGTTGTGGTGCTCACTGGAACGGAGGAGGAACTGGTCAGAGCAGGGATGGCGGGAGAGAAGGCGGCCCTCAGGGCCAGATCAGGATGCCGTGGCCCAGCCACCACTCCACCGCCACCAGGGCGATGAAGCCGAGCATGGCGATGCGGCCGTGCAGCAGCTCGTTGCGAGCATGGAAACCCCAGCGGGGCAGGCGGCGCACGGGAATTGGCGTGCCGAGCTCGGTGCGAGCCGCCAGGGGCCGCTGGCCGCTGGCGGTGGGGCTGATGTCAGTCATCACTGAGCAGACCCTCCTCCTGCAGACCCTCGAGTGCCGCCGGATCGGCGATCAGCTCTTCCTCGAGGCCCTCCTCGACCGAAGGCCGGGTAAAGGCGGCGAAACCGCTGGCGCTGGCCTCGATGCCGTGACGGCTGCGAGTGGCTTCCAGATCCGCGTCGGAGGGATCGTCGAGCACGGCGGCTGATACCGAAGGAGCCGGCATCTCGACGGTGTAATCGGGGCGGAGGTTCTGCATGCGGCGATAGCCGGCGGCCTCCTCTTCGAGGATGTCGGGATGGGGTCCGGCCTCAGAGCGAAGCTCCTCCTCGAAGCCACTGAAACCGGTGCCAGCCGGAATCAGACGACCGATGATCACGTTCTCCTTGAGACCGCGCAGCCAGTCGCTCTTGCCTTCGATCGCCGCCTCGGTGAGCACCCGGGTGGTCTCTTGGAAGGAGGCTGCCGAGATGAAACTGTCGGTGTTGAGCGAGGCTTTGGTGATGCCGAGCAGCACCGGCGTGAACTCGGCGGGAGCACCGGCGGTGATCGCAATGGCGGTGTTCACCTGCTCCACCTGGCGCAGCTCGATCAGCTCGCCGGGCAGCAGAGTGGTGTCGCCGGCATCCTCGATCCGCACCTTGTTGGTCATCTGGCGGACGATCACCTCAATGTGCTTGTCGCTGATCGAAACGCCCTGGGATTTGTAGACGTTCTGCACCTCGGTGACCATGCGGAACTGCAGGTTGGAGATCGCCTCCTGGGCCGCCTCCATGGTGGGCTTGCGCGTACGCAGATCCTCGAAGTAGCACTCCAGCAACTCATGGGGGTTGATGGGACCGTCGGTGAGTTGCTCAGCGGCGGTGACCTGCTGGGAGTCGCTCACCATCACGGTGCGGCCCAGCAGGATCGGATAGTCGGTGATGGCGTCGTCGCCTTCGATCACCGAAACGGTGATCAGGTCATCGTCTTCGCTGTATTTAATCTGCACGATGCCGGCCTTGCGGCACAACACGGCCGATTCCCGCGGGCGACGGGCTTCCAGCAACTCCTCGATGCGCGGCAGGCCCTGAACGATGTCGCCGGTCTTCTGGCGCTCGAACACCAGCAGCGCGAGGCTGTCGCCCCGCTGCACCAGTTCGCCGTCGCGCACGTGCAGCACCGAATCGGGGGACACCATGTAGGGGCGCCCGAGGCGGATCGTGAGGCGATGGCCATCGATCGCTTCCACCTGACCGCAGCATGGGGCCGCAACTCCCTCAGCCAGCAGATCGCCATCGACGATGCGCTGGCCGATGACGACCGCAGGTTCGGGGGTTCCCAGATCGATTTCGCGGGTGTCACCGTCACGCTCGACAATCAGACGGCGGATCGGTTCACCGGGAGTCGGATCCGGCAGATGCACCACCCCGTCGTCCTTGCAGAGGATCTGGGTGGTGGCCACCACATCGCCACGTTTGACGGCAAGGCCGTCCTCCACCTGCAGCTCGGTGTGGGTGGAGCCGTGGCTCGCATCCGAGAGCGTGTCGCGGCGCACCAGCAGCGTTTCCAGAATCACCAGCTGCAACCGTTCGATCGTCTTGGCCCGCTTGTCCGCAACCGCTTCGACGTCAACCGTCATCTGGGGAGTGGTGTCGAAGGTCTCGAGAATCAGCTGGGTGCGCAGCAATTCCACCCCCTCCACCGACTTGATCAATTCGCCGTCCTTATAAGTGAGGCGCTGGGTGGCCTTCAGTCCCAGCGAAGGTCCCCCGGTCTGCTTGACCGTACCGAGCTCAGGCAGATGGGCGGCATCGGGGATGCTGTATTCCTCGACTGGCCGCAACAGCAGCGCGCCACCTTCAGGGGTATCCACCGTTTCAACGAACTGCATCACTTCGGCGGTGAGGCCCGGGGCCATCTCTTCGCCGGGATTCACCATTTTGCCGTCGCCGCCGAAGCGGGCCAGCACCTTGCTGTCGGAGACCAGATGCAACTTGCCTGAGCGCACGATGATCTCGCGCAGGATGTCGTTCTTCTGGGTGACGGAGACAATGCCGGCGGTCTGGCTGAAGATGTCCTTGACCACTTCGGTGCCGGCCTCGATCCACTGGCCGTCCTCAATCATCAACAGGGAGATGTCCTTGTTGATCTCGTGGGTTTCCTGGGGGATCCAGAGCAGGGTGCCGCCTTTGCTGACCTCGTAGCCGTGCTTGGCGGAACGGGCCTTCTTGATCGACAGGCCGGGGGCGAAGCGGACGATGCCGCCGGTCTGGGTGCGGAAACGATCGTCGGCGAGTTCGGCAATCACCTCGCCGCTGCCGATCTTGCTGCCCGGCTGGGTCTTGAGCAGATAGCGGATGTTGCCCTTGCCTTCCAGGTGCCAGATCTCGCCGGAATGGGTGGATTCACCGGCCAGTTTGCAGTCCTTGAGGGTGAGGCTGGCGGTGACGATCTGCACCTCACGCGAGTCACCAGCAGAGTCGCGCAGGCGCACGGCGCCGCCGTATTCGCTCTGCAGACGACTTTCCGCCAACACCTCACCGGTGGTCACGGCGGTGTTGGTGCCCACCACAGGCAGGGCATTGGGGGGCAGGTTGTAGACATCGCCGCTGAATACCCAGAGCCGCCCAAGGCGCTGAGCTTTGTGGGTGATGTTGCCCTGACGATCGGTGACTTCCCGGGGCTGGATCACATCCTCGAAGCGCACTTGACCAGCCAGGTCGCAGATCACATCCTTGGTGGCCTTCTCCACACTCTTCTTGACCTGGGCACCCGCGGAGATCTGGGCCAGCGTGGTGTCGGAGGGGACGGTCTCGCCGTCGTTGACAAACAGAATTGAACCCGAGGTGATGTCGAGTTTCTGTAGCTTACCCTTGCCCGAGGGCTTCACGCTGAGCACGAAATCGGTTTCGGCCAGATGGGCCTCGACCCCATGGGGGGTGCGGTGGGGCCGCAGGCGAGCCTTGGCGCCGAACTCGACGATGCCCTCCACTAACGAGCGCACCACACCGGTTTCAGCCGTTGACACACCACCGGTGTGGAAGGTGCGCATGGTGAGCTGCGTGCCCGGTTCGCCAATCGATTGGGCGGCGATGATGCCGACGGCCTCGCCGAGGTCGACCAGTTCGTTGTGAGCCAGGGCCCAGCCGTAGCACTTGCGGCAGACGGAGCGGGAGGCTTCGCAGGTGAGCGGCGAGCGAACCACCACGCCACGGACGCCGGCGTCCTCAATCAGCTTGGCGAGTGGCACGTCGATCTCGGTGTTGCGCTCGGCCAGCACCTCGCCGCTGGGGCTGATCACCTGCTCGGCGGCAAGACGCCCGATCAACTTGGTACCGAAGCGACCCTTTTCATCGGCATCGATCACAATGCCGCGGGTGGTGCCGCAGTCTTCTTCCCGCACGATCACGTCCTGGGCCACATCCACCAGACGGCGGGTGAGATAGCCGGAGTCGGCGGTGCGCAGGGCGGTGTCCACCAGGCCCTTGCGGGCGCCGTAGGAGGAGATCACGTACTCGGTGACCGTCAATCCTTCTCGGAAGTTGGTGCGAATCGGCAAGTCAATGATTTCCCCCTGGGGGTTGGCCATCAAGCCGCGCATGCCCACCAACTGGCGCACCTGGGACATGTTGCCCCGGGCCCCGGAGTTGGCCATCATCCACACCGAGTTGAGCGGATCGTTGTCGTTGAAATTGCGCCGCACGGCCGCCACCAGGCGTTCGTTGGTCTCGGTCCAGGTGTCGATCACCTTGGTGTGGCGTTCCACCTCGGTGATTTCACCGAGGCGATAGCGCTCCTCCGTTTCGGTGATCTGCTGCTCCGCTTCGGCTAGCAGCGCCGCCTTGTCGCTGGGGATGCGTAGATCATCGACTGAAATCGAGACGGCAGCCTGGGTGG
The DNA here is from genome assembly GCA_943325005.2 of Bifidobacterium breve. Classification (GTDB taxonomy): domain Bacteria; phylum Cyanobacteriota; class Cyanobacteriia; order PCC-6307; family Cyanobiaceae; genus Cyanobium. Next base: position 5,626 of record CALPNT020000103.1, on the reverse strand, counting down.
CGTAGTGGAAGCCGAGATCCTTGAGCTCGTCAGCCATGGCCGCGGTGGCGGCGGTGCCGTGGTGCTTGTAGGCCCAGGAGACGAGATTGCGCAGCGCCTTCTTGTCGATCACGCGGTTGCGAAAGGGTGGCGCCTGCTTGCTCAGGGCTGAGCTGCCGTTGATCGGCTCGAGGGCAGCGGCGGCGGCCAAGGCAGCGGCCTCCTTGGCCGCGGCTTTGCTGCTCTTCTTGGTGGGCTTCTTGGCGGGGGTGGCGGTCATGAGCGGATCAGCGTGGTCAGCGCGCGATGAAGAAAATCAGGTAGGGAAGCTGGTGGGGAACCAACGGCGTCGTGACGCCGATCACGTTCAGGGAGCGGCGCTCATGCGGCGGCCACGGCAGCAATGATGGTGCTGTTGATGACAACACGGCCGACGGTGGTGAGCAGATAGCGACTGATCAAGGCGCCGTCTTCATCGAAACGGTCGCGACGGTATTTCCACTGCTCCACGCGGGTTCCATCACTGAGGGTCTCGGCCGACTGGGGCTCCTGGTCCTCGTCATCACTTTCAACTTCGCCGTTGAAACGCACCCAGATCCAGTCATGCAGCGTGAGGTACTTCTCCTCAAAGGCGCCGATCACATCGTCGAGGTCGGCGAAGCTGCGGCTGCGATCGCCATAGGCGGGCCTGACCGCACCAGGCTGTTCAGCCGTGAGGTAGTACGCACCGAGCACCATGTCCTGAGATGGGGTGATGATCGGCTCGCCGGTGGCGGGGGAAAGAATGTTGTTGCTGGCCAGCATCAACATGCGAGCCTCCGTCTGCGCTTCGATCGACAGCGGCACGTGCACGGCCATCTGGTCACCGTCGAAGTCAGCGTTGAAGGCCGGGCAGACCAGGGGATGCAGCTGGATGGCGCGACCGTCGACGAGCTTGGGCTCGAAAGCCTGGATGCCGAGGCGGTGCAGGGTCGGGGCCCGGTTGAGCAGAATCGGATGCCCTTCGATCACTTCCTGCAACACCTGCATCACCTCATCGTCGGCACGCTGGATCATCTTCTTGGCCGCCTTGATGTTGTTGACGATGTTCTGGCGGATCAAGCGATGGATCACAAACGGCTGGAACAGCTCGATCGCCATCTCCTTGGGCAGGCCGCACTGATGCATTTTCAGTTTGGGGCCCACCACGATCACCGAACGGCCGGAGTAGTCGACCCGCTTGCCCAGCAGGTTCTGCCGGAAGCGACCCTGCTTGCCCTCGATGATGTCGCTGAGCGACTTCAGGGCCCGGTTGTTGGCGCCGACCACGGTGCGGCCGCGGCGGCCGTTGTCGATCAGAGCATCGACCGCCTCCTGCAACATCCGCTTCTCATTGCGGACGATGATCTCGGGCGCAAGGATCTCCTGCAGGCGCGCTAAGCGGTTGTTGCGGTTGATCACCCGCCGATACAGATCGTTGAGGTCGCTGGTGGCGAAGCGACCGCCATCCAGCTGTACCATCGGCCGCAGATCCGGGGGAATCACCGGGATCACATCCAGCACCATCCACTCGGGCCGGGCGTTGGTGGCGATGAAGTTGTCGATCACCCGCAGACGCTTGATCAGCTTGGCCCGTTTCTGGCCCTTGCTGGCGGCGATTTCTTCACGCAGTTGTTCGGCGATCGCATTGAGTTCGAGGTCTTCAAGGAGCTGCTTCAGCGCTTCGGCACCGATGCCTACAACGGGCTCGTTCTCGATCTCGGAATCTTCGGCGAAGATCTGGTCTTCGATTTCAAGCCACTCATCTTCGGTGAGCAGTTGCTTGTAGGTGAGATCTTTGTGATCGCCCGCATCGAGAACCACATAGCAGTTGAAGTAGACAATCTGCTCCACATCCCGCAAGGGCATGTCAAGCAGAATTGCCACATAGCTGGGAATCCCCTTCAGGTACCAGACGTGGGACACCGGCGCCGCCAGCTTGATGAAGCCCATGCGATGGCGTCGCACCCGGCTTTCGGTGACCTCGACGCCGCAGCGTTCACAGACGATGCCGCGGTGACGCACCCGCTTGTACTTGCCGCAATGGCATTCCCAGTCCTTGGAAGGGCCGAAGATCTTCTCGCAGAACAGCCCGTCCATTTCGGGCTTGAGGGTGCGGTAGTTGATCGTCTCCGGCTTGGTGACTTCCCCGACCACCTGACCATTGGGCAGGGTGCGCTGGCCCCACTGCATGATCCGCTCGGGGGAAGCGAGCGTGATCTTCACGTAGTCGAAGTGGTTCTCGGTGCGGAGATTGCTGTTGGACATGGCGGCGGACTAGCGGTGAAAGGGGCAAGCGTGAGGCAATCAGGCCCCGCCAAGCGGGGCCCCCGATCGGCGATCAGTCGTCGTCGTAGTCCGCGACGCCGAGGGACTCGTAGGTGGGGCGGCTGGGTGTGCTGCGCCGGGGATTGACGTCCTGCATCAGATCCACTTCCTCGCCGCTGTCGGTGTAGACGGCGATATCGAGGCCGAGGGACTGCAGCTCGCGCATCAGCACCTTGAACGACTCGGGAGTACCGGGGCGCGGAATCGGCTTGCCTTTGACGATGGCGTTGAGCGCTTCGTTGCGTCCCTGCATGTCGTCGGACTTGACGGTGAGCAGTTCCTGCAGGGTGTAGGCAGCGCCGTAGGCCTCCAGGGCCCACACTTCCATCTCTCCGAGTCGCTGACCGCCCTGCTGCGCCTTGCCGCCCAGGGGCTGCTGGGTGACCAGGGAGTAAGGACCAGTGGAACGGGCGTGGATTTTGTCATCCACGAGGTGAACCAGTTTAAGGATGTGCGCATAGCCCACGGTGACGGGCTGGTCAAAGGGCTCACCACTGCGGCCGTCGATTAGCTGGATCTTGCCGGGATGCTCGGGGTCGTACACCCAGGCCTTGCCGGGCAACTTGGCAGCTTCTTCGAGATAGGCCTGTACGGTTTGCTTCGACTTTTCGGCGCCATACATCTCATCGAAGGGCACCACCTTGACGCGGCAATCGAGATGGGAGGAGGCCCAGCCCATTAGGCATTCGAACACCTGGCCGACATTCATCCGGCTCGGTACACCCAGGGGGTTGAGCACGATGTCGATCGGGGTGCCATCGGGCAGGTAGGGCATATCCTCGCGGGGCAGGATGCGGCTGATGATGCCCTTGTTGCCGTGGCGGCCGGCCATCTTGTCGCCCACCTGGATCTTGCGGCGCTGGGCCACATAAACCCGCACCACCATGTTGGCGCCGGGTGGTAGTTCATCACCTTGCTCGCGGGTATAGATGCGCACATCCACAACCCGTCCGCGTTCGGTGCTGGGCACGCGCAGGGAGTTGTCGCGAACATCGCGGGCTTTTTCACCGAAGATGGCACGCAGTAGCTTCTCTTCGGGGGGTTGGTCGGATTCACCCTTGGGTGTGACTTTGCCGACGAGGATGTCACCAGATTCCACATAGGCACCGATGCGGATGATGCCCATCTCGTCGAGACTGCCCAGGCTTTCCTCTGCCACATTGGGGATCTCACGCGTGATCTCCTCAGGGCCGAGTTTGGTCTGGCGAGCTTCAATCTCGTACTTCTCGATATGCACCGAGGTGTAGAGATCTTCCTGTACCAGGCGATCGCTGACGAGGATGGCATCCTCGTAGTTGTAGCCCTCCCAGGGCATGTAAGCGATCAGGACGTTCTGCCCCAGGGCAATCTCACCGCCTTCACACGCCGAGCCATCGGCCAGGACCTGACCGGCGATCACCGAGTCGCCCTGGTTGACGATCGGCCGCTGGTTCAGGCAGGTGTCCTGGTTCGAGCGCTGATACTTCTGCATGAAGTGGGTGTGCTCGGTGCCCTGGTCATCGCGGATCACGATGGCGGTGGCATCGACGAACACCACTTCGCCATTGACGCGGGTGATCGGGACCATGCCGGAGTCGCGAGCCACTTGGGTTTCCAGGCCCGTACCCACCAAGGGGCGCTCGGGGCGCAACAGGGGCACGGCCTGGCGCTGCATGTTCGAGCCCATCAGGGCCCGGTTGGCGTCATCGTGCTCCAGGAACGGGATCAGGGAGGTCGCCACCGAGATCACCTGCACCGGTGAGAGCTGGACGTAGTCGACCTGCTCGGGAATTACCGTCTCGAAATCCTGCCGGTAGCGCACCGGCACCAGATCGGACGTGATGAAACCCGCGGCATCCGTGGGCACGTCACCAGGAGCGACGCGACATTCATCCTCCAGGTCAGCGGAGAGATAGATGGGATTGCCCTTCTTATGGACAATTCCACCTTCAACTTTCCAGAAGGGGGTTTCGATGAAGCCGTACTCATTCACCCGGGCGTGGGTCGCCAGGGAGCCGATCAGACCGGCATTTGGGCCTTCCGGCGTTTCGATCGGGCAGATACGGCCGTAGTGGGAGGGGTGGATATCGCGCACGGCGAAGCCGGCCCGCTCCCGGGTGAGGCCGCCTGGGCCGAGGGCGCTGATGCGGCGCTTGTGAGTCAGCTCCGCCAGCGGGTTGGTCTGGTCCATGAACTGGCTCAGCTGGCTGGAGCCGAAGAACTCCTTGATCGCCGCCACCAGCGGCTTCGGGTTCACCAGTTGGGCTGGGGTGAGGGATTCGGTTTCTCCGACCGTCATCCGCTCCTTGATGATCCGCTCCAGGCGGTTAAGGCCCACGCGCACCTGGTTTTGTAGCAGCTCGCCGACGGAGCGCACGCGCCGATTGCCGAGGTGGTCGATGTCATCGAGGCTGGCGCCGCCTACATCGAGCTCGAGATTGATCAGGTAATCGATCGTCGAGAGCACATCCTCAGGCGTGAGAGTGCGGGTGGCATCGGGGATGGTGAGCCGGAGCTTTTTATTGATCTTGTAGCGACCAACTCGACCAAGGTCGTAACGCTTGGGATCAAAGAAGCGGCTGTGCAGCAGCTGCTGACCACCGCTGACTGAGGGCGGTTCACCTGGCCTCAGCTTCTTGTACAGCTCCAGCAGGGCCTGATCTTCAGAAGCGATGCCTTCGTCGTTGGCCGCCTCAATCGACTTCTGGTAGTACTCGGGGTGACGCAGCTTGTCGAGCACATCGTTGTCCGACAGGCCGATGGCACGCATCAGCACGTGGGCATTGATCTTGCGGGTTTTGTCGACCCGCACGTGCAGCAGGTCGTTCTTGTCTGTTTCGAACTTGAGCCAAGCGCCCCGGTTGGGGATCACACTGGCGTTGAAAGTTTTGCGGCCGTTCTTGTCCTGTTCGTCCTTGAAGTAAACCCCAGGTGAACGAACGATCTGGTTGACGATCACCCGCTCGGCACCATTGATGATGAAGGTGCCGCGTTCGGTCATCAAGGGCAGTTCACCGATGAATACTTCCTGCTCCTTGATTTCGCCAGTTTCCTTATTAACCAGGCGGCAGGTGACATACATCTGCGAGGCGAAGGTGGCATCGCGACGCTTGGCCTCCTCGACGTCGTGGCGGGGGCGCTTCAGCCGGTACTCGCTGCCGATGAAGTGGAGTTCGAGCTTGCCGGTGTAATCGGTGATCGGCGAGAAGCTCTCGAGCTCCTCGATGAGCCCCTTCTCCAGGAACCATTTGAAGCTGGCCCGTTGCACCTCCACCAGATCGGGCAGGTAGGTGACGGTCTTGGCGACCTGGATCGCGCTGCT